>JBPCJT010000050.1:0-7449 GCA_051005015.1 Gemmatimonadaceae bacterium | reverse complement strand
GCCGCGCAGCTGGCGCACCCCGCCATCGTCCCAGTCTACGACTGGGACCGGCGCGGTGACGTCGCCTGGTACACGATGGAGCTCGCCGAGGGAGGCTCGCTGGAGGATCTCATTTCGGGATCTGGAAAGCTCGCATTCGTGGACATTGCGCCGCAGATCGATCTCGTTCTCGACGGGCTGAGCACAGCCCACGCAAACGGGATCGTTCACCGCGATCTCAAGCCTGAGAACATCCTGCTCGATCGGTATCGCCGGTGGCGAATAGCGGACTTTGGCATAGCTAATCTTCCGGGCGAGGAGGCGGCCGGCACCACTGGCACGCCCGCATTTGCCCCGCCCGAGCAACTGCTCGGCGAAGTTCAGGGGCCGCAGGCCGACTGCTTTGCCATGGCCGCAATAGTTGTATATGTGCTTACTGGTTCCCCGCCATTTGGCTCGGACGATGCCAAGGCAATCCTGGCGCGGCAGCTGTCCGGCAAACCCGATCTCGAAGGGATTCAAAGAGAGATCGGGGCCTGGATCAGGCGAGCTCTGTCTCCGGCTTCGGATGCGCGATACGCCGAAGCTTCGGAGATGCTGGCGGCGTTCCGTAATGTCATCGCAAAGCTGGCTCGCCGCGAGGTTCCTTTCTGGAGGCGATGGCTATCTCGTCGAATCGACTTCACGAAACAGGATTGGGCGAATCGCGTTTGATTCTCAGCGCTTTCGTCTTGGTCTTCCGCACCATGATTTTTTGACGGGATGAACAGGATTCGCGGAACGCACTTCCATAGTCTCGCACCACCAAACTACGTTTCAGCATGCAAGTCGTTCTAACTTCCGATGCGGAAGCAGTTGCTCTCGAAAAGGAGCGGAAGCTCACTGATTGGCTGAGAGCGCAGGGCTCCTTGATGCTCGGTTTCAGCGGTGGCGTCGATTCGGCCTACCTCGGGTGCCTTGCGGTGGACGTTATGGGACCGGAGCGTGTGCTCGCCGTCATAGGGCGCTCGGCATCGTACCCCGCCGAGCAGTGGGAAATGGCCAAGCGTGTCGCTGGCGAGTTCGGGCTTTCGGTGCTGGAAATTGACACGGACGAAATGAACGATCCGAGGTACGCCGCGAACCCGTCCAACCGGTGCTACTTCTGCAAGGCGGAACTCTGGGGAAAGCTGCGTGCCGTAGCCGCCGAACAGGGGATCGCCACGATTGCAGACGGCACAAACGCGGACGACCTGTTCGATTATCGTCCGGGTATGCAGGCTGGCCGCGAGCATGGGGTTCGCTCGCCGCTCGCCGAGCTGGGGTTCACCAAGGCTGAGATTCGTCTGCTGTCGCGGCGTCGCGGGATTCCAACGTGGTCGCAGCCATCGTCTCCGTGCCTCTCGTCACGCCTCCCGCAAGGCTTTGCAGTCACACCCGCGCGACTACGCCAGGTTGAAGTCGCCGAGCGCACCCTTCGGGAACTCGGAATAACGGGAGATCTCCGGGTGCGGCATCAGGGTAACGTCGGCCGCGTCGAGATTGCGCGCGACGAGCTGCAGCGCTGGCTCGCGCCCGACAACTTGCACCGCGTCGAGAACGCCGTGCTGGCCGCCGGATTCAAGCGCGTAGAGATCGATCCGGAAGGATACGGGTATCGGGGTGCGGGAGGAGGGAGGAGGGAGGCAAGTGACGGCAATCGAGATTCGGAGGGGAACTCAAAATCTCCGACGCCAGTTTCGCGACCAGCGCCTCCGACTTCCCGCCTCCCGCCTTCCGCCGTTGCGCGTCTTTCTCGCGATTAATCTGCCGCCCGCAGACCGCTCGGCGATCAGAGCGGCAACAGAGACAATGCGTTCAGCTGCGCCAGCGATATCGTGGGTGAGCGAAGAGCGACTTCACCTCACGCTCAAATTCCTCGGCGAGCAGCGGGAGAATACAGTCAGTCAGCTGCGCGATCGGATGCGTAACGTGGCCGCGGCCCTTCGTCCAGTGACACTCACACTCGGCGGCCTTGGGGCGTTTCCAAACCTTCTACAGCCGCGCATCGTATGGATGGGAGTGGCGCAGGAACCGAGGCTCGAGTTGATGCACCACGACATTGAATTGGCCTGCGCAGCGCTTGGAGTTGAGTTGGAGGGCAGGGCATTTCGCCCACACCTGACGTTGGGAAGAGCGAAGCAGCCGGTTTCGCGGCAGGTCGCATTAGCATTGCGCAATGCCGCGCGCGCAACTGACTTTCAGAGTACGATCGAGGTGTCTGCTGTGGATCTAATGCAGAGCACGCTCTCGCCAGCCGGGTCGCGCTACAAGGTGCTCGATTCCGCACCACTTGGAGGACACTGAGCTTGGGTTGCTTTCGAACGATCGGCTGTCTTGTGGTGCTGGTGGCGCTTGCGGTCGCGGGATACTTCCTGTATCCGAAGTGGCGCGAATATCGAGCGGAAGAGCGGGCGTCAGCGGGCGCAGTAGTCTGGGAGCCTCTCACGCCAGCCGCCGCCGCGCAGGCTCGCGAGACGATAGAAAAGCTGGGCCAACCGCGAGGCCAGGTTTTCGCGAATTTAAGGCCTGGGGGTGTTTCATCGTACGTGTTCGAGGAGTTGTCGAAAGGCGTGTTGCCACCGTCGGCGGAGTCCATTGAAGCGGCCGTCATTGGCGACCAACTATTCGTTCGCGCCTCCGTGAAACTGAGCGATTTTGGGGGCAAGAAGACCTTGGGCCCCATCGGGGCGATGCTGAGCGACCGGGAGCGTGTGCAGTTTGGCGGGACCCTCGACGTCATCCGACCCGGCCTCGCGCAGTACAGGGTGAAGGCGCTACAGATCCGGGACTTTTCGGTTCCCCCGCAGCTGATCCCCAAGCTCGTCCGCCAGATTGAAGAGGGAAAACGACCGGACGGGCTGGCGGCCGAAGCACTGCCGCTCGTGATACCGGCGTACATCGGCGACGTGCGCATCGGAAAGGGAAAGATCACGCTCTACAAAGCAGTGCCGTGACCAGGCGCATCCTCGTGGTGGACGATGAGCGTGGGGTGCGCGCGGCACTGGGACAGCTGCTGGAGTACGAAGGATACGACGTGCGCACGGCCGAAAACGCGGTTGATGCGATTGCCGAATACAATCGCTGGCGTCCGCATCTGGTTTTCATGGACGTCAAGATGGCGGGCATCGATGGTCTGGAGGCACTGCAAAAGATTCGCGAGCACGACGCAACGGCGACGATCGTCATGATCAGCGGGCACGGTACGATTCAGACCGCGGTCGAGGCGACGCAGAGCGGAGCCTACGACTTTCTGGAGAAGCCGCTGGATACCGATCGCATTCTCGTCACCCTTCGCAACGCGCTGCAGCACCTCGATCTTCAGGAGGAGAACAACAGGCTTCGCGAGACAATCGAATCGCGTCATGAGATTGTGGGTAAATCGTACGCAATTCGGGCCTTGATCGAGAAGATCGAGAGGGTGGCGCCGACCCCTGCGCGCGTCCTCATTACCGGCGAAAACGGTACCGGCAAGGAGCTCGTGGCGCGTGCCCTCCACCGACTATCACCGCGCGCTAAGGCGCCGTTCGTCGAAGTGAACTGTGCCGCTATTCCAGGCGAGCTCATCGAGAGCGAGCTGTTCGGTCACTTGAAGGGCTCATTCACCGGGGCAATAGCGGATCGCGCGGGCAAGTTCGAGCAGGCCACGGGCGGGACTCTCTTTCTGGATGAGATTGGCGACATGAGTCTCGCAGCACAGGCGAAGGTTCTCCGCGTACTGGAAGATGGCGTGGTCACCCGGATTGGGGGGGGCAAGGCATTGGCTGTGGACGTGCGGGTCATTGCCGCCACCAACAAGAAAGTCGAAGAGGAGATCTCGAGCGGCACATTCCGCGAGGATCTTTACTACCGCCTGAATGTCGTTCCCGTGCAGGTTCCACCTCTGCGCGACCGGCGTGAGGATATTCCGCAGCTGGTGGCGCACTTCACGAATCTGCTGACCCAGCGGGAGGGCATAGCGCCCCGGCTGTTAACGCCCGAGGCGGTAGAGCGTCTGGCGGAGCTCGACTGGCCAGGCAACGTGAGAGAGCTTCGCAACACCATAGAACGCCTGCTGATACTTTCTGCCGGGCCTCGGGTAGCTGCCGCGGACATCGACCGGCTGGTTGGGCGCAGGTCCATGGAGGGTGCGAGCATCGGATCACTCCTGGCTTGCCGAACATTCGAGGAATTCAAGGATGCGGCGGAACGTGCCTTTCTGCTCGCGAAGCTGCGCGAGATGGACTGGAACGTTTCGGAAACGGCGCGAACGCTCGACATGCCGAGGTCTAATCTGTACAAGAAAATCGAGCGATACGCGCTCGCGAGGGAAAATGTGTGAGTGTGGGACCATGAACCAGGTACCAGGGATAGTGCCATGACCGACTGGGACAGGGAACTCGCGAAGATCGACAAGCAGTTGGCGTCCGTTTCAGACGAGGAATTGTTGCGCGCGAGCGCGACTCCTCCGGCAAAGGCGAGTGCACCGGCGCCGTTTAAGCGGGGGGCCGCGCCTTCAGCGCACGGGCTCACACCCGCTACAAGGCCGACGCGCGGTTGGGCAGTTTACCTTCGAGTTCTGGTTGCGCTAGGTATCGCTGTGGGCATCCTTTTCTGGCCGCACGCGACATACCCGATTCGGTGCGGCCCCAATCTCTTTCTCTACCTCGGCGGAATCGCTCTCATAGCGCTCGCTGGTATGTGGAGCGGCGTCTGGACGTGGCGGCATCGCGCGGGCGCGGCACATGTGGCGTCACTGATGGTTGTCGCGTGGGGAATTGGTCTTGCCGCTACTCAGCTTCTCCCGCGTGTCGGCTATGCGCGCCCGGACCTGAATCATCCGACAACGTGGTTCTGCGAATGAACAGGCGGTACGGCTTGGCCTCCAATCGCCCTCCATGCTTCCTTGTACCTGGCACACTGGTGCCCGGAACATTGGCCAGCAGTGCCTCCTTGCGACAATTCGGCACGCGCCGAGATCATTCGATGATGAGACCACCGAACCGAGCTGTACGATCATGAAAACCTTCAGGAACTTCGTTGCGGGCAGCTGGGTCGAACCTTCCACGGGGAGCTACTTCGACAACGTGAATCCGGCAGACACGTCCGATGTCATAGGACGTTTTCCTCTCTCCGGGCGCGAGGACGTGGATCGCGCCGTCGCATCGGCCCGTCAGGGTTTCGAACAATGGAGGCGTACACCAGCTCCGGCTCGTGGCGATATACTTCGGAAAGTTGGCGACCTGCTGGCGGTCCGAAAGGAGGAGATCGCCGATCTCATGACGCGCGAAATGGGGAAGCCACTTGCCGAGACGCGCGGCGACGTGCAGGAGGGCATCGATACGGCCTACTACGCAGCGAGCGAGGGTCGCCGATTGTTCGGGCGCACGGTGCCGAGCGAGCTGAGGTCCAAGTGGGCGATGAGCTTCAGGCGGCCGATTGGAGTGGCGGGAATCATCACGCCCTTCAACTTCCCGCTCGCAATTCCAACATGGAAGATTTTCCCGGCACTGCTGTGCGGAAATTCCGTAGTCTTCAAGCCCGCCGAGGATGTACCGCACACGGGAACGGTCTTCGTCGAGATTCTACTCGAGGCCGGCTTGCCGCCCGCGGTGATACAACTCGTGCAGGGTGCAGGCGCCACCGTCGGGGCCGCGATTGTAGAGCATCCGAACGTGGCGCTCGTCTCTTTCACTGGCTCGACCGCCACCGGGGGGATTGTGGGCCAGACGTGCGGCCGAATGCACAAGCGCCTTTCGCTGGAGATGGGGGGGAAGAACGCCATGATCGTGCTGGACGATGGCGATATCGATCTTGCGATCGAAGGAGTTCTCTGGGGTGCTTTCGGCACCGCCGGCCAACGGTGCACAGCGACCAGCCGGCTCATTCTGCAAACCGGTATTCACGATGATCTGCTCAGCAAGCTGATCGACCGGGTGCGCGCACTCAAGTTGGGAGACGGTCGGAAGGAGGGCACTGACGTCGGGCCAGTAATCAATGATCAAGCGATCAAAAAGGTCGAGCGCTACGTTGACATTGGCCAGGCGGAGGGCGCGGATCTTCTATGCGGCGGACGCCGAGCTGAAGGCAAGAGTCTGGCCAAGGGGCACTTTTACGAGCCGACTATTTTCGCCCGGGTAAAGCCTGGCAGCAGGATTGAGCAGGAGGAGATCTTCGGCCCGGTCCTTTCTGTAATCCGGGTGCGTACACCCGAGGAAGCTTTCACGGTAAATAACGATGTGAAGTACGGGCTGTCATCTTCGCTTTACACCCGGGACGTTCAGACTGCCTTTCAGGCACTAAGTGAGCTGGACAATGGTATTACGTATATAAATGCTCCCACGATCGGAGCTGAAGCGCATCTTCCATTCGGCGGGGTGAAGCAAACCGGAAATGGGCACCGCGAAGGCGGTTGGGAAGTATATGACTTCTATTCGGAGACAAAGGTAGGGTACGTCGATTTCTCGGGCTCGTTACAGCGAGCTCAGATTGACAACTACCCTACTTGAGTTAACTCGCAGTTCGCAGTTGACAGTTGTCAGCCATAATCCGTCCTTTGTGCCCTTGAATCACTTGTGGAACGTTTGTTAATTGCGGAGGGCGATGGCCCGGACTCACAGGAATGAACTGGCTCGAGCGTTGAGCGAGCGCGTGGAGCGGCGAGTGGCAGGGCGCGGAATCTCGCGTGGACTTATCGAATCGACGGTACGGCAAGTTGTAGCCGCGCTGCCGGTATCCACGGCGGGTAGCCCCGCCGAACGGGAGGCGGAGCTTGTCGTCGCTGTCTCCGCCCGCTCGACGCCTGATCTGGCATCGCGCATGCGACGCCTGCTCGACGCTGAGCGTGTTCCGATTATCGCGATGGGAGTCGGGCAGTCGGGGCAACATACGGTCGTAACACTTCAACTTTCAGCCCAAGCGCGTTCCGCGGTCGAGCGCCTTGTCGAACAACTTGGCTACTTTGTAACGTTTCTCGATCCCGCCGACGCAAGCAGCACATGAACGACCGCCCTGTGGCAATTACCGAGATCACTGAAGAGCAACGCAAGGAGCTTTTGCGTCAGCTCAATCGCTCACGCTCGGCGCGCCATCTCTTTTGGGAATGGGCGAAGTCCTTTCAGATCGCGGTGCTCCTGTTTCTCATCATCCGAACCTTTCTCGTCGAAGCCTTCAAAATTCCGACGGGCAGTATGGAGCATACGCTCCTGGTCGGTGATTTTCTCCTGGTGAACAAGGCAGTGTACGGTGCGGAAGTGCCATTCACGGGGAAGCATCTTCCGGCGATTGAGCGGCCTGACCGTGGGGATGTCGTGGTTTTCGAGTGGCCCGGGGACCTTTCCAAGGACTTTGTCAAACGACTGATCGGCATGCCGGGTGATACGGTCGAGATGCGAGACGGTGCCGTTCGTCTAAATGGCAGAATGCTCAACGAGCCATATGTTGTTCATACCGAGCCTGGAAGTGATCCTTCTC
>JBPCJT010000049.1:0-7050 GCA_051005015.1 Gemmatimonadaceae bacterium | reverse complement strand
GTCGGGAGCCACCGTTACCGGGTGAGCTATCGCGGGCCCGGCGGACACAGCTACGGCGCGTTCGGAATGCCGAACCCGATTCACGCGCTGGGGCGCGCGATCGCAGCGATAAGCGAGCTACGCGTTCCGGCGGACCCGAAGACGACCTTCAGCGTGGGCATTCTCAGGGGAGGCACCTCCGTGAACTCGATCTCCAGCGAAGCCACGATGGAGGTGGACCTGCGCTCCGAGTCCGCGAATGCACTGGAGACTCTGGACGCGCAGTTTCAAGGCGCGGTGCGGAGTGCGCATGCAGCGGAGCGTGCGCGCTGGCCGGACTCAAACGTACATTTGACTGTGAAGCTGGACACCATGGGAATTCGACCCGCGGGCGGCCAGGCGGACTCGTCGCGAATAGTCCGTGTCGCGCAGGATGCGCAGCGGTCGTTGGGAATTCCGGTTAGCAGTACGGAAGCATCGAGCACGGACGCAAACATTCCGATGGGACTTGGCATCCCGGCGATCACGATCGACGGTGGCGGGACTGGCGGAGGCGCGCACTCGCTTGCCGAGTGGTACGACGACGGGGCTGATGGGTTTCTCGGCCCGCAGTGGGCAGCCTTGATTCTGGCGATGCTGATGGACGGAGGGAGCGGTAGGGTGCCTTGATGGCTGGGGAGTGGGGACTAGAAAAGTGGGAGCCGGGAGGAGGGAGTAGGGCCGGGGAATACTCCGCGACGACATTCGCGATTACCGGAAGCGAGTACCCTGGCCCGGCGCGGAAGTGACCGTGGGCTTGCAGCGGCATCTGGCTCCGGTCCCTACTCCGTACTTTCGCTATTCACTTTCGCGCAGCGAGCAACCCAGCGCCAGGGGTGTGATCTCCGGCAGCGTATCTGTCCTTGTCAGGGCAACAGGAGAATCATCAACAGCTTTTTCCCAGAAGCGCTTCCACTCTTTTGGCGTCAGCATAGGTTGGCAAAGGGCGTGGGCGATGCAGCCAACCGCGGGCCGTGACTGCCGTGGTAACCGTCCCACCTTGTCGCGCAACTTGCTCACGCTCGCGCGATTCTGTCTTATGTCATCAGCATACACCCAACCTCCGCGGCGCATGCGGCCCAGGTTCCACGGCGCCCAGGAAGGCATTGGGAAAAGAAACAGCGGGGTGCCCGTCGTCAGTGCGTCTCCAACGAACATGACGTTCCGGAAAATGTAGGCGGTGCTTCCCTGAGTATGTCCCGAAACCGTCAGCGCGTACAAAGTGTCGCGACCCAGGGTGAAGCAGGTATCCTTGGAAAACGTATTCGTCTTGACCTGCCCCTCTCGGGGCCGCCGCGGACGCACTACCTTCGCGCGCGTCAGCCACGCGGCGAGGTGCTCGGTGATCTTGGGCACAGGGCCGCTGAACTCCGCTTTTTGCAGCAAGTAGCCGCGTTCAGCCTTCGCTAGATAGATGTTCCGCCGGTAAGTGGAATCCTCATGCCAGCGGAAGGTTCCGCGCCGCTGGCTCACGGTGCGCCACCCCTGGATATGATCGTGGTGACTGTGCGTGAGAAAAACTCCGAAAATGTCGTGCACTGTTGCGCGCTTCACCGTTGCGGGTTCTGACGGGTCTAGGCGAAAGCGGAGCTTTCCCAGATTTTCCAGGAGAAGATCATCGGCGTCACTCCACCCGAGATCGATTACGATCACTCCGGAGTCAGTTCGGGCAAGATAGATCATGCTCTTGAAGATTTCTGCCGTGACGAAGGCGCGGGACGGATAGACGGGGTCTTTCGGCTGCTGTATCCGACTGGTGTTTGCGGACGATCTGCCCAAAAGCGTGCCAAAGGTACCGAGCGTCGCGGTGCCTATGAGAACGTGCTTTCCCGTCGTGCCGCAACCTGGCAGGAGGCTAATCGCAGTGACGATGACAAGCGATTCAAGCCGCCTCCGACTTTCCACCTGCCACGCTCCGGCGTTATTCAAGCTGCATCTTCCGAAGCAACTGGTTGAACCGCGCGTCGTGCCGCAGAGAGTCGAACCATGGACTCACCTTGAGACTCACCAGCCAGTCCGAGCGTTCCTCATACGCAACTTCCAGCCAGCGAAATGCCTCGTCCGCTTCGCCCAGCTCGCCATGGACAACTGCTACGAATACCGGCAACACCTGGCGCCGCTTGGCTTCCTCCTTGAGAGCCGCGAGTATCTTCAATGCCTCCGTGCGTTCACCAGCGACGGCGTACGCCGCACCGAGACCCGCGAGCAGAACCGGATTCCCGTTAGTGAGCTCCACCGCTTTTTCGAGCTCTGCCATGGCTTGTGACGTCTCCTTTTTGGAGAGATACGCCATCCCCAGCCACGCGTGCGCCAGCGCGAAAGTAGGTTCCATCTCCAGCGTGGAGCGGCATTGGTCGATTGCTTCGTCGAAGCGGCGGGCGTAGTACAGCGCGCGCCCCATGCTGGCGCAGATGGGGAGCGAGAGTGGGTCGAGCTGAATGGCGCGCGCGAGCGTCGCGACGGCCTCGTCGAACCTTCCCATCGATGCCAGATACTGGCCATACCATTGACGAGCGGTAGGGTAGTTGGGGTTTAGCTCTATCGCCCGTCGAAACGCCATGTCGGCCGCTGCCCAGTCCCAGTCGTAGAACGTGCGAACGTACGCCAGGGAAGTGTGGGCCTCGGCGAGATCTTCGTCGATCTCAAGCGCCCTGATCGCCTCCGCCTTCGCGCGAGTGTACGCGTCGCGCGTGGGCAGGTATCCGTAGCCGCCGAGCACGATGTAGGAATCCGCGAGACCGACGTAGGCGAGAGCGAAGTGTGGGTCGCTGCGTACGGCGTCGCTGAAGCAGCCGATTCCGCGCTGAAGGGCCTCCTCGTTGCGCTTGTTCCAGTAAAAGCGTCCTCGCAGATAATCATTGTACGCTTCGACATTCACGGTGGGAGGTACAACGAGCGACTTCCGCTCTCCGAGTAGACTCAGCTTGAGTGTCTCCACAATGCGATTCGCGATATCGTCCTGAACCGCGAATATATCCTTCAGGTCGCGTTCAAAAGTCTCGCTCCAGATGTGGTAGCCATCGGAGACCTTGATCAGCTGGGTCGCTACACGAAGCTTGGTCCCCGCCTTGCGCACGCTGCCTTCGAGCAGGGTGGTCACGTTGAGCTTCCGGCCTATCTCTCTTGCGTCCACATCCTTTCCCTTGAAGGCGAACGCCGATGTCCGCGATGCGACGCGCAATCCATCTACCTTCGTGAGAGCGTGAATTAGCTCCTCGGTCATGCCATCGCTGAAGTATTCATTCTCTTCGTCGGAGCTCATGTTCACGAACGGCAGAACCGCGATGGATTCCCCTGTTTCTTCGTCACCATCGTGTGTGACAATGCGCCGGAACCCGGAGGACCAACGCGTCGGAATGGCCGCGAGCGCCGCTGCGAGCTTTGCGGCCGACTGGTAGCGGTCCGCCGGCATCTTCGCCAGCGCACGCTTGACTACTGTCTCCACGCTTGGGGGTATCGTGTCGCGAAGCACGTGCAGCTCCGGCACATGCTCGCTGATCTGCTGCGCAATTACCGACATTGCCGTCGGGCCGCGGAATGGAGGGAAGCCGGCCAGCATCTCGAAGAACACGCACCCCAGGCTGTAGATATCGCTGCGGCCGTCCACGTCCGCTTCGCCGCCCGCCTGCTCGGGACTCATGTACGCCGGTGTTCCGATCGCGAGTCCTCGTTCGGTGAGTCGCTGCTCTCCTGCCGCGTATGCGACCGCCATCGCTATGCCGAAATCTGCTACCGAGGCATGTCGTCCCCCCGGAAGCAGAATGTTCTCCGGCTTGATGTCCCGGTGCACGACACCCTGCGCGTGGGCATACGCCAGCGCATCGGCGACTTCGCGCGCAATCTCGATCGCCTCATCGATGGGAAGCTGCTTCTCGCGGTCAAGTCGCCCGCGCAGAGACTCGCCTGCCACGAACGGCATCACGTAATACAGCAGCCCGTTTGCCTCACCGGAATCATGTACGGGAAGGATGTGCGGGTGTGTGAGTGCCGCAGCGATCTGTACCTCGCGGAGAAAGCGCTCGCTGCCGAGCGATGTGGCAAGGTCGGGGCGCAGAACCTTGAGTGCGACCTGACGTTGGTGTTTCAGGTCGCGTGCGAGATAGACGGTGGCCATCCCGCCGCGGCCAATCTCCTTTTCGATATGGTACTCATCGGCGAGTGCGAGCCGGAGCCCGTCGAGGATGTCAGTCACGCGACGATGATAGAGGTAGTAGGTGCCGGGGGCTAGGGAGTGGGGTTACGGATTGCGGATTGAGCTCGTTCTAGCGGAGCGGACGTGGATGCAGTGCTCCGCAATCCGCAAGGCTCAATCCTACTTCCCACTCCCGAGTCCCCGCCGCATTCCTTCCTCGAGCGCGCTCCAGGGTAGCAGCGCGCACTTGATGCGCATGGGATACCGCGCCACTGCTGACAGCGCTCTCAGATCGCCGAGAGTCTCGTCAACTGCCGCTTCGCGATCGCCGGATAGCATAGCCCCGAATCGCGCGGCGACGCTTCGTGCGTGGCTGCGCGTGCCGCCGGTTATCGCCTGCGTCATCATCGACGCCGAAGCCGATGAAATTGAACAACCCTGTCCGCGCCACGCGGCTGCCAGCACGCGGTCACCGCCGAATGCCAGACTGAGCTCGATCAGGTCGCCGCAGAGCGGGTTATTCCGTTCAACGGTGACATCCGCATTGGGCAGCGGCGTCTTGTTTCGCGGCCTTCGGTAGTGATCCAGGATCATTTCCTGGTACAGAGTCGCTAGCTGCGTGCTTGCCGAGTCAGACTCCGGCATATCCAAACAGCTCCCGGGCGCGGTGAAGCGCCCCGAGAAGCGCTTCGATATCTGCCTCCTCGTTGTATACGTAGAACGACGCGCGCGCGGTAGCGGCGACGCCGAGGCGGCGCATGAGCGGCTGGGCGCAATGATGGCCGGCTCGAATACAGACACCATCGCCATCGAGGATGGTGGCAAGGTCGTGCGGATGGATATCGCTAAGCGTAAAGCTGACCACACCGCTCCGGTCCGCGGGAGGCGGACCGTAAACGTGTACTCCATCGATGTCGCTGAGAGCGCTCGAGGCGATTTTTGCAAGCGCAAGCTCGTGCGCGCGAACCGCAACCATCCCCAGCCCGTCGAGGTAGTCCGCGGCTGCAGCGAGCCCCACGGCATCTCCCACGTTCGGCGTACCCGCTTCAAATTTGTGCGGCAAAACATTCCAGGTCGTCCGGTAGTCGAGCACGAACTCGATCATGTCGCCACCTGTTTGATAAGGCGGCATTGACTCGAGCGTAGCCCGGCGGCCAATAAGCGCACCAATGCCCATGGGACCGCACATTTTGTGTCCGCTGAAGGCGTAGAAGTCTACACCGAGATTGTCGAAACCGACGGGGAGATGGGGTGCTCCCTGGGCGCCGTCGCAGACGATCAAAGCATCGCTTCGCTCGCGCACCAGAGCAGCGATTTCTCCCACGGGGTTGATGGTTCCGAGTGCGTTGCTGACATGACTGAACGCCACGACACGCGTTTGCCTGCCGAGCATCGCGCGAAGCTCGTCAAGGTCTATTCGCCCGTCCGGCGTCAACTCGCATATCCGGAAGCGGGCGCCCCGCTCGAAAGCTATCTGCTGCCATGGGACGAAGTTGGCGTGGTGTTCCATGGCAGTGACGACTACCTCATCCCCCGATCTGATATTGGCTCTTCCCCAAGCCGAAGCAACGAGGTTGATCGCTTCCGTAGTTCCGCGCGTGAAGATCAGACAGTCGGCATCTGCGACGCCGCAGAAGCGAGCAACCCTCTGGCGAGCCGCATGATAGCGTTCTGTAGCGCGGACGCTCAGTTCGTATGCACCCCGGTGTGGGTTGGCGTTGTCCTCGCTGTAGTACGAGCTTATAGCATCGAGCACGGCGCGCGGCTTCTGGGAAGTCGCAGCCGAGTCGAGGTATCGGAGTTCGGGGCGAGCGGAGAGAAGAGGAAAGTCCGAGCGGGGCGCGAGAGACGTCATAATCTTCGTCCACCCACGAGAATGGCTCCGTTTATCACACGCACCTGGTATACTGGCAGCGATGCCTCGGCTGGCGTGCGCAGCGCCTTGCCGCTCCGCAGGCTGAAACGTGCACCATGCCAGGCACACTCGATCGTGGCGTTGGGCAGCAGCGTCCCCTGGCAGAGTGAAAATTCCTGATGCGTGCAAATGTCGCTCACAGCCATGATCTCTCCATCGACGTTGGCCAGGCAGATGCGCTCCCCATCCAATTTCGCGACCCCAACCAACGCGCCAACAGGAACATCCATCAAACGTGCCACGGGCTCGAAGTCCTCCTGCCTGGAACGTGAGCTCTTCTGCATCAACCAGCCGAAGACGGTCCGGTAACCCGCAACGCCGCGTGCAATGCATGCCACGCAAGACTGGCGCACTTCACCCGAATCGGAAACCTGGCGACCCCTGCGAACGCCGCCAACCTTCCAAGGGACTGCACTTTCTCATCTGCAAGCTTACCAGTGACGAGGTCGTGAAAGTCCTCGTACAGCGTCTCCGCCGCCTCCCGGCGAGCTCCCTTTACCGCGGCCGTCATCATGGACGCAGATGCCTTCGATATCGCGCAGCCTTTGCCCATCCAGCTGACATCGGCGATGGTGTCTCCATCCATGCGAAGCCAAACGGTCAGCTCATCTCCGCAGAGCGGATTATTTCCTTCTACACTCCGGTCGGGGTCAACCATCACGCGAAAATTGCGTGGTGATCGATTGTGATCGAGGATCAGACTCTGGTACAGCTCAGCAACGTTGGGCATTGTAACGCCAGGGAGAATGGAGGCGGGAGGCGGGAACCCATCTACCAGGACCGAATCAGAAACTGGTGGACAGGAGGTGAGATCCCGATGTCCGGACCCTGGTTCCTGCTCCCGGGATCGTGGTTCCTGCGATCGTGTTTCTGTCTCCCCGGCCCCTGCTCCCTGCTACCTGGTCGCTGGCACCGTCTCCCCCATCTTCCCCCCCGCCTCCCGGTTCCTCGTTCGTGAATCGCTTCAGTGTCATCTGTTCCAACG
>JBPCJT010000048.1:0-13054 GCA_051005015.1 Gemmatimonadaceae bacterium | reverse complement strand
GTCGTGAAAACGCCGGCGCGCGCGGCGCCGGCGGTGGCGTGGATGGTAAAACGAAAGCTTGCGTCAATCACGATGGGGCATCGGCAGCGCATCGGGCGGCGGAGGAGCCACGTAAGCCGTGTCGCCCTCTGGCTGCTTGATCTCGAACGTTACAGCGGCAACCGTGGGCGAGCAGGCATAGCCCAGCGTTACCGCCGACTCCACTGCGGCTGCCGGTGTGTTGGCTAGAGGGTCGAACTGAAGTGCAGCCGTCAGTCCGCCGAAAAGCTGATCGATGCGCTCATCCCCGGAGGAGCGGTCGAGCCGCGCGCGCGTGACGTAACCATCGCGATCCACGGTAATCGTGAAATTCGCGGCTCCGATATCGGATTCCTTCTCCCCTCGCAGCCTGGGGCATTCGCTGGCGAGCAGGGCGTCTCCCCGGGCGCGCAGCCCGCCGGTGTCGATGCGCTCCTGGCCTGCTGTGGGGACGAAGTACTTCTGCGTCGACCGTGTGCACGACGCAGCGATCAGAATGGCCAAGCCGAAACTAGACCACCGCCATAGCATCGCCATACGAGTAGAATCGGTATCCGGCATCGATCGCCTCCCGGTATGCGCGCATGGTTAGATCGTAACCGGCGAAAGCCGCCACGAGCATGATGAGTGTGGAGCGGGGAAGATGAAAGTTGGTTACGAGTTTGTCTACGGCGCGAAAGCGATATCCCGGACGGATGAAGAGCCGCGTGTCACCTTCATCGGCGCGGAATGAGCCGTCTTCCTTTCCGGCGGTCTCTATGGCGCGCGCGCTGGTGGTGCCTACCGCCCAGATCCGCGCCCCCTCCGATCGCGTCCGGTTCAGAGCGGCCGCAGCCCCTGGGCTCACGGAGAACCACTCTTCGTGCATCCGGTGTTCGGCGGGGTCGTCGGTCTCCACGGGTTTAAAGGTTCCGGCGCTCACATGCAGCACAACGTCCACGCGCCGCACTCCGCGAGCTTCAATGCTTGCGAGAAGCTCGGGCGTGAAGTGCAGTCCCGCCGTGGGGGCCGCCACGGATCCCCCTTCGCGTGCGTATACGGTTTGATACCGCTCCGCGTCCGCATCTACATCATCCCGGGTAATGTAGGGCGGCAGAGGTACGTGTCCATGGTGCGCAATCGCCTCCTGAAGAGGCAGACTGGACCGCAGTTGCACTACTCGCGTGTGGCGCTCGGTCATAGCGAGAATCTCGGCCTCGAAACCCGGCGCGATGTAAACCACGCGGCCGGGCCGGAGCTTACCACCAGGACTTACCATCGCCTCGAACCGCCCTTCGCCGAGCGAGCGGATCAGAAGTATTTCCGCGGCCGCGCCCGAAGCGCGTTTGCCGAGCAGGCGAGCCCGAATCACTCTCGTCGTATTGAGCACCAGCGCGTCGCTGCGGGCTGTAAGACCGACGAGATCGGTGAAGCGGCCATGCGTTATGCGCTCGGACTCTCTCTCTACGATGAGAAGCCGGCTCGCGTCGCGCCGTTCGAGGGGAGTCTGCGCGATCTGCCCCGCGGGAAGGTGGAAGTCGTAGTCGGCTGTGCGGCCCCCGCGCTCCTTCACGGCACGACTGTGGGAAAGGCAGTAGTTCGAATCATGTGGCAAACCCTGTAGACGGCTGTGGCCACCGGTGGATCGAATTCGCGTGCAATAACACCTAGAGCAGGCTTGGCTGCTCTCCGTTGCGCTGCATTCGCGGCGCATAGCCGAAATGCCTGTACGCCAGAGGGGTCGCCACGCGTCCCCGGGGGGTGCGCTGCAGGAATCCGTTCTGCACGAGGTACGGTTCGTAAACTTCTTCGATGGTGCTCACGTCCTCGCCAATGGCCGCGCCTATTGTACCGATTCCCACCGGTCCGCCGTCGAACTTTTCGATGAGAGTTTTCAGCACACGAGCGTCCATGTCGTCCAGGCCGAATTGATCGACATCGAGCATCGCGAGAGCGGCGTCGGCAACCGTCTTGGTGATATTGCCGTCCGCCCGCACCTGCGCGTAGTCACGCACGCGGCGGAGCAGCCGGTTCGCGACGCGAGGAGTGCCGCGCGAGCGGCGGGCGACTTCCGCGGCCCCGGCCGGATCGATCTGGACGCCGATTACGTCCGCCGAGCGCATGACTATCTGTTCCAGATCAGATGGCGGGTAGTAGTTGAGCCGTTCGATGATCCCAAAGCGTGCGCGCATGGGTGGCGTGAGCATGCCGAACCGCGTAGTTGCACCGATCAACGTGAATGGAAGGATGGGCATCGTGACGCTCTGCGCATTTGGCCCGTCGCCCAGTCGGATCTCGATCTTGTAGTCCTCCATTGCGGGATACAGGAATTCCTCGATGATCGGGCGCAGGCGATGGATCTCATCGATGAAGAGAATGTCGCCCTCGCGCAAATTCGTCAGCGTGGTGACGAGATCGCCAGGCCGTTCGAGGGCGGGGCCGGACGTCGTCCGGATGTTGACACCGAGCTCCCGCGCGATCAGCTCACCGAGCGTTGTCTTGCCCAGCCCGGGTGGACCGTAAAACAGTGTATGATCCAGCGGTTGTCTGCGCGCGAGCGTTGCATCGATGTAGATGCGCAGACTGTCCTTGACCTTCTGTTGGCCAATGAACTCCGAGAGCCGTTGTGGCCGGAGTGATAGTTCGACGACAGATTCGTCTGCGAGCACTTCAGGCGTCGTGATCTCGGTGCGAGCCATTTCAATTGCCGGGTGCTAGTTGCCAGGAAACGAGTGCGGTATCTCGCAAGCTAGTGGACGGCCCGAATTGATGATCGCGTTCCACCGCTGCTTCATCCTGGACAGGACGCATCGCGGACGTCTCAGGACCGTCCAGCAGTCGCGAGCTGAGCCAACCGCTCTCCCGCTCGCTCCAGCGTTTCCAACCGCTTGCAGAAGGCAAACCGCACCAGCTTTCGACCCAATGCCGGATCATGGTAGAAGCTCGAGCCCGGCACGGTTGCGACGCCGATTTCTTTCGTCATCCACCTGGCAAAATCAACATCCTGCAGTTCGCTGAGCGCGGAGAAATCCGCGAGCACGTAGTACGCTCCCTCCGGAACGGAGAAGGTAAATCCTGCGTCGGCGAGCGCGGACGTGAGCAGGTCGCGCCGTCCGCGATAACCTAGTGACAGGTGGTTGTAATAATCGGCGTCGAATGCCATTCCCACCGCGCCCGCTGCCTGGAGCGGTGCGGGAGCACCAACAGTGAGGAAATCGTGCACTTTTCTGATTGCGTTTGACTGAGCAGCCGGCGCAATCGCGTAGCCCAGGCGCCAGCCGGTGCAGCTGAATGTCTTGGAGAGGCCGGAAATCGTGACGGTACGCTCGGCCATGCCGGGCAACGTTGCCATGACGTGGTGATCACCGGCGTACCTGATATGCTCGTAGATCTCGTCGGTAATCGCCCACGAATCAAACTCGATGCATAGCTGCGCTATCAGCGACATCTCGGCGTGCGTCAGTACGCGGCCTGTGGGGTTTTGCGGCGTGTTGACAATGATCGCCCTGGTCCTCCGTGAAAATGCCGCCCGGAGACGGTCTGGGTCGAGTCGCCAATCGCCGCTTTCGAGGGGCACGAACACGGGGCTGGCGCCCGCCAGAATCGCGTCCGGGCCATAGTTCTCATAGAACGGTTCCAGCACGATGACTTCGTCGCCCGGGTTTATGAGAGCGAGGAAGACGGCGGCCATTGCCTCTGTCGCGCCGCAGGTGACGGTAATCTCGCGTTCCGGATCGACATCCATGCCGTACCACCGGCGATACTTCTCGGCTATGGCGAGGCGAAGCGCGGGAGATCCCCACGTGATTGCATATTGGTTGAGGTCGCCGTGTATAGCCGCGCACGCCGCGTCCTTCATGGGCGCGGGCATTGGGAAATCCGGGAAACCCTGCGCCAGATTGATCGCCTCGTACTCATTGGCGATGCGTGTCATCTCCCGGATTACAGACTCCGTGAACGTCGCGGTTCGCTCAGCTCGCATGATCAGCTCCTCGTACCCACTTTTGTCAGTGCCAGCCGAATCAGCTCCGGAACGGTAATGCCGCGCCCGCCCTCTTCCAGCGCGTGCCGGACCGCCCTATCCGCTTCACCGACCGTGTAGCCGAGCGATACCAGCGCGCGCACCGCGTCATCGGCCGCGGCGCTATCTGCTTTCCGCGCGTCGGGCCGGGGCTCCGCCGGAATCTCATCCATCTTGTCGGCCAGATCGAGGATGAGCTGCTCGGCCTTTTTTCTCCCAACACGCGGAATGCTTTGCAGGGTAGCGGCATCCTTCTCGCGGATCGCGCGCACGAGCCTCTCCGCGGACAGCGTCGAAAGCATTCCAATCGCCAGTGCCGGCCCCACTCCCGTGGCGGTTAGAAGGCGGGCGAACACCCGCTTCTCGAATTGGTTCGTGAAGCCAACCAGCTGCCAGGCATCTTCCCGGACGACGAGGAAAGTGTGCAGCAAAGCGTCTGCGCCCAGGCTGGGGAGATGCTCGAAGACAGTGAGCGGAATGGAGATTTCGTATGCCAGGCCGCTCGCAGTCATTATCTCTACCCGATCCATTTCGCGGGCTATCAGCGCACCATGGATTCTGGAAATCACACGCGCGCGCGCGGTGCGCTGCCGCTCATGACGTGCGCCAGTGCCGCGGCGACCCCATCAGCAGCGTCCGTAGGAGTCGGGAATGTCTTGAGCTGCAAAAGTCGCGCGACCATGAACTGCACCTGATGCTTGGTTGCCGCGCCCGTGCCGACCACTGCCTTTTTAATCGCGGCGGGAGGATACTCTGCAATGCTGACACCGGCTGCTTCGGCCGCGAGCAGCACAACGCCGCGCGCGTGTCCGAGCACTACGGTCGTGCGAACGTTCCTGGCGTAAAAAACGTCCTCCACCGCTACAGCGTCCGGCATGTGACGCTCGATGAGCGCTCGGACGCCGTCATGAATGCCGAGCAGGCGACGGGGCAGGGAATCGCGAGGATCGGTTCGAATTACACCGCACTCTATGAGGATGTGAGGCCCGAGCGGTGTACCGCGCACGACCCCGTATCCCGTGGCCGCCGTGCCGGGGTCGATTCCAAGGACAATCACGTCGCCATCTCCGTCACATCGATATCGAAGTTCGCCGCCACTTTCTGCACGTCATCGAGGTCTTCGACCTCCTCGAGGAGCTTGAGGAGCGACTCTGCCTGTTTGCCTTCGATGCGCACCGTGTTCCTGGGGATGTAGGTGATTTCCGCTTCCACGAAGGAGAAATCACGCGCTTCCAGAGCGCTCTTCACCGCGTGGAACTGCGTAGGGTCGGTCGTGATCACGTACTGATCGCCTTCGCGGCGGAAATCTTCCGCGCCAGCTTCGAGGGCCGCTTCCATGGCGGTGTCTTCATCGCGCAGAGCTGAATCAGTGTAGAGCTCTCCCTTGCGCTCGAACATCCAGGCGACGGAATTCGCCGCGCCCAGGCTTCCTCCGGCGCGAGAGAGCTTGTGCCGAACTTCGGCGACTGTGCGCGTGGGATTATCCGTGAGCGTCAGTATCAGCAGTGCGACTCCACCCGGTCCGTATCCTTCATACGTGATTTCCTGATAATCGACGCCTTCCAGCTCTCCAGTCCCCTTTTTGACAGCCCGCTCGATGTTTTCCTTGGGCATGGAGGCCGCGCGTGCCGTTTCGATGGCGGTTCGGAGACGCGGGTTGCCGCCAGGATCACCACCACCCGCCCTGGCAGCCACCGTAATTTCCCGAATGAGCTTGGTAAACCTGGCTCCGCGCTTCGCATCCGTGGCGGCCTTGTAATGCTTGATCTGCTTCCATTTGCTGTGGCCGGCCATAGGTAATCCGCACTGGGGTGTCTCGCCGCGCGTGGTGGTCCGCGAAGCCGGTGATGTGTGGCATGAATATAAGGCGCTCTGCGACCAGCGATAGCGAAGGACGCTCGGTTGCAGGAGGGTGGTGCGGGTCGTCCATACTGTGACCGTTAATCCCAGGCACGCTCTCACATTTACACTGCGCCAGACGTGGCAAGCATCATCGAGCTTCAGCAGCGAGCCGCCGCATTGGGCGGCGAGATCACGCGTTATTCCGTTCCGCTAACGGGTTACGTGCGCCGTCGTGGCATGCGTGTCCGCACCAAGATTGTAGCGCTCGCAGTCGCGCCATTGCTGCCGCTCTTCCTCTTCCTCGGTTGGTATCAGCTGCCAAGGGTGTTCTGGGACGTGCAGATGGGAGAGGCGCGAGAAAGCGCCACCGCGATCGCGGAAATGGTCGCGCACCGTCCGTCCGCGGAGTCGGTTGGCGACGCCTTTACCGCGACGCGTGGCAAGCTCCTCTTTGTCAGCCTGGTCGGAGCGAACGGGAGGACAATCGCGATGCGCTCGGAGGGAGACAGCGTTCGCGTGCCGGCCGACATCGCCCGGATGCACGAGCTCACCGGCGAGCGTCGCAACTATCGGGAGCTCTGGGTGGTCGCCCCGGCCGCCAAAGGAGAGAAGGTCGTCCTCGCCTGGTCGCTCGACGATGCCAGCGCAGACTGGTATCGAACGCGCACGATATTTACGGGAGCGACGTTGGCGGCCATTCTCGCGGCCGCGCTTGCGGCGCTTCTCCTCTCGCGGCCCGTGACACGCCCGCTCGAAGCGGTGACACACGCGCTGGGCGGGCTCACCTCCGGCAGTCAGTGGGATCTGCGAACTCGGGTGAACGGCACAAAGAATGATGAAATCGGTGAGCTTGCCGACGGGATCAATCACTTCATCGCGGAGCTCGCCAGTCTGGTTTCGCTCGCGCGATCCGCGGCGGAGCAGGTGGTGCGTCGCGCCGAAGGCATCTTTTCTTCCACCCACAGCCTGGGCGTGTCTGGTGAACGGCTCGAGCACGCGATCGGCAGAGTGGTCTCCGATGCAGCTGCACAGTCCGAGTCCGCCGCCCGAGCGAGCGAAGCCGCCGCATCCGCCAGCGCTGCCGCGGGAGAAATGCTCGCGAGTGTGGGAGCGGCGGAAGCTCGCTCGTCCGAGACGCTTGGCGCGGCACGCGCGGGTCTGGAGGGGGTCGCCAAAGCGGACGAGGCTGTGGAGCGCATCGTGGTGGCTGCGGAAGCGACGCGAGCTAGCTTCGCCGGACTGGAGCGCGGACTACGGGCAATCACTCAGGCGGTCACGAAGATAGCCACCATTGCCAAGAGCACGAATCTCATCGCGCTGAACGCGGCAATCGAGGCGGCACGCGCCGGCGAGCACGGCCGTGGCTTTGCTGTGGTTGCTGACGAAGTGCGCAAGCTCGCCGCCGACTCTGAAAAGCTTGCCGCCGAGATCAGTGCCGAGATCAGGAGCATTCACACCGGTGTAACCGCAACCAGTGATGACCTCGGCCGGGCAAACACCGAGGTGCTGGCGACTCGCACCGTAATTGCCGGGACCGGGGAAGCCATTCGCATTGCGGAACAGCGCGTCGACGCAACCGCGTCAATTCTGCGGCAAGTGGCCGGTCTTGCCGAGGCGCAGCGCTCCGCCTCACGCCGCATTGAGGAGCAGGCGGGCCAGGTCGCGTCCCTTTCGCACAACCATGCCGAAGCCGCCAGGGAGATGTCGCGCGCCTCGGACGAGCAGACCTCGGTAATCGATGCGGTCGCGCGTGAGTTGAAGGACCTGCAGGCCGTAGCGGCCGAAATGCTTGGGACGGTCAGGCGCTTTCAGGTTTAGGTTGGATTGCGGATTGCGGATCGGGTGATGCGTAGCTGCGTAACCCTATTGCCAGGCTGAACTGCTTTGCAGGGGTGAGCCCGACATTCGCAGTACGCGGTTGGCGGTCCGATCCGCAATCCGCCATCCGCAATCCTATCCTGGATCCATCAAGTCTTCGAATCTCAGCCAGCGCTGATGAAAGAATAGATCGATGTAGCTGGTTGGGCCGTTTCGGTTTTTCAACAGTATGAGCTCCGTACCACCTTGAGCGCCCCAGCCGGGATCGTACATCTCTGCCCGGTAAAGAGAGAGCACGATATCAGCGTGCTGCTTCACGGCGCCCAGGGCGCCGAAGTCGTCCAGTGTAGGTCGCGGATCCGCTCGGCCGCGCAGTAGCTGGTGCACGTGGGCCGTGACGAGAATCGCCAGACCCGAGTCGATCGCCAGCAGCTTTAGCTCCCTGACGGCGACTGCCAGCTCCTCTTCCTGCGAAGACCCCTGCTTTGCAACGGCTTGCAGTGAGTCGACTATCGCCAGCTCGAGATCGGGCGTGCTTCGAAGCATGAGGCCCACTTCACTTACCCCGCCATGCGGAATGCGGTCGAGCGGTGGCATTCGATCGCGCAATCGATGGGCAGCCGCACCCAGGGAGGCCCGCGCCGCATCATCGATCGAGCCACTCCGCATTTCGTCGATTGACGCACGGCCCTCGATGGCGAGTATGCGTTCAAGCAAACGGTCTCGACCCATCTCTCCGGACAGAAAAATAGCTGAACTGCCGAGCGCCGCGGCGCGCAGTGCAATAGCCAGAGCAAGCGCGGACTTGCCCGAGCCCACATCGCCACCCAGAAAGACCAGGTCGCCTGGGCGGAGGCCGCCCCCCAACGTCTTGTCCAGGCTGGGGAAGCCGGTCGCGATGCTGGCGGACGCAGCACCGCCGTCGCCGACGGCATCGACGCGTCTGAGGATTTCCGAGATATCTGGATTGGGCATTCGCTATTCTTCGTATGGGCGGGCGGCATTTTGCAGTGTTCAATATCTACGCGATAATTGGCGAGTGAGCCATACATGCGATTACGGATTGCGGTGCACGGATTACTTTTCGCCCATGGCACCATCGCCAAAAGGCATTCTTTGGGTGGACGATGAAGCGGACCTTCTGGAGCCGCACCGCATCTTTCTTCGCGAGCGGGGCTTCGAGGTAGACTCCGCCACCAATGCGGACGACGCGGTCGAGATGCTCCGGCGGCGTACCTATCATCTCGTGCTTCTTGACGAGCAGATGCCCGGCAAGCGCGGGCTGGAAGCTTTGCGCGAAATGCGCGAGATCGATCCAAATCTGCCGATCGTGATGGTTACCAAGAGCGAGGATGACTCCACCCTTCGCGAGGCGATCGGGGTGAATGCGCGCGACTATCTCGTAAAGCCCGTAAGCCCGCGCCAGGTTCTCACGGCCGTGACGCGCCTTCTGGAAGGAACGCGAATCCGCCAGCAGGCGATTGCCAGATCGTTCGTGGAGCGTTTTCGCGCCATTGAGCTCGAGCGAGAACCCATCACCGACTGGCGCGGTTGGGTATCGCGCTATTCCGAGATGGTGGACTGGGACATCCAGCTAACCGAAGCTGGCGAGCGCGGCTTGCACGAGTCCCTCCAGGGACTCTACCCACAGATGTGGCGTGAGTTCGCCGAATTCATGAAAAGGGCCTATCCTGCATGGCTGCGCGATCTCGAGAGTGAGCGTCCCCCTCTTTCAATCGACGTCATTGACGAGTTCCTGATCCCCGTCCTCGAGGGCAACAAGGCCGCGGTTTTCGTCGTCATAGATTGTTTGCGGCTCGATCAGTGGCGCGTCATGCAACCGCTCATCGCACCGTACTTCGATATCGAAAGCACCTATCACTTCTCCATCCTGCCGACCGCGACACCGTACTCGCGGAACGCTCTTTTCAGCGGCCTTTTCCCCTGCGAGATAGCGGCGCGCTTCCCTGATTGGTGGCGGGAGAAAGAGGATGAGACACTCAACGCTCACGAGCGGGATTTGCTCGTATCGCATCTGACCGAGCAGCGCGGCGAGATGCACGTGCGCTATGAGAAGATCTCCACTTCCCACGAATCCGACGATCTGGCGAGGCGAATCGGTTCGGCCATCGCTCCCGAGGGCGTCAGCGCATTCGTTTTCAATTTCGTGGACCTGCTCACGCACGGCCGTAGCGAGTCCGCTATTCTGTACGAGGTAGCGCGCGACGAGGTCTCTCTTCGCCAGATCACAAAACAGTGGCTCGAGCGATCGGCGCTCCTCGCGCTCCTCATTGAGGCGTCACGCCGCAAAGTCACTGTTCTGGTCACCAGCGATCACGGCTCGATACATTGCCAGACTCCCGCCACGGTGTTTGCCAAGCGCGACGCAACGGCGAATCTGCGCTACAAGTTCGGCGAGGACCTTCGCGCCGAGCGTCCAGAGTATGCGCTGCAATTCCGCAACCAGGATGACCTCAGGTTGCCACACCGTGGCCTGGCGTCCAATACCCTTCTCGCGGCTGGCGACGCGTTTTTTGTATACCCCACCAAGCTGCGCGAATATCAGGGGCGCTATCGTGGCTCTTTCCTGCACGGCGGCGTGACACCGGAGGAAGTAATTCTTCCAGTAGCGCTGCTCACGCCGCGGCGGTAAATGAAGCTCTACCGGCGGCTGTTCCGGTTCCTCCGGCCGCACCGGTGGCGAATGGCGGGAGCCATGGCCGCAAGTATCGTCGCGGCTGCGCTCGATGGGTACGCGCTCGCGCTTCTGATCCCCTTCCTGAATTCGCTCTTCGGTCGGCAATCCCCTATCCCGGTTCAAGCCGGGTGGGTCAGCGGCTTCCTGGAGCAAACCGTGGGCGTCCTCATGGAGCCCGGAAATCCCATGGGCTCGTTGCGCAACGTGATTTTGGTGATTCTCGCTGTAACCCTCGTGAAGAACGTTTTTGTCTGGGCGGGGGGCATGCTGGGCGCGCAGTTGCAGGAGTATGTCGTACGCGACCTTCGAGATGCCATCTATACACATTTGCAGCGCCTGCCGCTCGCCTATTTCACGACGACGAGAACTGGCCAGATTCTTTCGCGCGTTCTCTCCGACACCGATCAGACGAAGCAGCTGATTACACAGCTCGTGACGCAAGCGCTGCAGAACTCCGCGCTTGCCATCACGTATGTTGTGTTCCTTGCCGGAATATCAAGACAGCTGACGATAATTGCGCTCGTGGTGGCGCCGCTGCTGATGCTCGCGCTCAACCCGCTCATCGGGCGATTGCGCCGGGGGTATCGCACGCTGCGTAACGATCACGGTGAAATGATGAGTGTCCTGCAGGAAAGCGTGAGCGGTATCCGCCTGGTCAAATCTTCCGGAGCCGAAGGGTACGAACAGGAGCGATTCAAGCAGGCGAGCAATCGGTATTCCGGCGGGTTGGTGAAGATGGCAAGGCTCTCTCTTCTCGGGCAGCCTATCACGGAAACGCTCGGTACGGCAATGACGGTCTTCCTGCTCTGGATTGGCGCGCGACTGGTACTCGTGGAACAAAGCCTGGATGCGGCGGAGTTTCTCGTCTTTCTCACCTTCGTTCTGAGATTGCTGCAGCCAATCAAGCAGCTCTCCCAAATTCCGGCGTCGGCGCAGAACGCACTAGCTGCTTCGGACCGACTGTTCGAGGTGCTGGACACCCCGACGGAGACAGCCGCTGATCGCGGAACGATCGTCGTTGAAGGCTTTAAATCGACGATTGTCTTTGAGCATGTGGAGTTCGCCTACGGGGACGAGACGGTCCTGTCGGACATAAGCTTCACGGCGCGAAAGGGAGAGATTATCGCGCTCGTCGGGCCAAGTGGCGCGGGAAAGAGCACGCTAGTGGATCTGATTCCGAGATTCTATGAGCCGGTGTCCGGTCGCATTCTTCTCGACGGCGTGGACACGCGCGAGATCACGCTCGCATCGCTACGGACGCTCACGGGCATCGTCAGCCAGGAGACCGTGATATTCAACGACACGGTGCGTGCAAACATCGCCTATGGGCGCGCAGAGGCCTACTCGGAAGCGCAGATCAGCGCCGCGACACGCGCCGCCAACGCGCACGACTTCATCACCCAACTGCCAGACGGTTACGACACTTCGCTCGGCGAGCGCGGAACGCGGTTGAGTGGCGGACAGCGCCCGCGGATAGCCATTGCCCGCGCACTTCTGGCCGACCCGCCGATTTTGATCCTCGATGAAGCGACATCGGCGCTCGACACCGAAAGCGAACGGCTGGTACAGGAAGCAATCGATCACCTACTGGAAGGGCGTACTGTCTTCGTGATCGCCCACCGGCTGTCGACCATCGTGCACGCGAACGAGATTCTGGTGCTCGACCACGGCAGAATCGTAGAGCGCGGGACGCACGCCGAGCTGCTCGACAGGCGCGGCGCATACGCCCGGCTGCACTCACTCCAGTTCCGGCATGAGGAGCAGCCAGGAGACGTTTCCGGCGTACCGGTCTGATACGTGCGCATCCTGTTCTATCACTCTGCCCGACGCTGGACCGGGAGTGCGCGAGCCTTTGCCGATGCGGCACGCGGCCTGGCTGCACGGGGGCACCAGGTGTCATTCGTATGCGTTGCTCATAGCCAGGTGGAGCAGAGGCTCGACCACGCCGCCTATGAAGTGCTGCCAATGGCACACGGTGGGCCGTGGCCTCGTTCGGCGTGGCAGCTTCGCGAGGTGCTTAGCACGCGCTTCGTCGAGGTGATCTTCGCGCACACCGAGCGCGAGCAGCTCATCGCGTCTGCGGCATCCCGAATGGCGGCGCGGGCGGCTGTGGTGCGGCGCGTGGGCGCGGGTGAGACGCCATCGACCGGGCGTTACGCGCGTCTCGCGATGCGCCTTGCGCCCGCGGGTTGGCTATTCGCTCTCGAGGACGATCTCCAAAAGGCCGCCAACCTCTCGGGCGCACTACCGGAGCCGATACTCGCTCTCCCGGGAATCGATGCGGCAGCGTATGAAGATGCAGGTCCAGTGCAGTTGCTGCCCGGTGCAAACGGCGACCGACGAACGATCGTTTGCCTGTACGACGCTGACAGCAGAGTGCGCGCGGCGGTAGTTCTCCGTACCATCGCGATGCTGGCGCCACTGCATCTCGATCTGGGTTTGGTAATGGTGGGCCCTGGATCGGACGGAGAGGACCTGCAGATGCATGCAGCGGCGCTCGGAATTACCGATCGCGTCAGTTTTCTCGGGGAACGGGACGACTATCTCTCTCTCGTACGCGCGGCCGAGTTTGGCTGGGTGGTATGTGCGGGCGATGATGCCGTGTATGGGTATCTGGATCTCCTGGCATTGCGAGTTCCTGTGCTCGCTGTGCGCGACGCCGTGGCGCAGCGGTATGT
>JBPCJT010000047.1:0-4727 GCA_051005015.1 Gemmatimonadaceae bacterium | reverse complement strand
GTTTCTGCCTCATGAGCCGAACCTGCGCATCCGTGACCATTGATCACAGGCTGACACAGCCGGCGGGCCGACCCTCAAGCGGCAGATTTAGTTGTCGCTAGGCGGCAGATCTCATTGTCGCCGCGCAACTAGATCTGCGGTTCCCGTTCACGCACCCGTTCAGCGCAGCAAACGTCACCCTACAGCGACGGCTCGAGTCAATGCGCTACTCGGTTCCGCCAGCCTCTTCGAACCACCTTGCACACACAGAAGCAACGCGATGTGCGGATCAGAGATCGCCTCGGGCCGTCAGCCCTGTAGTGCGAATTGATTCTGGATTACCGATCGAGTTGGTGCTAAACGTGTCCTATGGACATAGATTGGCGGCCTGCTGTCGACAACGTGACCCTCGTTCATGTCCCGGAAGTGTTCGTTTCTTTCCCCGAGCTCGCGCTGACGAAGTGGAAAGCCGCTCAACCCGAGTTCGACGTGGGTGGCCGTAAGAGGTACTCACTCTACGGCGACTACGCGAGTCTCGGCCGAGAGGGGCGATTCCTGCTGCCCTACCGAGGGTCGCCGACTAAGCGGTTTCCTGAGTTCTTCACGGCGCTATCGCTGCAACGGGAGGGCTTTGACTGCTGGGGCCAGGTGCAATTGTTCGATGACCTGCGTCCTTTATTTGTAAACCGCGAGGCTGTCAGGAGGGGGAAAGGAAACGCCGTTCGCAACACAATACATGTCAGAGACGAGATGCCCTGGCGTTGGAAGTGGCCGAGTGACATTCAGCGAACACTCGCATTCCAACCTCGCAACCCAGACATCGTCGCGTTCGACGCCGGTCGCGCGGAGTGGCTCTTTTGCGAAGTAAAGGGACCCGATGATCGTTGCAGCGGTGAGCATTTCGAAGAGCAATTGAAAACACTGACCGTACTACATCTCCTCACCCGCTCACCGGTGGCCATCGTGCGTCCGGTCGACGCACGTACACCTACGCCCATGCCGCGCACGTACAAGGCGCGGCTGAAGTACAGACACAAAGCACCGTTGGACTGGATTGTCGCTCGCTGAACAGAGGGCGGGGACCGCGCGCTTCGATCCCGGCCGACTACGACTATGTGAGGTAGTGGCGCTGTCCCTCGACGGGCGGCAGGACTTAGGCTCTCCGCAATTCCGGGGACATTTTCATAAGCGCCTTCTCGCTCATTCCGGTCGCCTCTTCCGACGGCGATAATGCGCCCGATACGGATTACCTTTCGTTCTTCCGCTTTCAGGAATTTATTTCGCTGCGGGTCCTATGCGGAGGCGCCCCCGGGTCCCGTCTGCCAAACCCATTTTTCCTGACCTGGCCGACCCCGATCGTGCTCTAAACAAAGCGGCTCGAAGTTGCGGTCGCGTCGATGATCTCGGTCGCCGGCAGCGGTGGGTATCTGTAGTGGCCCCGGTCGCGCTGGCCGAACCCATACTTCGTGGCCTTGCTGGCCCCGATCGTACTCCGAAGCAAGTAGTATCGAAGTTCGTGGCAGCCAGTGGTTCTCGATCACCGGCAGCGGTGACGACGTTCGGGCGGCAACCACTGAGTTTTCAATGTTCTGTTGGGACCTGCCCTGCCAGCAGGCAAAGGTGCTTCGCCAGCATAGCAACGCGACGTGCCGTTCGAGCTTGTCCCTCGCGCTTGCCGACCTCGGAGCCTCACGGCTGTCATCAAGATCACACGTGGGCACGGTTATGCACGCTCTCCCGGGTGCGAGGTGCTTACACGATGCGACCGACCCCTGATGATACAAACGAGCAGTTGCACCGCATCGAACGGCTCCTCAAAGAGCTGCGGGCGGAAACGGCTGCCTCGCAGGAGGAAGCAAAGGTCGTTTCCGAAAGCATGGCCGAACGCGCGACAGAAGTGCTGGGGATCGCCGCCTTCCGCAAACGGGCGGCCGAATCCGCCGGGGTTCCGCCGACTACAAAGTCCCCCGCCGATAGCAAGCTCTCGGGCACTTCCCGCCCATCTTTCGCTCACGCGCCATTTCGCGCGGCCGCAATGTGCTAAGTTCATCGTCTACATACCTCCACAGTCTAGAAGATCAGATGACAGAGCCATGCGCCACGGTGCTGCTGCTCAGGAAAAACGTTGCAAGGTCACTCGACCCCGTAATGGTGATACGCGGTTGCGTCCGACGTGTGGCACACGGTCGGAGTTCAGCGAACCCTATCGATTTGACGGCGAAACCGTTCCGGCTTGGGTGTGCGACAACACCGTGTGTCGTGAACCGGATCGTGTTCGCGCGAGCGGGCAACCCATCCCAGCTTCCCGAGGATGGGTCCAAGAAGCAAACGAGGTCAAAGCGCAAGCGCGCCGCACCATGATGCGGTCGAAGGCACGCGTGCATCGCTCAAAGAAGATAATGGAGTGGGCGGCGGATACGCTCGGCGCGAAGAAGTTGGGCTGATTGGTCGTCGATAATTGGTCCCGGGTCCCTGCCGCTGAACTCGATATTAAGAACAGAGCCGCGGGGCGGTGCGGTCGGCGAGCATGCACTGGACGGACCTCAGAACAGCGTCCTGATCTAAGACAATTGGCCGTTGCAGTCTCTCCTACCTGCTCGTCAGAGCCGTGATGACGCTGACAGTGACGCGGAAATGGTCCTCGTCAAAGCAAGAACGCACCTGCAGACCGCCGACAGCTTCAGAATGACACCGCACGAACTCGCCGCCTTTGGTCGTCAGCATCTGTCCACCCTCCTCGGGATGAGTGGCGAAGTCCTCTACAGCGGTGCGGACACCCTCCGCGCCGGCGACGTCTACTTGCTCGGTCACAATCCAGGAGGCGACAGCCTTAACCCGGCTCTCCCGACCGTCGGTAGCAGCTTGGCAGAACTGCCAACGAAATCGATCAACAGCTATCTGGATACCCAATGGAGCGGACGGGACACGCTCCAACGGCGGGTCATTTGGCTGCTTTCTGAACTGGAATTCAACCCTCGGACAGTGGCTGCATCAAACTTGATTTTCGCTCGCAGCCGCGATGCAGCCACAAGTCAGTTTGAAACGTTCGCGAAGCTGTGCTGGCCCGTGCATGAGCGTATCTTGGAGATCGTGAAGCCACGGCTAATCCTGGTGTACGGCAACTCAGGCAGTTCCCCGTTCTCCTTCTTGAGGCAGAAATTTGGGACCGCTTCTTGGGAGGATTTCCCGTCCGGGCATGGGGATTGGATGTGCCGCCGCTTCGAGGTGCCAGGTCGCTTCAATGTCGTCGGCCTCCCACATCTCAGTCGGTACGACATTACGTCGCATCGGAGTGTCATTGACTGGATCAGCGCCACTCTGAGGGGGCGTCCGTCGAACAGCACAACGCAGGGCCAGCTGTCGGCGCCGCATTTGGAGCGAGTGCGGCATCCGCCAGGATCACATCCCGCAACAATTGCGGCACACGCCGTGCGGGGGCAGCGTATGACTATTGTCTGCCCCAAATGTCAGGGACTGTCAGCATTTGACGCCGATCTCCGAATCGGGACTTTTAAGGTGGGCTGCCAAGCGTGCGGCACGTCGTTCATCACGCTGATGCTTACCGTCAGAAACAAGCGTTCTTCCTACTCCGAGCGAGACGGTTGCCGACGGTTTTCAGTGAGAGTGCGCGACGAGGAAGGCACCGAAGCAGTATTCGACTTTGTGAATGTTGGACGAGCTGATCTCGAACTCCGATCGAAAGACGTTGCTGCGTTTTCCTTCCTTCGATCAGAGTCGACCTCAGACGAATTAGGGGAACTCGGCCTAGTGGAGAACAAGACGGTGAACCAGTATCTGAGGATCACGCGACCGTTTGACGTCGCCCGGTGGGTGCGGAGCCTCTGGCGCAAGTAACCGCTCAAATCGTGCGTATTCCGGCCATCGTGATCACTAAGTCCGGTCATCGTGATCGCAGATTCCGGGCAAGCTGATCACTCCTCGGAGCGAAGCGACGCGGTGGTCAGCGCATGAAGGGCTCTCCTCGCATCAGGCACGTTATAGCGCTCCCGATTTTCCTGGACAGGCGTTTAGACTGACCCGTGAGGGTCGTCCAGGAGGGAACGATGGCAAAGGGACACGACAGCGCCGGAGCGCCGGCAGGCGCGGAGGCGCCCACCGAGAACCCGGAACGATGGAGCGCGGCACGCAAGACGGACGTCGTGCTGCGGCTACTGAAGGGCGACGCGATCGACGCCGTGTCGCGCGACACGCAGATGCCCGCGCATGAACTCGAAGGGTGGCGTCGCGTGTTTCTCGAGAGCGGGACGCAGGGCCTGAAGAAACGGGTCGATCCGGAGGACCGCGAGCTGCGCCGCGTGCAGGCGAAGCTCGGCGAAGTCATGATGCGGCTCGAGCTCGCGGAAGATCTGATCGAAAAAAAAGGATATGCGGCGGAACTGCGGAAGCACGGGCGATGAGCACGCACCGGAGTCCGTTCACGCACCGGCGCTATCCGTTGACGATGGTCTGCGCGACGTATCGGGTGGCACGCGCCACCGTCTACGCCCAGGCCGCGCCCGCCGCCGCGACGCCCACGCCGCGCGCGAAACGCGGACCGAAGACCCCGGTGGACGATGACACCCTCCAGGCGGCGATGCGGCAGGTACTGGCCGACAGTCCCTTTCATGGGGAAGGGCATCGGAAGCTGCGGGTCCGCCTCCGCGCGCTGGGGCATCGGGTGGGCCGCAACCGCGTGCTGCGCCTGATGCGCGTGGCAGGCCTCCTGGCGCCGCAGCGGGCCGGCCATC
>JBPCJT010000046.1:0-8687 GCA_051005015.1 Gemmatimonadaceae bacterium | reverse complement strand
GGTACGCGCAGAAGCATCCCGACGAAGACTTTGCGGAAACCTTCGCTGTCTGGCTGACTCCGGAGAGCAATTGGCGCGAACGCTACGCAGGGTGGCCGGCTCTTTCGAAGCTCGAATACGTGGATCGCGTGATGCGGGAGGTGGGGGGAACCGCTCCGGACGTTGTCGTTCCCAGCCCGGAAGATCTGCCGGTGGAGTCGATGACGTACACGGTGGAAGACCATTACCGTGACAGCGAGTCTGCGTTGCCTCTCGAGGACGAGCGGCACTTCGATGGCGATCTTCGCACGATTTTCGCCGCATCCGATTCCGGCGATGAACGGGAGCGCGCGGACCATTTCGTGCGTGCGCACCGGCGCGAGATCGTACGGCGAATAGCGTACTGGACAGGCGAAGGAACAGCGATCGTCCGTCGCTTCGTGGATCTGCTGGCCGACAGAGCGAAGGAGCTGGACCTGCGCGTCCGTGACCGTGAGTCGTCAACGCTCATCGAGCTTACCGCATTCGGAACCGCCGTCATCATGAATTATCGCTATACGGACACACTGGATGCGAGTCCAGCGGAGGAGGCCGAGTGAAGATCGTCCTTTTACATACCCACGATGCGGTGGTGCCACCGGCGGATCCGGTGCTCGACCAGCTCGAAGCGGCGCTGAGCGCCGGCGAGCATCATGTCACGCGACTCGAGGTTGATCGTGAAGTTCTACCGTTGGTCGAGACGCTCCAGAGAGTGAAGCCCGACCTGGTCGTCAACATAGCGGAGTCGTTCGACGGCAAGAGCGCGCTGGAATCAAATGTGGCGGCGCTGCTCAACCTCCTGCATCTGCGTTACACGGGATCCAGTCCGGCGGGATTGATCCTCGCCGGAGACAAGACGTTAACCAAGAAGGTTCTCAATTTTCATGAGATCCAGACGCCGAAGTTCGCATCGATTTTTCGCGGCGCCTTGGATTCGTCGCAGGATCTCAAATTTCCTGTCATTGTAAAGCCGCCACAGGAAGACGCTTCCCTCGGACTGACCGCGAAGTCGGTGGTGAACGACATCTCCCAGCTCCTCGAGCGTATCGGCTCCATCCAAACCGAATTCAAGTCGCCGGTCCTTCTGGAGGAGTTCATCGACGGACGCGAGTATTATGTGGCGGTCCTGGGGAATGTGGACGTCGAGGCACTGCCAATCATCGAGTTGGACTTCTCCGGATTTCCTCCCGACAAACCCAGAATTGCGAGCTGGGAGGCGAAATGGGGCGAGGACGGAGCGGGCTCTGGTGCCGAATTCGCCGGAACGAAATCTCTTTTCCCCGAGAATCTCGGCGAGGAATTGACTGAGCGGATCAAGAAAGTCGCCATCGAGTGCTTTCACGCACTCAGGTTGCGCGACTACGCGCGCATCGATTTGCGCGTGACCGACGCGGGTGAGATTTATGTAATCGAAGTGAACCCGAATTGCTACCTGGAGAAGGAAAGCGAGTTTGCCAGCGCGGCAGCAAAGTCGGGTATTGCGTATGATGCGCTCATCGCCCGGATTGTGGAGCTGGCGAACGGGCGGTACTCGCGCTAGGCACGCGTAAAAGCGAGCAAAAGGGCCGGCGATCACTCGCCAGCCCGTTCGTACTCGCGCCCTTCTACTTTTTCTTCTTGCCGCTCTTGCGGGTGGCCTTTTTTACCGCGCGCTTGATAGCGCCGACTTTCGCGCCCACCTTTTTCCGTGCCGACTTCACTGCCCTCTTAGCTGCAGCCTTTTTCGCGCCTGTTTTCTTGCCGCTCTTCTTGGTCGCTGCTGCCATTGTAGGTCTCCAGGCATTGGTGTTGTACCGCGCGATCCCGCGTGGACCGGCGGCCTAGTGACGTGAGCCCGGAATGAGCTCGCGCGCACATCTGCGCAGCCTCCGAAGGCTGCTGAGGTTGAAGCCCCCCGCGGACGACCGTGATCGTTCGCGGATGCGGCTTATTGAGGTACCACCCGGCTGTCAAATCGCGTCGCTAAGACTGGTGAAATTGAAATTGCGCACCTTGATTGGTGGAACGACGACCGCGAACCCGGGGCTCCCATCTTCGCTCGCGCTTACTCGCACGGGACGCCCCATTTCCTCGAGGTTGTTCAGCATGGAGATCGGAGATTCGTTGAAGCGGAAATTCTTCACCGCGCGAGTGATTTTGCCATTCTCAATCAGGAAAGTGCCGTCGCGTGTCAGCCCCGTGTAAAGAATCGAACGGGGATCGACCGACCGGATGTACCAGAAGCGGGTGACGAGAATTCCGCGCTGTGTGGATGCGATCATCTCTTCCGTCGTCGCCGTTCCACCGGACATCTTGATGGTTCCCGAAAGAGACGTCGGAGTTTTCCCCTGCTTCTGCGCCCAGAATCTGTCGTAGACGAGGTTCCTCACGAGGCCGTTTTCGATCCAGACGATGCGGCTGGCCGGTAGCCCTTCGCCCGTGAATGTGTTGGCATATGCTTCGCTGTCCAGCGGATCGGACGTGATAGTGACGCGTTCGTCAACAACTTTGAGTCCGATCTTGTTTCCGCCGCCTGGCTTCGTGAAAAAGCTGCGTCCCTCGTCGGCCTGACGAGCATTTGCCGCGAAGGTGATTAGCTGCACGAGATTGCCCACCGCTGTGGGCTCGAGCACAACGGTATAGCGGCCCGGCTCGATCACCATGGGATTCATGGACAGTCTGGCCTTTTCGATCGCGCGGGCGCCAAGTGCCGCCGCATCGATGCGGCTCACGTCGTTGTCAGTTGAGCCTGCCCAGCCAGAGCCGCTTCCGTCAGGCGTGCGTACCGTAGTGGTGAGCCCGGCCGACGTCTGACGGTTATAAGCAAACAATCCCTTCGTGTTGGCCACCGCGAATGACCCGGCGCTGGCCTCGAGGTAGCCGGTCGCGCTAAAACCGGTGCGCTTGGCAGGCTCCGTGATGAGTTGCACCGCAGCCGCGCGGCCGGCTGGCTCGAGCGACGCGGTCGCGTCGGTCCAGTTCCTGGCCTCGACGTACTGCTGCGGTTGGAGCTCCAGCATTGACTCCGGGTTTTCCGGGGAGAGGCGCGCGAGCCGCTCCGAGGTCTCGACCGCTGCACGGAGGGCAGCATCGTCCAGCCCGTTCGTAGTGGACGACGCGCTTCTCTTTCCATAGGCACTCCGAATGGAGACGCTGGTATCGAAGTTGTCGCCGGAAGTGGAAATCTGATTTACCGCGAAGCGAGTATTGCCACGAACCCCGCTTTCAATTGTTACCCGGGCTTCCTCGGCTTTCGAGAAGGAAAGCACGCGCTTCGCAAGCGCTTCCGCGTCCGCTCTCGAGAGATAATTCGCCGTCTGGAAGAGCGACTTGGGCCTTCCGTCACGTAAAGGCGGATGGGAGCGGCTCATGCCTTTCTCCCAGTGTTGATGACGCTGATGTTCCTGTGGCGCGTAGGAACGCAGCCATGACTCACTGCGTTCGACTGACTCGGTTGTCCCTTTCCGTCTCCAAAGGCGCCGCCGAGCATGTAGCTCGACTTTCCGCCAATCATGTCCATCGCGTTCCAGAACGCAGGCGTTTGCATCTGATAGGCGACATCCTTGAGCATGCCTACGATCTTGCCCCCCTTGATCTCGTGAAAGAGCTGTCCGCCGAACTGCGCGTTGTAGCGCTGCTGGTCGATGGAGAACGATCCATCGCCGACAATGGCAATGCCGCGGTCCGTCGCCCCAATGATGTCGTCAAAGCTTCGCTCGGCGTCGCCTGGCAGGAGCGAGATGTTCGGCATGCGCTGAAACTGGACGTCGGCCCATGATTGCGCGTATGAGCATCCATGGGAACGCACGAGCCGCCCTTGCTGGGCATACCACCACTCGAGCCACGGAGCCTGCTCGCGGGTGGTCTGGTAGTCATTCACGATCCCATTTTTGACGATGAGAAATTCGTCCGGTTCCACTCCCTCGTCATCCCAGCCGCATGCGGATAGCGACATCGGCTGCGACCGGTCGCCCTGGATGTTCATGAATTCGGGACCGTACCTGAACTTGCCCAGGAATTTTTCCGGGGGCGCGACGAAGCTCGTTCCGGCGTAATTCGCCTCGTACTGCATCGCGCGGTCGAGTTCGGTGGGATGAGCGATGGACTCGTGAAGGGTCAGCCAGAGGTGCGTGGGGTGAAGCACGAGATCGTAGAGCCCAACCTCTACCGGTTTGGCTGAAAGCTTCTGTACCGCCTCGGTAGCCCAGCGCGTAGCATTCTCGACGAGATTTGCCTCCACGACATGTTCGTAGCCGCGCCCCATCGGCTGGATATCGGTTGACTGGCGCGACTGAAAGTCGGAGAAGTCGGAAGCGACGGCGGTGACGGTGATGCTGGGTTGCGCGCGGAAAATGGTCTGGACGACGAAAGTGCCGTCCGTGGTCGCAAGTGTCTTTTCCTCGCGCAAAAAGAACATCGCCGAATTCACGAAGCGCGCGCCCCGTACCTTGAGCGCGGCCTCGTTCGCGGCAAGGAGCAAAGCGACCTTGTCCTCGATCGCGATGTCAAAGGGATCGGTTCTCACCCAGTCTCCGCGCCACTTGCCATTCGGCGTCGCCGTCACTGGCGCGAGCGTGACCGGCCGCAGCATCGCGACACGATTCGCCTTTGCCTGCGCGACCGCCTGCCGAGCGACACGCGCAACCTCATCGCGCGTCAGCTGGCGGCTTGCCGCGAACCCCCACGCCCCCTCAACGAGCACGCGCACGCCGAAGCCGAACGTCTCGCTGTCGGCGAGCGCCTGGACTTGGCGCTCGCGAGTGAAGATCGTTTGTGTGCGATTGCGGCTGATACGGCAATCGGCGTAGCTCGCGCCGGCAGATCGGGCCGCATCGAGCGCGCGCATGGCGAGTTCCTTGAAGGTAGGATCGCCCGGGGAAGTGGATTCAGTGGCGGTGGAAGGGGCGGGAGGTGCCTGCGCGGGCGGGGGAGCGCATCCAATGACTCCGGCTCCGATCGCGGCCGCCGACGTCGTTTTGAGAAAATCACGTCGTGTTTGATCCACTCACACCTCGTGTGTCACACAGAATCGTTGCGCGCGAATATAGAAACGTTATGAGCCATTTTGCAATAGGTGAAATTCAAATGCCCTGTGAGTCGTGACGATGCGTAGCGCGTTGGTGATCGGCGGTGGTTTCGCCGGTGTGGCGGCAGCTGCTCATCTTCGTGCGAGGGGCATTGCCGTTACACTCATCGACAGTAACACCGCATTGGGCGGCCGGGCTCGAAGCGATGATTTCGGCGGCACGGTCATCGATGTTGGCGCACAGCTGATAGGGGCGTCGTTTGACAGGACGGTTGCGCTGCTCAGGCGGCTGGTTGTGAGCGGTCACAGACCGGCGGGCAGTACTATTCCGGACAAGGAATCCATTCTGCGTGCCATGCCCGGACGGGATGTGTTCGTGCATGGTAGCGCCCGGCATCCGATTCAGTTCGGCTCAATGACCAGCCTGCTTCGGTTCGGCGGGCTCGGTGCCATTGAGAAGCTGAAACTCGGCGCGCATATCGTCCCACTGCTCGCTCGCCATCATGGACGGCTGAACGCCGATGCGCATCATGTGGATGCAGTGCTCGATCGCGAGAGTGCTCGCGCGCACATGGCCACACATGTGGGCGAGCGGGCCGCGAATGCGTTGGTCGAGCCCGCGTTTAACGCGTTCTACGCGGCAGGCGGCGGTGAGATGAGCTTCGCGTTCTACCTCACGCTGGCCAGGTACGGGAGTGATGCGGGAATGCTGGCCGCAACGCGCGGGTGGTCCGCGGCTCTGGCTCACGCTTCAACCGGTGTCGAGTGCGTACTAGGCGCCCGGGTCGAATCGCTGGTCTTCCAGCCGCACGCAGGTATGGTTGCTCGCACGGCTGACGGACGCGAGTGGACTGGCGACGGCGCCGTGATAGCAACCGATCCGCGAAGCGCTCGCGATCTGCTGGCCGGGAATACGCAGGAAAGCGCGGCAATGAGCCAGTGGCTTTCAGCGCTTCACCTCCGACCGACCTGGACGCTCGCGCTAGCGACCGATGTCGTGCTGAAGCACGATGCGTTCGGCATAATGCGGCATCCCGCGGAAGCGAAGGAAGTGTCGGCCTGCGCTATTCTGGGGACAAAGCTGGGTCCGGAGGCGCTCCCCTATGGTGACGTAGTACTGGCTTGGCCGACACCGGATGCCGCCCAGCGACTACAAGGGGAGCCGAGCGACGTCATCGTGGCGGCGATGCTGCCGGAGGTGGAGCTGCTCGTCCCTCAGCTCAAGAATCACGTCACGCGGGCGCGGCTGTACCGCTTCGAGCCTGGTAACCCGCTTGCCGCACCGGGGTTTCTCACGGATAGGTCGCACGGACGAAAGCTCGCTGAGGCGCTTCCCTTCCCCATCACCCTCGCTGGCGACTACCTCACGATGCCAATGATAGAAGGGGCCGTCGCGAGCGGGGAGGCAGCCGGAAGGCAACTGGCTGAGAAGCTTGTCAGCCGGTCCTAGATGCTGCCTGGGTGTGGAATATCCGGGATCGCCGGGTTCCTCCTTGCTAAAGTCGTATTAAAGCCTCGCACCCATCCGCGAACCTATGACGGCTGCCTGCATCCCGACCCCTTGTTATAGGGTGGGGGGGTATATTAGTTTTATATCACGATGCGGTTCTCGCAAACCGGACTGCAAAACCTTGCACACGCCCTTATTGGAGGTACCGATGGAAAAGATCGCGCTCAAGATCTCAGGTATGAGTTGCGGACATTGCGTGGCCGCCGTTACCCGATCCCTTGCCGATCTCAAAGGAGTCGAGATTGAGAGCGTGGCGATTGGCTCAGCCGTAGTGGGTTACGACGTGGAGACCGTGACCGCCGAACAGATTTCGCAGGCGGTAGAAGACGCGGGTTACGGGGCGATGCCGGTATCGCCTCGCCCGGGCGTGGAGGCGTGACCATCACGGAGTGGGCGGTTCTGTTGGCGGGTGTCGTCACCATCGCGTTGGTAAACTGGTACTTTTTTGTCGCGAGCCGGCAGACGGCTAGCGCCGCCGTCGCCTCGAGCGGAATTGCGCAAGTGGTAATCGCTGTAAAGGGTGGCTACGATCCGGCCACGGTCCGCGTGAAAGCAGGAGTGCCCATCCGGCTCGTGTTCGATCGCAGGGAGACTTCGAGCTGCTCGGAAGAGATCGTCATGCCGGACTTCGGCATTAGAAAGTTTCTACCCGCCTTTCAGAGAACCACGGTAGAGGTCACCCCGCCCCGGCCTGGCAAGTATGAGTTTACCTGTGGCATGAGCATGCTACACGGCGCGATTGTGGCTGAGGATTGAGATATAGGAACGCGAGGAGCAAGCCATGACAGAGGTCGCCCGGACTGATGTTCAACCGATCGAAATCCCGTCGCACCCGGAGTCCCCAAACGAACACTTGCGAATTCCGGTCAGCGGAATGACGTGCGCGGCGTGCCAGGCGCGGGTGCAGAAGGCTCTCGCCCGGGAACCCGGAGTCATCGATGCATCCGTCAACCTGATGATGAAGAATGCGTCAGTAACCTTCGATCCCGGCGTCGCAACGCCGGACCGTCTTGTCGAGGTTATCCGGAACACCGGATACGGCGCCGAGCTCGCCTCGCACGACCAGACCGCATTCGAGGAGCAGGAGGCGCGGGACCGCGCTCAGGACGAAGAGTTCAGGGATCTCCGTCTCAAGGCTGCCGTGAGCCTTGCAATCGGTATCACCATGATGGTGATCTCGATGCCGCTCATGATGGCGTATGCGCACGACGGTGTTACCTCTCAGGGGGACCCGCTTCTGCACCGCCTTACAGCACGGCTGGAAGCGCATCTGGCCGGCTGGCTCCCGTGGCTGTACGCGCTGGACGTTCGCACGCTGTCGTATGCTCTTCTACTCGTTACGCTGGGCGTAATGGTCTGGAGTGGACGGCACTTTTACATCCGCGCCTGGGCTGCCTTCCGGCATCACACTGCGGACATGAACACGCTGATCGCACTTGGTACGGGCGCGGCGTTCCTCTACTCTGTACTCGCTACTGTCTCTCCCGGCTTTTTCCTGAGCCGGGGAGTGACGCCGGACGTGTACTACGAGGCTGTCGTCATCATCATCGCGCTGATCCTGACCGGGAACGCGTTCGAGGCGCGCGCCAGGCGAAGGACGTCGGCGGCGCTTCGGGGGCTTGTCAACCTGCGTCCGAAGACTGCGCGAGTTGTACGCGATGGACAGGAACTCGAAGTTCTCCTGGACGATGTCATCCACGATGAGACGGTTGTTGTCAGGCCTGGTGAGCGCATCCCCGTTGATGGTGAGATCCTGTCGGGTCAGAGCGCCGTTGACGAATCGATGCTCACCGGCGAGTCCATGCCCGTGACGAAGGTAGTCGGCGACCGCGTTATCGGGGGGACAATCAACAAGACCGGTAGCTTCCGCTACCGCGCGACGACCCTCGGCGCCGACAGCGTACTCGCGCAGATCGTGAGGCTGATGCGGGATGCACAGGGCTCGCGCGCTCCAATTCAGAAGTTGGCGGACCGGGTGAGCGGGATCTTTGTGCCAGTCGTCGTGTCCATTGCCATTGCGACTTTCGTGATCTGGTTCATCGCTGCCGACACGGCACCGGGTGTGCGCGCGTTCGCGGCCGCCGTAGCGGTACTCATCATCGCGTGTCCCTGTGCCATGGGGCTCGCGGTGCCTACGGCTGTCATGGTCTCGAC
>JBPCJT010000045.1:0-11598 GCA_051005015.1 Gemmatimonadaceae bacterium | reverse complement strand
CTTATGGCCCGCGCATAAATGGCACTCGCGACCAAGCATCACTGGACGAAATTGTGGAGCACTCGCTCCGCCGGGCCGTCCTCTGGGATGAAGCCAAGGATCGCCTGCGCGCGAGCGCACTTACCTTGTCGGGAGGGCAGCAGCAACGCCTCTGCATCGCGCGAGCGCTCGCGAACAATCCGGAGGTTCTTCTTCTGGATGAACCCGCGAGCGCGCTGGACCCAATTGCCACGCAGCGAGTAGAAGAGCTTCTGTACGAACTAAAGACGGAGTTGACCATCGTCATTGTAACGCACAATCTGCAACAAGCAGCGCGTGTCTCGAACCATGCGGCGTTTTTTTACCTCGGCCACCTGGTTGAAGCGGGCATCACGGAGCAACTCTTCACCAGCCCGCGTGAGCAACGCACGGAAGCCTATTTGACCGGGAGATTCGGATGAGCGTACTAGAGGCAACGAGCGGCCATCGCCACTTTCATCAGCAGCTCGATACGCTCAAGCAACGTCTTCTCGCGATGTCCGAGCGTGCGGAATCACTGGTCGATCTGGCGGTTGATGCGCTTCTCTCCCACGACGCCGCCAAGGCTGAGGCGGTGATAATCGCGGACGACGAAGTCGACCAGCTCGAGATCGAAATCGAGCAGCTGGGCATCGCCCTGCTCGCTCTGCAGCAACCGATGGCTCGCGACCTGCGCTTCATCATCAGTGCTATAAAGATCTCCAGCGACCTCGAGAGGGTTGGGGATCATGCGGTGAACATTGCTCAGTCGGTGGAGCGCCTCACCGCTCTGGGGCAGTCGATCATGCCGGACCCCGAGATCGAGGAAATGGCTCGTCGCTCGCGAGAGATGCTCGGGGATGCGCTGGATGCCTTTGTGCGCGCGGATGGCGCGCTCGCGCGGGAGGTGTGCCGCCGTGATGATCAGGTGGACGCCCTGCACGACAATGTGTTCCGCATTCTCGTCACCCACATGATGGAGAACCCGCACACGATTTCCGCGGCGCTCGAGCTCTTCCTGGTGAGCCGGAATCTCGAACGCGTCGCCGACCTCGCCACGAACATCGCGGAAGACGCAGTCTATCTCGCTGAGGGCAAGCAGATCAAGCACCACCATGAGGAGAGAGCGTCGTAACACCAGCAGTGCTGGGTGGGTCTACACGGGCTGCGGACCATCACGTCGGCGTACGCTGGGAGGGCGAGCCAACTCGTTACAGAGGCGTGACCTGCACAGGCTCTTCTGGTGATTCGTGATGCGTAGTTATTCTCCAGACCCAACCAGGCGAGCTTATGAACAGCATTATGCGGTATACGCTCAGGGCACGCAAGCTAGACGCAGTCTGACGATTCGAATTTTGCCATCCTCGCTGTCAATACGGCTGCGCGACAGCCTCAGCGGGGCCGCAGGATCCTGCCGTACACTGGCCAACGTGGCCCTGGGGACCCGATAACAGCTCGCGAAGGGGGAGCGGGCCGCGTCCCAGGCACTCCGCCATGGCCACACCGCTAGATGTACCAATCCGCGTTGCGCCCGATGCGATCATCCTGAGGGCCGTCTCACAGTCCCGCACGCCGCCGGAAGCTTTCACCCCCAGAGCATCGCCGACCGCCAAACGCATGAGCGCGACCGCCTCGGCGCTGGCTCCCCCTGCGGGATGGAAGCCGGTACTCGTCTTCACGTACTGCGCTCCCGACTCGCGCGCCAGCGCGCTCGCCTTGATTATCTCGACGGGGGTGAGCGCCGCGGATTCGATGATCACCTTTACCACCCGGCCGGCTGCGCTCCTCACAACTCCCTGGATATCGGCGGCGACATGCCGCCAGTCCCCACTCTTGATGTGCCCGATGGCGGCGACCATATCGACTTCATCCGCGCCCTGGCTAACTGCCAACGCGGCCTCCGCGGCCTTTATCTCCGGAGGTGTGGCGCCGAGAGGAAAGCCAATGACGGTGGCCACCTTCACTTGCGAGCCGGCCAAGAGTTCCCGGCAGAGTGACACCCACGCCGGATTGACACAGACAGCCGCAAAGCGTTGCTCCTTTGCCTCGGCGCACAGCTTCTCGATCTCGCGCCGGGTCGCTTCGGCCTTGAGGAGAGTGTGGTCTATGAAGTCCGCGATGCGCGCCTCATCGCGCACATATGTCACGCCCGTCGGCTCGCCAGGGCGCGCGATTCCGGCACCCGCAGGTGCTGAAGCAGGAGGTGGCATGAAATCGCGCGTGTGGGGCCGCTGGTCCGCCCGCGCGAGCTCTTCAGCTACGCGCCGTGCCAGTCCGTTGAGATCCAGCGTCATGCCTGGCCCGACACTTCGTCGAGATCTATCCTGTCGATGACACCGACTACTACCGCCTGCACGGGGATCTCCTGGTCGTCGAACAGGGTCCGTGCCGATCCCCCCTCCTGCACGACCAGCACGCGCTCCCCCGTGCCGACGCCGATCACGTCGAGCGCGATGACTTCGGCGCCTTCCTCCGATCCTTCAAGAGAAAGGCGCCGGACCAGAAGCAATTTCTTGCCGGCGAGGTGTGCGTGCTTGTGCGTGGATACAACGTCGCCGATGACCCGAGCGATGAACATCGAATATGCTTCCGCAGTTTGAGACTAAATGATAATCTCCGCGGAAGGCTGGCACCATGAGCGCCGCTTGCATGCCTGAGCCCGATAACGGGACTCGCCTACCTGGTTCCCGTGTTTACTCTCTCAGAAATCGTTCGCGTATGTAAGAAACTTGAAGCGTCCTTCGCGTTCGATAATAGTACCGAACAGAGACACATCGCCGATGTTGGGCGCAGCGGCGATTCTCAGGTTGCAAGCGCTCCAGAACGTATTCGGTCCCTCTCGGATCGGCGCTGCGGCGCATGTGTGCCCACCGTAAAGCAGCGGTTTGCCGCCGTACCGGCGCATCGCGCGCGTGAGTCCTTTTTGACTGGACTGAATGTTGAAAAACCAGACAAGCCCCGCCACCTGCGCGGTGGGCGGACGCGTATGTTGACTCGCAGGGTAGTAGAGATACGCGAATTCCGAACGCGTAATCGCCATGGCACGGAGGTCGTTCGTATCACTAAGCTCGAGCGCGCGCACGAAACGCCTGACAAGTGCCTCGCGACTACGGTCCCCTGCCGTCAGCTCGCTGACTACGGGTAGTCCTTCGCGAAAGCGACGCAGCCCTTCCTCCATGGACAAGGAGCTGTCCACCACCCCTACCGCCCGGGCGGTGGTAACTCCGTTCCCGGGCGCTTCCACGGAGCTCGATTCGCCGACCGCGCACCCTTTGAGCAGGAGCGCGGTCATGATACCGGCGAACGCCATCAGCTTCGGCAGCATCGCTGGACACTCAGCGCCCGGCGATGAGTTGGCGCGCGTGTTTAGTTCTGGGCGTAGGCCGTCCAACCCTGCCACCACTTTTCGCCGGTTGCGCCCGCCGCGCCCCGGTACGCCGTCCCGGTAACGAATCCGCCAGCCTTGGTGGCGAGCGCGCCAGTAAACGTCGTCATACCACCCGTCGCAGGTGCTGCTCCCGCCACCAGGGACCAGTCGAAGCTGGCAGCGGTGGCCGGTGCTGCTGGAAGCGCTGTGAACAGGCTCGCGGAAGTGACCCCACTGCCCGCCACCTCGATGTTGTTTGCCACTACGTCGAGCGAGCCCTGAATCGCCGCGCCAGTGCCCGTGCCCTGTGACTGGAATGTTTCGCCGTTCTCGGCGAGGAAGAGGTTCCTGATCTGCAGATCGCCGGCGGTCGCCCGGTCGAGCGTTACCTGGTCACGTAAACTGATCGCCGCGCGCGGCCAGCGAGCGACGATGCCATTCACGTAGTACCCGCCGGTTCCACGCCGTAGCATCATACCAATGCCGCCTGAGGTTGCCGCAATTTGCGCATTCGGCCCGGTTCCAACGAGAGTGAAGTTGGCGAACAGCGGAATGTTGAGTGGCGTGGAATTGTAGCCCAGAGTGCACCCGCTACCCGAAGCCGATCCACAACCGTCGTTTTCGAAGCCTTGAGGATCGCTTGAGATGTCCCCCGACCCGGCGCGTGGAGTAAGCCTCGTGGACTGGAAGGCAATGAGAAACTGACTCCGGCCCACGTATCCTTCCGACGCGTCGAAGTGGTCGTCGCCCGACTCGTACGACACCAGGTACCTGGCGTCGAAGGCACCGCCGAACCACTCGAACGAATCGTCGAGGCCAGCGAGGGATTGAATGTGATCCACCTGCGTTCCGCTGCCGACCGCCGCGAACGTGAAGCTGTTGAGCTCCTGATTGGGCGCAACGCCAAAGCCCGCGAACTCCACGCGCACATAACGTAGCACACCGCTGTTGTCGGCGTTGTCCGAACCACCGCCGTAGTTGACCACGGGGTTCGACGCTGGAGTTCCCGTACCCTCGAGGTCGATTGTTCCAGCACGGTTGATGATGCCATTCCCGATAAGGATGAGACCGCCCCAGTCGCCTGGCTTCCGTGAGCCCACTGGCTGATCAGACGTGAAGACGATAGGCGCATCCACTCGCCCGTCCGCGTTGATCCTGGCGCCGCGAAGGATGAAGAGTGCCGACCCAGTGCGGCCCTTTATCACCGTCCCGGGCTCAATCGTAAGCGTGGCACCGCTTACAACATGCACGAAATTCGTGAGCGTGTAGGTCGTCTCCGCCTTAAATGTCCGATTCGTCGTGATGTCGGCACTGATATCCGCCGCTCCTGGCGGCACCACGACAGGACCGGTGCCGTTGTCGTCACTGCTGCATCCCAGTAGAACGGTTGCCGCCAACATATGTGCGACGGCCAAACGTGAATTGCCAAGCGAAAAATTCATGTGATGGTCACCTGTGCTTGGGTTGGTAGGTGGGCGCGAAGAAGATCCGCTGTCCCACTGTTTCACGGTACACGAACGGGTGCTCAGGGGGGCTCGAGAACACGCCTTTTAGGGGCGCCATGTTAGACCGCCAGCTATCGCGCGGCCTGCCCTGTAGTACTCCCGTGTAACGCTGCCCTGCGTAACCTCGTACGGCGAATCGAGCAGATTCTTCCCGTCGAGCTTCCCTGAGAGGCCCTGCCAAATTGGAAAGCGGAACGAAAGGTCGAGAACATGCCTTTCCTGCTCGTACACGCTCGGAAGAGGCAGCAGACTCGCGGCGAATACACGCCGGCCCACGACATTGTACAGAACCGTGGCGCTTGCACGACCACCATCGGTCGCGTAGGTCAAACCGCCGTTCAGCACATAGGGCGCCTGCCCCACCATCGCGCGGTTCGCCTCGACCGACCCGGCGCCCACATTGGCGACGTCGATCTCGCTCCGCATTACAGTCACATTGGAGAAGACCGTAAGATTTGATAGCGCCTGGCTGGCGAAGGCCAGGCTCTTTCGAACCTCTACCTCCACGCCGTAGTTATCGGCACTATTCGCATTCTCAAAAGTGGTTACCCTTGTGCCTGAGGTCCCACGGTAGACGCGTTCAATTGGATCCTGAAAGCGCTTCGCAAAGATGCCGAGACTCAGAACTTCGCCCGGATTCGGATACCACTCCCAGCGCGCATCGGCATTCTGGATCAATGTCCGCTTAAGTGCCGGGTTGCCGCGGAATTGTTCCCCGCCAAGGACATCGCGCTGGTTTATGCCAACGAGCTCCCGATACTCCGGCCGCGCGAGTGTCTGTGAGGCGGAGAGGCGCAGGTTCTGTTGTTCAGTCAGCTGAACATTCAGCGCCGCCGATGGCAGGACGTCGGTATATGTTGGCTTCACGGTCAACGCGGAGCCGAAAGCCGGGAAAGAGGTGACTTCGAGTGCCGAGTACTCCACACGCACTCCGCCTATGAACCGAAGGCGTTCCATGAACTGGTATTCGACCATGCCGTAGCCTGCCCCGAGCAGATCGGACGCTTTGTAGGATCCACTCTGCGACAGGGGTACCACGCGGAACACGGAGCTCCCCGACTGTGTGAATCGGTCGTCAAAAATCTCTTCGGGCGGCCGCACGAGTTCCGAGATTGGCAGGTTTGCAAGAACACTGAAGGCACTGTTCTGAGCGTCCCGGCTGGTAGAGCGCGCAACTCCGCCGATTTTAAGAAGGTGACCACGCCCAGGCTCACCAAAGCGGAGAGTGTAGTCGCTTGAAGCGTTGTAGCTGGTCTCGGTCAAATCCCCGAACGTACGGACCGCTGACTCGTTACTTCCAAATAGAAATGGTGCGCTCGCCTGTTGTTCATCGATCGCGTAGGCGACCTCAGACCGATCCGGCTCGATGCGGGTAACGCCGGAAGCAGTCAGCGCCCAATCGATCTTGTGACGGCCGCCGATATCGTGCTCCCCTGCCAGTTGCGTGGAGCGCACCGACCGCTCAACGTAGCGGAGGCGTTGAATCTGAAATGGCAGGCCCGTATTCTCGTCGAAACCCTCTTCGTAGCGAGCCTCGTTGTCGGCACTGCGTGTATACGTGTTATCCAGGCTCAGACGGCTGTGCGTGTTGACGAGGGTGCTGAGGTTGAACAGGCCCCCCCAAAGCACTGTCGAGCGCCCGGTGTTACCCTCGTACCGGTCCACTTCCTCGGTCCCGACGGATCCACCACCGTTGGAGACGGGTATCGCGAACGCCCGCACCTCGTCGCTGCGGACCTCCTGGTTGTGAGAGTAGGCAAGCGACCCTATGTAGCCGATGCGCCTTCCCAGAAACGAATCGTTGCCGCCGATCGAGATGCCCGCTGAAGTGTTGGGCGCCCCTGATGCCTTTTCCACGGACCACGCATTGCGGAAAGAGCTAACCATCTGGTTGTACTGCTGTTGCGTGGGACTGTTTGAGAAGTTACCCGCCGACGCTACGATAGCAGGAAGGCTGCGCTCGCCACCGCCGAAGCCGAGCCACTCCAGCCCCGTCCGTGGCGCGCGAAGGACTGACTTTCCAGTAGCGCGGTCGTTGTAGCCCAGCGACAGCGAATACTGAACCTGACGCTGCGCCGGAAACTCGCGCGTTTTGATGTTTACCTGCGCGCCGGCGAAGTCTCCGGATTGATCAGGAGTAAAAGTTTTCGACGTGGTAACGCTCTGGAGCAACGCTGACGGGAAGAGATCGAGGGGCACAACCTTGCGCTCCGGCTCCGGACTCGGAACGCGCGCACCGTTAAGTGTCGTAGTGGTATAGCGCTCGCCCAATCCCCTTACGAAAACGTAGCGTCCGTCCTGCACCGTGACGCCACTTACCCGCTGAATTGCGGCGGCGGCATCGGAATCGGGACTCTTCGCAATCTGTTCGGCGGTAATCGCGTTGACGATTCCAGTAGCCCGCCGTTGCTGGTCGAGTGCTTCATTTACGGTGCCACGTTCAGCGGCTGCCGTCACCACGAGGGTTTGGAGCTGAACGGATGCGACGTCGAGAGTGATGTCCTGCTCGACCGAACCGTTTGCGGGTAGCATCAAAGCGGTGACCGTCTTGGGCTGGTAACCGATTCGGCGCACATGGAGCGAGACGGTCCCCGCCGGAATTGCGGAAATGTTATACCGGCCGTCGACTCCCGACATTACCCCTGCTGTTGTGCCAACTACCTGCACGCCGACATCCGGTATCCCGAGGCCGGTTTGCCGATCGATAATCCGGCCCGTGACGCGGCCGGTGGCTACCTGTGCCGCGGAATGATTCGGCAAGAATAAGAAGAGGAACGTAAAGAGCACGGCCGTTACGCCTAGCAGTAGAGCGGTCGCCGCGACAGATCGGTTCTTCATAGTTGTACGGTTCTTTTTTGAGAGGAAAATGCAGCGGACATTGCCCGCGCCGCCTATGAATCATCCTCCAGCGTCGTATTATTTCGTGCACGATATTGCAACGATCGTGTCACGAAGGGGGCGCTCAAATCGGAAAACCTGACAGCCCTTGGCCTGCGCAACAGGCTGGCGGCTTCGCTTCGCCCGGATTCCCAAACGCAGAATGCCACGAGCAGAGTGTCCAGGGCGCCGGCATCAACGTCGCCGATTCCCCTGGCGTCGACGCGAATGCGACGGAGACTTTTCGGCAACCGCGAGCATTCGTGGAGAACACGGAGTGCGCCGAATGAGGACAGGGATCCGCGGATATAGATGGTCGCGGCACCCGAGTGTGCTTCAACCGCAAACGAGAAGGCAGGCTGCATACTCGGCTCCATGGTAGAGGTTGGAGCGGAGGTTAGCCGATACTCGTCACACGGGGAGCAGTACAATGTCACGTACCAGTAACACTGCCTGCGACCGGCCGTGGGTCGCGCTCCTTCCGGTTGAATGCTGTGAGTACGGTTGCTATTGTGCACTCTCACTGCGCCGCGCCGGACCATGCCCCTGTCCGGCAACGGCGGCGAATGGAGCTGGGCGTCCCTGGATATGGGCTGCCAATTCCCACTGAAATCGCCCCCAGGATCAACCGAGGAATTCTGAAATAATTATGACCGGTCGGCTGTGCGTCAGGATCGCGTGTCGTCGAGGAAGCTGAATGTGAGAAGCGCTCCCCGTGGCTCTAAAAATGAAACGCCTCAGTCCGTCGCGCCTGCGCGCTCGAATGGGCGATCTGGCCCCCTGGAGCCCGGAACGACCCGCGTGGCTGCGATCGACATTGGATCCAATTCCATTCGTCAGATCGTGGCCGACGTGGAATCGCAGGGCACGATTCGCGTTGTCGATGAAATGAAAGCGGCACCGCGTCTGGGAGCGGAGATGTCCATTAGCGGCCAGATCGGCCCGGAATCCATGGGTAGGGCGGTCGATGCGATTGTGCGGATGACCACGTTGGCTCGGCAGCTCGGCGCCACTCGCATTGAAGCCGTTGCAACAAGCGCCGTGCGTGATGCCGGCAACGCGACGACATTCATAAATACCGTACGCCGGGAAGCTGGCTTGCGGGTGCGCATTCTGAGCGGTGACGAAGAAGCCCGTCTCAGCTATCGCAGCGCACTGGCTCACTTCGATCTGGCGTCTGGAAGGGCTGTAGTGGCGGACATTGGCGGCGGCTCGCTGGAACTGGCTCACAGCGCCAGTGGAGTACTCGACTGCCTCGAATCATTTCCATTTGGCGCTCTCCGACTTACCGAGCAGTACCTGTCGTCCGAGTGCCGGCACAAGGACGTGAGGAAACTCCGCAAAGCCGTGCGGTCGGAGCTGCGCCGGCACGTACCGGCTCGCGAATGGCGCGGCGCACAGTTCATAGGTTCAGGTGGCACGTTCACGAACCTCGCGTCCATCCTGCTCGCGCGAGAGGGCATGCTCACGGCGCAGTCCGTACACGGCACGCGCGTGTCACGGGCCGACCTGGAACACGTTCTGGACGGGTTACAGGATACAACTCTCGAGGAACGGAAGGCCGTACCCGGCCTGAACGCGAACCGCGCTGACATCATCGTCGCAGGTCTGGCCGTTGTCGCTGAAGTCGTGGCCAGACTGGACAGCAAGGAGCTGGTAGTTTCAACCTATGGGATTCGAGAAGGATTGCTCCTGGAGACCGCGCGCATCGAGCCCGCAGCCGCATCTCCGGGTGAGGCCCGACAACGGTCAGTGCGAGAGCTGGCCGAGCGCTGTGCATATGAAGCTCCGCACTCTTTGCAGGTACGCGATCTTTCGCTGCAGCTCTATGATGCACTCGGCCCTCTTCTCGGCTGCGAGACAGGCGACCGCCAGGCCTTGTCCGATGCTGCATTGCTGCACGACATTGGCTACCACATCAGCTACGACCGGCACCACAAGCATTCGTATTACCTGATTTTGCACGCTGAGCTGCTGGGCATGTCGCCAAGTGAGCAAGTAGTGGTGGCCAACATTGCCCGCTATCACCGTGGTGCGCCACCCAGGAAAAAGCACCGGAATCTCGGTTCGTTAACCAAGCCGATGCGCGACCAGATACAGCGTCTTGCGGCGCTGCTTCGGGTCGCAGATGGCTTCGATCGCGGCCACGCACGCGCAGTCGAGCGCCTGCAGGTGCGAAAGCTGGCCCGGGCAATCCGTATCCGCCCCGTGCCCCGTGCCGGCCAGTCCCTTAGACTGGAAATGTGGGGGGCAGGCCGAAAGGCGGAACTTCTCGCGTCGCTCGCGGGCCTTCCGGTGGAGATAATCAGTCCGGCTGGCGCGATCGTCACGCACATTCCCGGCGTTTCCTAGTCTGGGAAGAGCGCCTTTGGGGCTTCGCCGGCCTGCGGTAGTACTTGAACCCCCGACTGGACCGGTGCAGGCCGTTGTTCCCATCGCGGACCAAGCGCCCACGAGTCGGTCATGAAAGCAGCGTGTGAAGCCCGCTCAGTGTCTCCATCTGCGGAGCGCTGGACATACGTGCCATCAGCACGGAGTTCCCATGCCTGTCGGTTATCTTCGAGGTACATGCTGAGCAGCGAGTAAAGCCGCGGATGGAGTGTCTTGTCCTCGACCGGTGTAACAACTTCCACTCTGCGATCGAAATTCCGTTGCATCCAGTCCGCTGAGCCGAGGTAATATTCGTCGGCGCCTGCGTTGGCGAAGAACCAAATGCGGGAATGCTCCAGGAAACGGCCCACAACGCTTATGACCCGGATGTTATCACTTATTCCCGGCACACCGGGACGAAGACTACAAATACCGCGCACTATCAGATTAATCTCCACTCCCGCTTCGGATGCACGGTAGAGCGCGCGAATGGCTTCCGGATCGACGAGAGCGTTCATCTTCGCGATTATGCGCGCGGGTTTCCCCTCTCTCGCATTCCTGGCCTCTCGGGCGATAAGATCGATAAATCGTTCGCGCATATCGCCGGGAGCCACCAGAAGCTTCCGGTAGAGGCGCTGTCGCGAAAACCCCGTCAGATAGTTGAACAGGTCTCCCACGTCGGCGCCGAGGGAAGGGCTGGCCGAAAAAAGTCCCATATCGGTATAGAGGCGCGCCGTACGCGTATTGTAATTGCCGGTACCAATGTGGACGTACCGGCGAAAGCCGTCTCCTTCGCGCCGCACAACCAGAGCTGTCTTGCAGTGGGTCTTGAGCGAGACAAGGCCGTAAACAACGTGTACGCCGGCGCTTTCAAGCGCGCGAGCCCAGGAGATGTTGTTCGCTTCATCGAAGCGCGCCTTCAGCTCGACGAGGACGACGACCTGTTTTCCCCGCTGCGCGGCCTCGATCAGCGTCCGAACGATGGCCGTATCTCCAGACGTGCGATACAACGTCAGCTTGATGGCCAGGACAGTTGGATCGGCCGCGGCCGCTTCCAAAAACTCCTCGGTCGTCGCTATGAAGGAATCGAATGGATGATGCACGAGCAAATCGCGCTCCCGGATCGCGTCGAAAATCGCTGACCCGTCACCGCGGAAGGGAAGCGGCGTCACGGATGCAAGCGGGGGGTCGCGCAGCTCCGGAATGTCGAGCATGGCGAGCTCCATAAGATCGCCCAGCTCAGGCAGTGGTCCGAGCTGGTAGATGTCCCGATCCGCGAGCGTTGCAAAGGGAGGAAGACTCGGATCGCTGAGCTCTTCGCGGAGCATCGCCAGAAGAGCCTCCGGCATTCCCTCATGCACCTCCAGGCGCACAACTTCACCGAAGCGACGCCGGAAGACCTGCTCTTCCATCGTATCGAGCAGGTCTTCAGGCTCCTCGACATCGGCCAGATCGATATCGGAGTTCCGGGTTATCCTGAAC
>JBPCJT010000044.1:0-10915 GCA_051005015.1 Gemmatimonadaceae bacterium | reverse complement strand
CTGCCTCCTTTATGCTGCGCCGCTATCGATCACATCCCCACACGCGTTCCCCGATTCCCGATTCCCGATTCCCGCTTGCCAGGCCATTCGCCCAATCCGGAGCTCCGAATTGACTTCCGCCGCAGTTCCCGCGCACCAGCACCACACGAGTACGGGACTCGACAACAAGAAGATCGCGGTCTGGGCCTTCATTGGCTCGGAGTGCCTTTTTTTCATGTCGCTCATCTCGACATACCTGATTTACAAGGGACGCAGTCTCGTGGGGCCATATCCGCATTCGTCGTATACCGCGCCGGATGGAAAGATCTTCAAGGAGATCCTCGACATTCCCGTTACGTCGGCCTCGACGTTTGTCCTGCTCATGTCATCCCTTACCATGGTGCTGGCGCACGCGGCGGTTGAGCGCGGAGATCGCAACTACTCCAAGATCTGGCTGGCGGCCACGGCGCTGGGCGGCGCGACTTTTCTCGGGTTTCAGGCTTACGAGTTCACCGCATTCGTGAATGAGGGGCTCAAGTTGAGCACCAATCTTTTCGGCTCGACATTCTTCACGCTCACCGGGTTTCACGGAGCTCACGTGACGGCGGGTGTGATCTGGCTGATAACGCTTCTCTTCATCGACTTCAAGCGCGGGTTGGGCCCGCGCGACGCGGTGAACGTCGACATCTGTGCGCTGTACTGGCACTTTGTTGACGTTGTGTGGATCGCGATTTTTACTCTCATTTACCTCATCAAGTAAGACACGAAACGCATGGCTGACGAACATTCCAAACCCGAGACGCTGAAGAACGAGCACGGCGAGGCCCATGCGCACGAGCAGCATCATCCGGACTGGAAAACGTACCGGTGGGTAGCACTGGTGCTCACGGTGGTCACGATCGTCGAGGTGTGGATCTACTACACGCCCTTCACGGAAAACCGTCTTTTCGTGCCGTCGCTGCTGACAATGTCGGCGTTCAAATTCGTGGTCGTCGTCATGTTCTACATGCACCTGAAATACGACGCGAAAATCTTTCGCGCGCTGTTCATTGGACCTTTGCTGGTCGCGATCATCACACTGATGGCGTTGATGTTCCTGTTCAGTCAGCTCAAGCTGAACATGTAGGGGAGTGGGACTGCGGATTGCGCATTCGTGAGGGGAGGTTGTGAGGTGAGAGTGGCGGGTGCTTCACGGGATGGGAGAGTGCCGTGACGTCGCACAATGCCATTGTTACGAACGCCTGGCTCTATGACGGCTTTCTAAAAACAGTTTGCGTTGCCTGAAGGTGGTTTATGGAACACGCTGTCGCGGCACTGCTTCATCCGCTCGATCCAATCAACTGGCTTCGGTGGTCTGTTCACCCGAGTACCATAGCGGGCATCGGAAGCCTGGCGGCGCTGTACTGGTGGAGAGCTCGCCGGGAGGGACGTTCGCCGTCCGCTAATCAGCAGCTCTGCTTCGCTGCGGGGCTTTTTATCCTCTTCGTCGCGCTAAACGGGCCAATCCACGATCTGAGCGACTCGTATCTCTTCAGCGTGCACATGGTGCAGCATCTATTGCTCACCATGCTCGTCGTCCCTCTTCTCATAAGCGGAACACCAGCCTGGATGTTGCGGCCGGCCTTACGGAATCGGGTCGTTGCCGGAGCGGCCCGCGCGATAACGACGCCCGCTGCGGCGTTCGGCATCTTCAATCTGGCGCTCGCGGTCTGGCACGTGCCCGCTGTGTACGATGTGGCCATGCGAAATCACGGAGTCCACATCGTGCAGCACCTCTGCTTTCTGGTCGCCGCGACACTCATGTGGTGGCCTCTCATGAGCCCGTTGCCGGAGCTTCCCCGCGCCAGCTTTCCCGCGCAGATGCTCTATACGTTCCTGCTCACCCTTCCCATGTCGCTCATCGGGGTGATCATCACCTACGCTGAGGAGGTTCTATACCCGGCATATCAGAGCGCGCCGAGGGTTGCCGGGCTGTCCCCGATGGAGGATCAGCTGATAGGCGGGCTCATCATGTGGATTCCGGGCGGCTTTATTTTTCTGGGAGTGCTAACGGTGGTCTTCTTCAAGTGGGCTGCTCGCGAGACCGACGACGTCAGCGGGGCGCAGCTGAGGACTTGAGCAACAACCCTATTCGTCATCTCCCCCACCCAAAGCCTGCTCGAACTCCTGCCTGAGGGCTGGGTGTTTCTTGTACATGTAGAGCCCCATCAGAACCGCCGCCAGGAGATTTGCGGCGCCAACCTGATACCATGCGAGCGTGCCCAGCAGACCCGAGTTGGACACGATGGCCGTGAGCCCGTAGAAGCCCATCTCTATGATGATGAAGAGCACCAGTCCGAGCGCGAGAATGGCAGGCTGTTCCTCGGCGCGGTGCACGACAAGCGAGATGAGTATGCCGACGATGGCGAAGACCGCGAAGTGGAAAATCGTGTAGGTGACTATGTGAGCGAATGCTCCTTCGTCTCCACGAGGGCCGAAAACATCGAGGAGCGCGGTGCCGAGCACGTCCGGCGTCGACATCGGACGCCCGGAGATGAGATCGACGAGAAGAAACCATCCCGCCACACTGACCGCACCGATCACTCCCGCGATCAGGCCTTCACGAATGAGGCTGCGTGCCACCATGGTTCACCCTCCTGCGCGGAGTGAGATGAGGGGAAAAGTCCCCCGCGAAACGAGCGGCTCGATGCGACTTCAGGCTCGCCCGTCGAAGGAGAATGTGCCGCCATTTGTGCGTCCTGCCAAGAGGGAAAAGCCCGCATCATCTCGACAAATAATGTATCAGGTGCAAGAATGAGGGGGTGAGAATGCTCTCCAGGGGATCCCTCCTCGTGCTGGTTATGTGCGCAACGACGGCATGCGAGTCCAAGCCTTCCTCCAAGCGCGGGAGCGGGTCGTCATGCGGCACATTCCCCTCTGATAGCAGCTACGCGGTTGCGGCTCTAAGGTACATCGAGAAACTCGAGCCCAGGCCACGCCGCTTTCTCAACGCAGTCACTACCGATTCGGTGTTGCCTCCAAAGGTTTTCGAAGCGCTGCAACAGAAGGGCCCAGGGTATCTATTCCCACCCAATCCTTCGGATCGTGCCACGGTGCTCGACAAGCTCACAACTGTCGGGCCCTGGGCTGCACTCCTCGTTACCTGGAAGGGCGCACAACTGCTCGATGGCGACCACGCGGTGATCAGGCTGGGCGGCCACTTTGTCGTGGCCGAGGAAGGACCGGTATTGGCCCCGCGCCGGGCTATCCATTTCACCTGTGAGAGGGGAGACTGGACTTATTCCCGCACGGTAGAAGAGAAGATTACGTGAGCCCCACGGTTCAGGTGGAACCAGGGCCCATGCCAGCTATCACTTCTACCGTTGCGCCGCACGCGTCCAGCCACGAACGCCTTCTCGCGCTCGATGTCTTTCGCGGAATGACCGTAGCTGCGATGCTGCTGGTCAACAATCCGGGCTCCTGGAGCGCGATCTATCCGCCTCTCGCGCACGCGGCGTGGCACGGATGGACGCCAACAGACCTCATTTTTCCATTCTTTCTTTTCATCGTCGGCGTGACTACGCACCTGTCGCTGGACGCGAGACGGTCACACGGGGCCGACGATCGGGCCATCGCAAGGCAGATTTTCAAACGGGGGGCGCTGATTTATGTGCTCGGACTCGCGCTCAACGGTTTTCCTTACTTCGATCCGGTGCCTGGATCGTTCTGGGGAAGCATCATCTCGCGATTCGGCATCAGTCCGGTAACGCACGAGTCGCTGCTGGGCACGATCAGAATTCTTGGCGTGTTGCAGCGCATTGCAATCGTATATGTGTGTGCCGCGCTGATCTCTGTCTGCACGACCATCCGCCAGCAGGCGATAATCGCGGTGGTGCTTCTGGTGGGATACTGGCTCCTCATGACGGCGGTTCCCGTCCCGGGCGAAGGAGCGGCTGGGGCCGCGCTTCTGAATGAGCCGGCCCGCACGCTCGCCGCATACGTCGACCGCGCAGTGCTGGGCCGGCACATCTATCACGGAACGGCATTCTGGGACCCTGAAGGAATTCTTTCGACCGTTCCGGCAATCGTGACCGCCATGCTCGGAATCTTCGCGGGACGCTGGATCGGCCAGCCAAGCTCGCTCCCGCATCGCATTGCCGGTTTGTTCGCGATAGGTTCGCTCGGCATGGTCGCGGGACTCACGTGGGGCTGGGTGTTCCCTATCAACAAGCAATTATGGACGAGCTCGTATGTCCTGTTTACTGGGGGAATGGCGTGCGTTGTCCTCGCCACCTGCACGTGGCTCATCGATTTGCGCCACCAGATAAAATGGACGAAGCCATTCGTGCCATTCGGCATCAATCCAATGATCGCTTTTGTGGGCTCGGGATTGATGGCGAGGACGATCTACACACTTTGGAGGGTGGAGTCGGAGCAGCCGGGGAAATACATCTCCATTCAGGCAGCGATATTCGGGAACTTTTTCCTGTCGTGGGTTGCGGAGCCGCGGCTGGCATCGTTCATGTTCGCGCTGACGTTCGTGTTTGTCTGGTGGGCAATCCTGGTGCTATTGCAGCGAAGGAGGATCATCCTGAAAGTGTAGCCGCCGCCTTATATGGGATGGCGAGCAAGAATCCAACATGTGTCACGGACCAAACAGTGTGACGCAATGCTGCGCCGGTCGTGCTATGATTGGGGGCCGCCGGTGCACGCCAACAGATCGCGCCCTAAGTGCTTGAGTCTCTGCGACTAAGCTCCGGAACAAACGGAAGCCGAACGGCGAATGGAAGCAGTACCAACAAGTTGCACGCACCCCGCCCCCGCGGTACACGAGTTGCCCTCTTGCTATCCTAATGACGCTGAACACTTTCCGACTGACTGGCCGTTCGATCACGCGCTCCGCGCTCGTGCTGATTTGTGCCGCCTCGGTGGCGACAACTCAGGAGAATGGCACGAGCGCGGGTGAGGGTGCCTCCGGGTCCACCGCCACTTCCAGGGCGTCCGCCGACCAAACACGTAGCAAACGCCGCACTCCGCAGAAACGCGGCCGATCCTCTCGGCGCAGAACGCCAGCGCGCCGCGCCATCGCACCTGCGCACCGCTTTACGACGCCTCGCGGTCTGCCGGCATTATCCAGCGATCTCGGCACAATGTTGGGAAGCCGGGTGCGCAACGGAACGTGGGGTGTAATCGTGGTATCGCTGACGCGCGGCGACACGCTCTACTCGTACAACGCAGACGCGTCTCTGCAACCCGCGTCCAACATGAAGTTGTACACTACCGCGGTTGCGCTGGACCAGCTCGGTCCCACTCATCAATTCAGCACTGACGTATTGCGTGACGGTGCCACAGGGGCGAACGGATCACTGAACGGAAACCTGATTCTTCGCGGCGATGGCGATCCCGGCCTGTCCGGCCGCTTCTATGAGAATCGACCTGATGCCCCGATGGACCTTCTGGCGCAACGTGTTTTCGACGCTGGCATTCGCCGTGTCAACGGCGATCTCATCGCTGACGGCACTGCCTTTGATGCTCAGCGCATTCCGGAAGGATGGCTGAGCCGGTATTTGCAGTCGAGCTACGCAGCGCGAGTCTCCGCGCTTTCGCTCAACGAAAACCTTGCGTGGGTGGTTGTGGAACCCGGAGCAGCAAAAGCCCCCGCGATTATTCGCCTGGAACCCGCGGGAGATCTTCCAATCAATAACAGGATCCGCACGATCGCGGGAAGCGGAGCGCGAATCGCCATCTTCCCCACCCCGAATGGCGGCTTCGAAGTGCGTGGCTGGATTGGGACGCGCGCTGGGCCTCAGCGCTACCAGGTTGTGGTAGACAACCCCGCAGCATTCACCGCTAGTGCCTTCCGGAATGGTCTTGCGAAACGTGGAATAGTCGTCAGTGGCAATATCCGCTTCGAGGCAACGCCCGCCGGCGCGATGCCCGTGGCTTCACTTCCCTCGGCCCCCCTCACGCGACTGCTCTCGGTAATGAACCGCGAAAGCGTGAATCACTACGCGGAATTGATATTCCGGAACGCGGCACGCGACGCCCAGGTTGATCAGGGTCGCGCGGGTCTGGGCTCAACCGAGACCGCGAACGCCCTGCTGCAGCGCTTCATGACGGAAAAAGTCGGAGCCCTACCCGGCGCGGTACACGCGGCGGACGGAAGTGGTCTCTCCGTGCTGGACCGCGCTTCGCCGCGCTCCCTTGTGCAGCTTCTCTCTCACGCCCACAGGGCCACCTGGGCCGACGCGTTCCACGCCTCGCTTCCCGTCGCGGGCGAATCGGAGATGCTTCGCAACCGAATGAAGTACACGCCGGCTCAGGGTAACCTGCACGCCAAGACCGGCACGACCAACACGGTCATCTCGCTCGGCGGTTACGTCACTGCGCAGGACGGCGAGCTACTGGCTTTCGCGTTCATCTACAACGGCCGGGACCGCTGGAACGCCAGGAGCACGATTGATCAGATGGGAGCGACGCTGGCGGGGTTTGTCCGGTAGCAGGACCACTGATGCTCGTTGGCCGCCAGTAACGGCATCTAACGAATCAGTTGTACGGGTGCTTCGGAAACGGGCGCTTGGGACTTAGGGCTTTCGCCTGCGCCTGCGAGACGATGCGACGGATAATGTGACGTCGCGCTCAGGAAGCGAGGGTACGAATCAACACTCCACGCTTCGCCAGTTCCGCCATGTAACGCTCCGCCGGGACACACTCGTCCGGTGTATAAACGCCGGCGGGATTTATCTCTCCCCGCGCCTGCATCTGCCCGATTATCGACAGCGAGTAACCCGTGGTGCGCATCATCGCGCTTATGCCGCGTTCCTCATCGTAGCGATCGATAAGCTCGAATCCAACGGTCGCTGGCCCGCCATTCTTGTCCCCTTCCACGATCACTCGAAGGACTACGACATCCCGGCCCCGCACCTTGGTCAGGCGCGGAGACGCCGCGGCGACGAACAGATCGCGTGGCACGACTTTCATTCCTTTCACGTCAACGGGTGTAAGCTCGAGCAATCCGAGCTCCCGAATCGCCTCCATGATCTCGGCGTGACCGGGATAGCGCAGGGTCTTGTACTCCATGCTGGGGATCTTCCCTTCGTACCGGAACGCCATCGTCGACAGCCCCCCCGCCGTGTGAAAGGCCTCCAGCTCACCGACGGGCTTGGGAAAATCAACGCGCTCCCGCTCGGAAAGCGCTTTCATCTGCAGGCGCTTACCGTCCCTCACAATCCAGGAGAGTGTGGTGTAATAGTCGAGCACTCCCTCCAGCGAGTATACGATCTGGTAGCCCAACGGCGGCTCGGGATGCTGCGGTAGCCCGCCGACGTAAATACGCAGCGAACGGACCGAATCCAGCTGTCCGATTCCGTGCTGCGCCAGAACATTCACCATACCCGGGGCTAATCCGCAGTCCGGGACGACGGTCACGTTCTGGGCCTTCGCGACCGTGTCCAGCTCCTTCTGCTGAAAGACTATCTCTGTGTTGCCGCCCAGGTCGCAGAAGTGTGCCGCGGAGGCAACTGCCTGTTCGGCAAGCTGCAGGTTGAAGTAGTACGGAATCGCGCTCAACACGGAGTCACTCTCCCGCATGAGCGCGCCCACTGCTTCGCGATCGCGGACATCCAGGGGGGTGGGAATCAATCGCCTTCCGGAGTACGGAGCCAGGAAGTCGGGGAGGTGATCGATCCGCAAGTCGGCGAGCCGCACCTCAGTGACTTCTGGATTCTGCAGCAGATCATATGCGCACGCCGAGCCCTGAAGCCCGGCGCCGAGAACTAGCATTCGCATTTGGCGGTGATTCTCCTTGAAGCACTGATACCACAATGAAGAGCGTAATTTAACGCCATGCGAATTGACGCGGCAGCAGATCCTCCGCGTAGGCTGCCGGGCTCTTCATGATGCGGAGCGTACATTCTGCGCACAGCCGCTTTGGGCCGCGCACGTTCCTCGCTGTATAGGCCGACATGATCGACAACGATAGCGCGACCGCCGACTGGCGGAGCCACCTTATTCAGTACCGCGCCGATATCCGGCGGATACTTGCAGGCACGCATCGAATCGCCGTGCTGGGCATCAAGACATCAGAGTCAGGCCAGCCCGCCTTCTTTGTCCCCGAGTATGCCCTCTCGGCGGGGTACGAGATAATTCCGGTGCCGGTTTACTATCCGAATGTCACCGAGATTCTGGGCAAACAGGTCTACCGGAAGATGGCCGACGTGCCAGGCGAGGTCGATATGGTGAACGTCTTTCGCCGCCCACAGGACATTCCGCAGCACGTGAATGACATTCTTGCCAAAAAGCCGAAGACAGTCTGGTTCCAGGCGGGGATTCGTAACGACAAAGCGGCCGAGACATTTGCCAAGGCGGGAATCGACGTCGTACAGGATCGGTGTTTAATGGTGGAGCTGCGGACAATGGGAAAGTGAACCTGAACAGTAATCAGTGCATAGCTATCAGTGATCAGTCACCAGGGAGGCCGCGCAGTGAAAAGCATGTGGGCGCGATCGTCACCAGTTCTGTTCACTGATCCCTGTTCACTATCGTCTCGCCACGCCGGGTGTTCAGCGTCCAGCGCTTGCCGAGCATCTGCCTCGCCACCGGGCTGTTTATGGCGACGAGGGATTGGTTCTGGACAAGCCAGGTCCCCCCTGTATTCACAACGGTTAGAACGCGTTCGCCAGATGGGCGCGATGCAAGCTTTCCGCTCTTTCGGAGGGTGATTGTACCCGCTGCAGCGTCAAAGGTGGGAGCCAGGTGAGCCAGGACGCCGAGCCCGATTCGTGATGCGCCTGGTTCGATGCGCGTTATGACGTTGTGTAGTGTGATTTCCCCCAGGCGAACTGTGTTAGTCACGGCCGTCATGCTGCCTGCATCGGCGCGCGGCTCGGAAGGGAAGACGCGTACGATTGGTCGATGGCGCCAGCCACTTTCCAGCATCAGACCCTGAACACCCGGATCGATAATAGCCGTTACGGTATCGGACCCGAGCGCCAGCACGACCTGCCCGAAGCCGGTGCCGGCCGACATCCATTTCACTACAGTTGAGTCGGGACCGCTTGAATTTGGTGCGTTATCACGCAACCACGCAGCGCGCATCATCTCGGAACGTGAAAGTGGAGAGCCGGGCAACGCCGCAAGCGACCTGAAGTCGCTTAAACGGTGGTATACCGGGACCAACCCCTCGGCAATCAGTTTCGCATCACCGCCGAAAAAGCGAGCCTCTTCCATCAGAACAACGCCGATTTTCAGCGCCCCGCGCGAAGCGAGATATTTTCCGAGGGCCAGCCGGGCGTGCGGATCGCGAGGCGCTAATCGTACCGCGTCGTAGTACAGCGACTCCGCGGCGATAACCCGTCCGGATTCCAGGAGCGCGTTGGCTCGCTGCACTGGAGATTGCGCGTGCGCGGGAATGGCGGCGCATAGCGCGAGTAGTAGCGTGAACACCGCGCGGCCACACTCACCGCGTGGTGAACGAACCGAGAAGCTGGGTATCTGGATCAAGGATCACCTTCTCTGGAGCGCGGTCCAGGCGTACGGGAAGCGTGAATCGCTGTACGCGCGAGGCGCCGACCGGTATTGTGACGCGGCGCACGCCGCCAGACGCTTCACGAATTTCAATGACGAGCGGGAAGCGAAAGGGCGGGAATTGTTGCCCTTGCGCGATCCCGAGAGAGACGCGGCTGGTGCGCTCATCGTAACTCCACCTCGACGTGATTTCGGCGAAGCCCGGTCGGCGGAGCCACTGGTCGAAGAACCAGCCCAGCCGCTGTCCAGATGTGCGCTCCATCACTTCCATGAAATCGTCAGTGACCGCGTTGGAGTGCCTGTAGCGGCGATAGTACGAGCGCACTCCGCGAAAGAAGGCGGAATCTCCCACCTGCCCGCGAAGCATGTGGAGCACCCATCCACCCTTCTGGTAGCTGTTGGTGTTGAGAAGGTTGATGAACTGGGTTTCTGCCGTGTCGACAACGGGTCGGGAAAGAACCACCTCGGATGAGAGGATCTCGTCGCGGAGCTTCCGCATCTCGCGTCGGAAGGAGGTGTCCCCGGCCGAGTGGCGCACCCAAAGCTCCTTCAGGTAGGTTGCGAATCCTTCGCTCAGCCAGAGGTGCCCCCAGTCCAGCGGAGTGACGGCGTCACCGAACCACTGATGTGCCGTTTCGTGGGCGATGACACCGGTTCCCATCGTTCCGCGCCGGAATCCGGCATCGCTGTAAAAGATCGCGCTCGCGTTCTCCATTCCACCAAAGCGTGTGGAGCTCTGAAGATGAGCGAGCTTCTCGTACGGAAATGGCGCGATGAGTTTGACGAAATATTCCAGCATCGCGTTGGCTTGCGAGAATGGCCCCGGCAGAAAAGCGCGCACTTCGGGCGCCACATATACCGACTGCCTTACGCACGTGGGAAGCGCCGCTGAACCGCAGTCCACGGGGCTCAGATCGTAATACGCCAGCGGCGCCGCGGCAATCACCATGAGATACAGCGGAATGGGGTGAATTTCACGCCAGACAGTGAGCGTGCGCGGCTTCATCCCTGGGCGAGAAGCGACGAGCGGAGTTTCCTCCACGAGCAGTCCATTCGCCACCACTCGCCGCTCGCTGGGCGCCTCCACGATCCACGTCACCGTCGCCTTGTCGCTCGGATGATCGACACCGGGAATCCAGTGCCGCCCGCGGTTCGGCCAGTTGTCGCCGAATCCGGTCCAACGGCCAAGGCTGTCGGTGCGCACGATCAATCCGTCGGTAACGGCACCATCGTACTGAATGGCCACACGGAACGTGTCAGGCGTTCCGGCAGGGAGCGCGATCCGGATGGTCGCGCTGTCGCGAATGGCCCCCACATCGAACGAGCCACTCGCGCCAAGGGCCAGTAGAACATCGTTGATCTGCACGCTACGCACGTTCAGGCGAACAAGATCGAGGACGAGTGTGTCCACCGGTGCGGTACGCCTCACCGT
>JBPCJT010000043.1:0-23427 GCA_051005015.1 Gemmatimonadaceae bacterium | reverse complement strand
GAAACTTGCGGGAGTCCGCTAAGCTCGGGCCTGGCAGTCGTTCCGAAGAGCGGCATGCGCAGCCACCACCGCCGGATGATCCAGGCTCCGGTGGGTAGGCGAGCAAACTCAAGGTGGCCTCCAACCTTGTCGTGTCGCGTTGCATTCGGCAGCAGAGTGTAGCGGAAATCCAGGGAGTGCAAATGGTGGGTTTCACTATCCAGCCAGAGCGTTCCCGTAACGTCCGGAATGGCTCGATCGGGGGTCGGTTGAAAGCCGATCCCAACCAGCTTGCTGTTGATCCCCCTACCCTTCTGTACGCGAAAGCAGTGAGCCGCGAGGAATTTGTCCGAGAGAAGCACGTTGGCGTCCGGCGCGCGGTACGACGTCGATCCATCCGGTTCGCTGATGACATATCCATCGCGATGGAGCTCGTCGGAGGTGAAGCTCGAGAACGGTTGTGTGATGAGGCCAAATTGCTCGCTGCGCTCCTCATTTCGCACTCTCAAGTTGCCCGGGTCGAGCTGGCGCGTATACCGCACTACGGTAGCTGTAAAGTGGTGTTGCTCGAGCGTCACGCGCGTCGCGGTCAGAGCGGCGCGCGTATCCTCCCATAGATCCGCAAGGTTGTGCCCCTCGGTGGCTGGCAGTCCACATGTACTAGGGCTTCTGACGCGGACGTCTGGCAGCGAGACAGCCGTTGGAGAAATCGTCAGACGCAGGTCAGTGGTCTCACCCTGCTGGAGAGAAACCGCGGGCGAGCTCGTTCGCTTGGCACCGATGCGCTTTGCATCTACGGAATAGCTTCCCGGAGCTGGAGCACGCAGCGCAAAAATGCCAGCGTCAGTGGTAAGCCCCTCCGCCGCGACGCGACCGTCAGAGGCGACCAGCGTGACGATGACGCCGGACATCGGATCTCCGGTTACGGAGTCCACGACTGTTCCGCGAACTATCTGGGCGGTGCCAGGTGACGTAGCCAGGACTGTCAAGGTCACCGCGACCAGGAACCGCGCCCACGCGTGTGAGTTCGGGAATCTACCCATGAGGACCAGGGCGATGTCTCGGGCGGTACGATGGTGCAAGTTCACGATTTCGAAGTTACCCAGCGAATATTCAACGCGCAGGTGGTGGGAGGTATCGCGGCGTGATAGAGCGTTAATGGAAACGCCGCAACGGTCGTCCCACTCATGCGTCCAGCGATGGTTGCGTACATTCCCTCATGGACAACATCTGCCACACCCTTGTCGGCGCCGCGCTCGGCGAAGCAGGTTTAAAGCACCGCACGGCACTGGGCGCGGCGACGCTCATGATAGGCGCCAACTTTCCCGACATCGATATTGTCGCTGTTCCCCTCGGACATGGGCTCGATTTCAGGCGTGGCTGGACGCACGGGATCCCCGCTCTTGTCGTGCTTCCATTCGTGCTCGGTGGACTCGTGCTTGCGTGGGAGCGATGCGTGCGCCGCCGCCGGAATGCGACGGCCGAGCCCGTGCGCCCGAAGCAGATTCTGATACTGGCCGCCGTCGCGATCCTGACTCACCCGGTGCTCGACTGGCTGAACGTGTACGGGATGCGTTGGCTAATGCCGTTCGACGACCGCTGGTTTTATGGCGACGCACTCTTCATCGTGGACCCATGGGTTTGGGGAATGCTCGCCGTTGGCACCGTTTCGGCGCGACGGCAATGGCGCGCGGCGCGCGATCCGGCGGAGCGGAGCGCCGCACATCGTCCCGCACGCTGGGCACTTGCCGGTGTAGCCACATACATTCTCGCCATGCTGGCGGCAAACGCATATGGAAGGAGTCTTGTCAAGCATGAGATGGTTTCAGCTGGCTTCAATGCGAAGGTGCGCTTCATGGTCGCGCCAATGGCAGTAACGCCCTTTCAACGGATGGTAGTGTTCGACGAAGGCGCAGCGTACCGTTTCGGTACGTTGGCGTGGACTCCGGCGCCGCGTCTCGCGCTGGACCAGCGGCGCATCCCCAGGGGCACGACTGACCCGGTGGTCCCCGCAGCGCTGGCAAGTCGGGAAGGGCGCGAGTTCCTCAGTTGGGCACGATTCCCCTTCGTCGTTGTCGAGCATCGCGCCGCCGAGTCTGTCGTCAGAATCGGCGACGCTCGCTACACTGTGGATCCGGCGGAGTCGTGGGCCGCGGTCACCATTCGGATTCCCCGGATTACCCTAGGAGAGTGATGCAAGACGTCGCGCACCCGCCCTCATACCCTGTGCATCAATCGCATGTCCTGGAGGTGCAGTCGCTTCTTTTTGCCGCGTGTTGCGCGATCTTCTTCACCCCTGAAGCTCTGGCACAGACGACAGCCTCCTTTGACGGCCGCGGACGTCGCATAGAGGTGCCAATCCCGCGACTCGATGCCGACATCCAGATCAATGGCGCCCTCGACGAAGCGGCGTGGCGCCAGGCGGCAGTCCTTACGGGCTTCTCGCAGTACCGTCCTGTCGACGGGCGGCCTGCCGAAGACTCCACTCAGGTTCTGGTGTTCTACGCCGCCGACGCGATCCACTTTGGAATCCGTGCCTTCGAGGCCCACGGACAGGTGGTGCGCGCCACACTCGCCGATCGTGACAACATTGGCTCCGATGACCTGGTGCAGATCCTGCTCGACACGTACAACGACAATCGCCGTGCTCTCCTTTTCGCCATCAACCCGTTGGGCGTGCAGCAGGACGGAGTGCAATCCGAAGGATTTGACCCCTCGCAGTCAGCCGGCGGCCGGTTCGATGGAGTGGTGGACATAAGCCCGGACTTTTTCTTCGAGTCACGTGGGCGGCTCACAGACTGGGGCTACGTGGTCGAGATCCGCATTCCGTTCAAGAGTCTTCGCTACCAGCAGGCCGATCCGCAAACCTGGGGGCTCCAGATCAAGCGCTTCACCCAGCACTCGGGTTACGAGGATACCTGGACACCCGCAGTTCGCGCGAACGCGAGCTTCCTCGTCCAGTCGGGGCGTCTGGTGGGACTCACCGGCCTTCGCCGCGGAACGGTGGTGGACGTCAACCCGGAGTTCACCTCAGCAGTCTCCGGCGAACCAGGATCGGGATCGTGGCGGTATGGCAATGTCGAGCCGCAGCTGGGCGGTAACTTGCGTTGGGGAATCACGAGCAATCTCACCGCCAACGCAACTGTGAATCCGGACTTCTCACAGGTGGAGACCGACGTGGGACAGGTAACGGTGAATGAGCGCTTCGCGCTATTTTTTCCGGAAAAGCGGCCGTTCTTCCTCGACGGCCTCGAGCAATACGACACACCCAACCGCCTGATCTACACCCGCCAGATCCGGGACCCGTTGACCGGCGTGAAGCTCACCGGCAAGCTCGGCGGCACCGCGATCGCATACCTGGGCGCGGCCGACGAGGAGCGTTTTTCGGCGACGACGGACCAGGCGCCGATTTTCAATCTTCTCCGCGTGCGACGCGACCTCGGCACGAGCTCCACTCTGGGCATCGTTCACACCGACCGGATCGAAGGCAGCGACTACAACCGTGTTTCGGGGGCTGACGCTCGTGTCGTTTGGCGAAAGATATGGTTCTCGGAAGCGCAGCTCGCTGGCGCCTGGACGCGCGACCCCACTGGCTCGCGGCGCGGCGCGCTCTGGTCGGTTACTTTGGCCGACCGCACCGGACGCTCGTACGGAAATCATTACGAGTTTCAGGGGATAACGCCAAACTTCGAGACGCGGAGCGGCTTCGTGCCACGCACCGGGTTGGTCTCCGGCACCGCGGCCAACCGCTTCAGCTGGTACGGCCCTCCGGGCGCCCTCGCCGAGCAGATCACCACCTTCGTTGCTGTCCGACCGCTCTGGCGATACGGCGAATTCCCACGCACAGGCACCTTCGAGAGGGATATCAGTAGCAACTGGATCGCATCGCTGCGGGGCGGCTGGCGGCTCCGCGCCACCTTGGCCAACAGACACCAGCGCTTCGAGGAGACGGTGTATGGGGGTTACCGGGTTGTTAGCGGCGTTGACACTCTCGCGATGCCCCACCCGCGCGGGCTGCACAACCTCTGGGGCTCGTCCGCCGGCGTAAGCACGCCGAACCGCACGCTCACACTGAGCGCCGATGCAGAGTACGGTGCAACGGTTATCTTCGCAGAGGCAGCGGAGGGTAGAGAGCGCGCCGCATCGCTGGCATCGTTCTGGCGTCCCACCGCCTCCCTCCGTATAGAGGGCAGCTTTGTGCATCAAAGGATCAGCCGAGCGCGCGACGGCAGCCGCTTCTCTACAGCGAATATTCCACGCATCAAAACCGAGTACCAGCTCACGCGGACCATCTTCCTGCGGTACGTTGGCCAGTACATCTCGCAGGACCGGACAGCGCTGCTCCACGCTCGCAGCGGGCAGCCTCTGCTCCCTTCAACAGGGGGAGAATTGCGATTCGGCACATCCGCCCCCGTCGTCGTGAACGATTTCAGAAATGACTTCCTGTTCTCATACAAGCCCACGCCGGGAAGCGTGTTCTTTTTCGGTTATGGCGCGTCTCTCACCGAGCCGCGGGCCTTCGGCTTCGAGGCCCAGCAGCTTCGGCGCGTGTCGGATGGTTTGTTTCTGAAAGCCAGTTACACGTATCGTTTGTAGACCTTTGCCGCTCCTCACGCTGCAGAATCACCTCGCCATTCGCGAGCCACATGTCCTCTGACCCGTGTGTCGCCACGTCACCCGGAAGAGACAGTACCGTGTGGTTTGAGTGCTGCGGAACCAGCCCAACTCTCTGGCGCATATTGAGATAGTCGGCGACCCTAGGTCAGGCACGTGGGGTGCCCATGTGATTCCGGTCATCTTCGGAGACCCCCGATGCTGGACCTCGCTTCCGCACTGCTCGCCGCCGCTACTCTCATTTCGTCCACAACCTCAAAAGCCTTCGACTGGCACCTTGACTACCCGTTTCCCAGCATCACCCATACCCGATTTGAGCGGCCCTCCATTCGGCTCTGGATCACGGGCGATGATGTTCTTCGCTACGGCGAAAGCGCGGACGTCTACTTTCGCGCAGACGACGACGCTTTTGTAGCCGTCGTCAGAATCGATACCGACGGGAGGCTCCACCTCCTTTATCCCGAGTCGGCAAATATTTCGGGACGGGTGCGCGGCGGCCGCACCTACCTGGCTTCATTCGGTGGTTATGGCTCCCTCACCACAGGCGAACCCGCCGGAATGGGATTCGTCTTCGCAATAGCCTCGCACGAGCCGTTCGACTTCGACAACCTCGGGTTCGGGAACAGCGGACTATTTGCGGACTTGGGCCGCATCGGTGGTGACCCGTTTTTTGAAATCGAGGATCTCGCCAAGCGTTTGCTCGATGCGGACGCTGACTACGCTCTTGATTACATCAGGTATCACGTCGGCCGGCGCATGCAATACCCGATGTACGTAAACTACGATTGCTACGCCGGCGGTATTTCCCTCTTCTGGAACCCGTTTTCTTACCGGTGTCGCGACTACGACGTCACCTACAACCACTCGCACTATTATTCCAAGCGACACAATTCGGGTCGCGTCGTTTACATGCGCGAGCCGGCGCGCCCCAGCTTTGACTTCAAGACGGAGCCTGGTGCAGGCACCGGCTCGAACGAGTCATCCGTCGGGTATCGCGGGCGTGAAGACAACCGAGACTATCGTCGTCCGGGCTCTCCCGCGAGCGACCCGAACGTCCCCGCGCGCGGGGCAGAATCCAGACCCGGCTCGACTCGCCCCGGTGACGATGTCTCGAACGGCAGAGAGGGCCGACGTCGTGTGATCGTTCGCGGGAACGAAGAGCGGGAGAGGACGGGCCGGGATGCCAGACCGCCACGCCGGGACGGCGCTGAACAGAGATCCCCTGGCACGCCCAGGCGTGACGACCGTAAATCCGAACCTCCAGGCGAGCCGGCAAGCGACCGGGACAGAGACCGATCCCGCCGTTTCAGTCGCACGTCAGATCGCCCTTCGTCCTCCGCTGAGCAGCGCAACCGCGGCAAGGATACCAAGACGGCTCAGCAACCCGGCGCCGGTGAATCACGGAGGCGCCGTACGCCCGACAGATAGGGAGTGGGGTGTGGAGGAGTGGCCTGACCAGCTTCGGTATGCCGTGCGCGGGAGAGCGGCCGCTGCAACCTGCGAAAACGACTGAATGGTGTTCACGTGATATGGCGCGGTTACTCGCTCCTTAGCCGAACGGTTGTCCCCCACGGGTCCTTGACGAGCCACCCTGGTTCCGCGCGAGTGGCCGCATAGCCACCCGCCTCCAGGCTTAGAGCGGCGGCGGCTGCATCCGCCGAATTCGGCACAAGAATTTCCCACTCGATCAGCCGTGCATCATCCGGTCGCGGCGGCGGCGCACCAGGTCCGGCCCAGGTATTGAGACCGAGGTGGTGATGATAGCCGCCTGCTGAAAGAAAGAGAGCGCCCGGATAAGTCCAGACCATCGTGTCGAGCCCCAGAGCTTCGTGAAAAAACGCTGACCCCTCCTCCAGATCCCCCACGTGGAGATGGACGTGGCCGATTACCGTACCAGCCGGCATGCCGGTAAAAGGCTTCTCGCCAGCCGCGCGAACCAGGTCGAACATATCGAGGGGCTTCGTCTCCATGACGAGCTCTATTCCATTTCGCCGCCACGCCTCTCGCGGCCGATCGGCGTACACCTCGATACCGAGACCGTCAGGATCCTGCAGATACAGCGCCTCACTCACCAGGTGGTCCGACGCTCCGGGGCGAACACCAAGTTTGGAAAGATGCGTGACGAACCGTCCGAGATCGGCCCGGTCGGGGAGGAGAATGGCGAAGTGGAAGAGCCCCAGCCTTCCTCGGCGCGGCACTGGCGTGGAACCCGCACGCCCGATGATCTCCACAGTAGGTGCAGCGTCACCGTGCGGAGCCAGTGTCGCGCGTTCGCTGGAACGGTCGACTACTCCCAACCCGATAACGTCCCGGTAGAAATCCAGTGACCGCGCCAAGTCCGCTACCTGAAGGCGAACAATCCCGAGCTTTGTCGCATCCGGTAAACGATACCCTCGCGGGCGCCTGCCGTAACCGCTCTCCACCCCGGGCAAGGTCACCGGATTGTCACGTACCGCTCCAACCGAGCGACTTCCGCCTTGTCCACGTATTTGCCCATCTCGCGCCTGAACTGCTGTATTCTGCGGTATGGACGATATTCCTCAAACTCATGCTTCATCTTCGCACCGATTCCGGGTATGAGCAGTATTTCCTCGCCTTTTGCGGTATTCAGGTCAAGAGGTTTCCAGAGCCGTGCATACACCGCAGCGCGCTCGGGCTCGCTCATGTGCTTTGCGAGCACGCGGTCAACGGAGATCATGTTATCGAACGGTCGTGCAGCGATGAGAGCGTCAGCGGCAAAGGAGTCCGTTCCCGGCAGCGCTAGCAACTCCTCACGCGAAGCACCTCCAGGATCAAGCATTCCAGCCGAGGACGCGGCTTCTCTCGAGGGCTGGACGGTTGTGGGAGCTTCGGCCGGTGGGTTCATGCCGAGCGTCTCCGCGGGTGCCGCATCATCACTGGAGCCGGTCTGGCAGCCCGCCATAGCTGCGAGCAACGCGGCCGTGCACAACACTGCAATCGAAATGCGCGATGGACTCATCTTGATCTCCCGTTTGTGGTGGTGCCGGACGGAGGGGCACCGAAAGTGTGCTGGAACGTGGTATGGAAGTAGTGCACCGGAGCGGCCCACGTCTCCCCGCAAATATGCGCAAAAAGTTCTTTCCCCGCGAACCCACGAACCTTCGTAGTGAACCCTGGCGAATCAGCCGAGCGTGCAGCAAGGTAACGCGACTCCAGCGAGCGACTATATTTCGTGATTCCCGGCAAATCACCCGCCGTTCCCTGAATCCCGAGATCGCCGTTGAAGCTAGACTCCATCCGCAACTTCTGCATCATCGCGCACATCGATCACGGCAAATCGACGCTGGCTGACCGGCTCATTGAATCAACCGGTACGGTGGGGAAGCGCGAGATAAAAGAGCAGATGCTTGACACCCTTGACCTCGAGCGCGAGCGCGGCATCACGATCAAGCTGAACGCGGTGCGCATGACGTACGTGGCCAGGAGCGGAGCAAGCTACTCGCTCAATCTTATCGATACGCCGGGACATGTCGACTTCACTTACGAGGTGTCGCGCTCGCTCGCCGCGTGCGAAGGTGCAATTCTCGTAGTGGATGCGTCACAGGGTGTGCAGGCACAGACGCTCTCGAATCTCTTTCTGGCGCTCGATGCCGGACTCGAGATAATCCCGGTGCTCAACAAGATTGATCTTCCGGGCGCGGAGCCGGAGCGCAGGCACAAGGAGCTGCACGACCTGCTTGGCGCCAACGCGGATGACATTCTGCACGTGAGCGCCAAGGTCGGGCTGGGAATCGACGAGCTGCTGGAGGCGATAATCAGGCGGGTTCCGCCTCCCGAGGGAAATCCCGGTGGTCCACTCCGCGCGCTGATCTTCGACTCCTACTACGACCGGTATCGCGGCGCCATCCCCATGGTGCGGGTCGTGGATGGCACACTGGCACCCGGAATGCGAATCGCCTTCGGTGCCAGCGGCGAGGAATACGATGTCATCGAGGTCGGCTACAGCCAGTTACGCCAGGTCAAGGCGGAGGCACTGCGGCCCGGCGAAGTGGGATACGTTATCGCCAACGTCCGGCGTGTGCAGGAGACACGGGTGGGAGATACCATTTTCGACGTGAGTAACCGCGCGGCCGAAGCTCTCCCGGGCTACCAGGACATCAAATCCATGGTCTTTGCGGGGATGTATCCGACGGATACGAATCAGTACGAAAATCTGCGTGACGCGCTCGAGAAGCTGCAGCTCAACGATGGATCGCTGCATTACGAGCCCGAAACATCTACCGCGCTGGGCTTCGGCTTTCGCGCCGGATTTCTGGGTCTGCTGCACATGGAGATCGTGCAGGAACGGCTGGAGCGGGAGTTCGATCTCGATCTCGTAACCACTGTTCCGAACGTGGAGTATCACGTTTACCGGAACGACGGCAGCATGCTGCTGCTCGAGAATCCTTCGCTCCTCCCACACGGCTCCACGGTTGACCGGATTGAGGAACCGTTTGTAAAAGCGCGCATCGTGGCGCCAGCGGAATACATCGGCAACATCATGACGCTCGGCACCGACAGGCGCGGCATCTACAGGAACATGAGCTACGTCGACGCCACGCGGGTGGAGTTCGATTTCGAGTTTCCGCTCGCCGAAATCATTCTCGATTTCTACGACCGGCTGAAAACGATAAGCCGCGGTTATGCCAGCCTGGATTACGAGCTGCTCGATTATCGCGAGAGCGCGCTGGTAAAGCTGGACATGCTCATCAACTCCGAGGCCATCGACGCTTTCTCCGTCATCATCCACCGCGACAAGGCTTACGAATGGGGACGCAAGGTCGCCGATAAGCTCAAGGAGCTTATTCCCCGGCAACTCTTCGAGGTGGTTATCCAGGCGGCCATCGGCACCAAGGTCATCGCACGTACAACCGTGAAAGCGCTTCGCAAGAACGTTTTGGCCAAGTGTTACGGCGGCGACATCACACGCAAGAGAAAGCTCCTTGAGAAGCAGAAGGAGGGAAAGAAGCGAATGAAGCAGGTCGGTTCCGTGGAGATTCCCCAGGAGGCATTCCTCGCCGTGCTGCAGGTAGACTGACTTGGCTGCCCCGGCTGTCCGCTCCTCCGTCAAGACGCAGGCCGAGCCGCAGGAAGCCTGGCAGGCGAGCGGTGACGAGCCGCGCGAAGCACTGGTTGTGCAGACGAGTTTTTTGGGGGACGCGGTGCTCACTACCCCGCTCATAGCGGAGCTGGCGATGCGGGGTCCGGTGGATGTCGTCGCGACGCCTGTTTCGGCGCCCCTTCTCGCGAACAATCCTGCTATCCGGCATCTCTTCGTGTACGACAAGCGAGCCGACGCCGCGGGTCTCATGGGGCTCTGGCAAACCTCCATGCGCCTGCGCGGTCGCCGCACTGCACCGCCGGCTCCCGCAAGGCGAGAGCGCCGCGCATCGAAAATCGCGTATCTCGCGCAGGGCTCTGTGCGAAGCGCCACTCTCGCGCTCCTGGCTGGATGCGATGAGCGAGTCGGCTTCGCGACATCGCCGGCTCGTCTGCTGTACACACGACGCGTCCCCTACCGCGATGATCGTCACCACGCCGAACGTCTCTGGCGCCTGGGGTTTCCTTCGCAGCCCGAGATCGAGCCACCTCCGGGAAGCTTGCAACCGCACCTGTACCCTTCGGTTACCGAGATGCGTGCGGTAGATGACCTGCTTGCTGATACGGCTGAAGACCGCCCGCTCATAGCGCTGGCACCGGGCAGCGTATGGGGAACGAAGCGCTGGCCTTTCTACGCGGATCTCGCGCGGCGTCTGGCGCCACGAGCCCGGATCGCGGTGATCGGGAGCAGCGGAGATGCCGGGATAGCACAAAAGATCGCGGAATCCGCGCGAAGCGGCTTGTCATCCGAGCAGGCCGCACGCTCCGTTATCGATGCCACCGGCCGCCTGTCGTTGCTCGGATCCGCGGAGCTGATCCGCCGAGCCCATGCGCTGGTAACCAACGACTCGTCGCCGTCGCATCTTGCATCCGCAATGGGAACGCGCACCATTACCATATTCGGGCCAACAGTGCCTGAATTCGGCTTCGGCCCGCTGGCACCCCGGTCGTTGGCGGCGGGTTTGGACGGGCTCCCGTGCCGCCCTTGTCATCATCACGGTCCCGACCGCTGTCCGCTGGGCCACTGGCGGTGCATGCGTAATCTCGACGCTGGACGTGTCGAGGCACTGCTCACCTCAATCATGGATTGAATGATGCCTCGCACCAAGCGGAAAACCCCCTCGCGCGGCAAGAAAGGCGAGAAATTCATTATCGGTGTCGATCTAGGCGGCACGAACATCGTCGCCGGAGCGATGCCGGTCGATGGCAGCCGCGAGATTGCGGTGCACTCGGAGGCAACCCATGCCGAACGCGGTGCCGAAGCCGTAATGGACCGGATCACCGCGATGATCGAGCAAGTCGTCGCGGAAGTGCTGGAGGGCGAGGGGGTCACGCGACGAGATATTCTTGGCGTGGGTGTGGGGGCTCCCGGACCACTGGACCGCGAAAGAGGCGTAGTGGTTGTCGCGCCCAACCTTGGATGGTATGACTACCCGCTTCGAGACGCGATAGCCGATCGCGTGCGACTGCCCACAACGCTGGATAACGACGCAAACTGCGCAACTATCGGCGAATGGTGGTGCGGCGCTGCTCGCGGCGGCCGCAACGTCGTAGGCATGACCATCGGCACCGGAATCGGCGGAGGACTGATACTCGATGGCGAACTCTACCACGGTTCCTCGGACGTCGCGGGCGAGATTGGGCACACGACCATCGACATTACGGGCCGTTTCTGCAAGTGCGGAAATTACGGCTGTCTCGAAGCGTACGCATCGGGGCCCGCAATAGCGCTGCGAGCCCGCGAAGCTCTCGGGCGCGACGAGATATCCATGCTGCCAAAACTCGTGGACAATCACCTCGACCGAATCACTGCGGCTACGGTCTACCAGGCCGCGAACCAGGGGGACACCCTCGCACGCGAAATTGTGCGCGATACCGCCACGTTCCTCGGCGCGGGCATTGCGAACCTCCTCAACATCTTCAATCCGGATGTGGTCGTTCTGGCGGGAGGTGTAACGCAAGCGGGCGACAGACTGTTCGAGCCGCTGCGCGCAGAGGTCAAGCGCCGCGCGTTCCGGCCGGCAGTCGAATCCTGCCGTATAGTCCCAGGCAGTCTCGATGGAACGGCGGGGATGGTGGGTGCCGTGGCGACCTTCAAGACGCAGAAGCTGGGGGGAGTTTGATGCCCAGGGGCGTTCGGCGGGAGGCGGGAGGCGAAGCGCACGCACCGCAGAAGGGTGAAGCCAGGGCTCCGGCAACGCGCGATACAGTTCCCGCCTCCCACTTCCAGCCGAACGCCTCGCGTTTCCCGCCCCGCAAGCGTCTCGGCGCCATCGGCACCTTCGTCTGGGACACGATCTATGGTCGTGAGCCGCGAGCGGAGCCTGTCCAGGAGTGGGGAGGTGTCACATACGCCTTGAGCGGTCTGGACGCGGCGCTTTCGGATGAGTGGGAAATTGTACCGCTCATGAAGGTCGGCGAGGATCTGGCGCGGCGCGCTCGGGATTACCTCGGCGAGTTGCGTCGCCTTGCCGCAGACGCAGCACTGATTGAGGTACCCTACCCAAACAACAGGGTAGAGCTGCGCTACGTTACAAGCGAGCGGAGGGCCGAACGTCTCACGGGTGAAGTTCCGGGTTGGACCTGGCTGGGACTCAAGCCCCTGCTGCGAGATCTGGACGCGCTGTACATAAACTTTATCAGCGGCTTCGAGCTGGATCTCGAAACGGCGCAGCTCATTCGCCAACACTTTACGGGACCGATCTACTGCGATCTCCACATGCTCGTGATGGCGGTACAGCCGAGCGGCTTGCGGAGCCTGCAGCCGCTGCCAAATGTCGCCCAGTGGTGCCGCTGCTTCGACTTGCTGCAGGTGAACGAAGACGAGGTTTCCGCGATGGCTCCTGATCCCATGGCGCTGGCAGCCACCGCGCTCGCGGCAGGAGTTCGCTGTCTCGCTGTTACTCTGGGGAGTCGTGGCGCTGTATACTTTGCAGCGCCCGGGTTCGACCGGCTGGCTGACCTGACCAGCCAGCCCGCCCTCGGACCGGCGAGTGGGGCAATTCGGACCGCACTAGTGCAAGCAGTGCCCGTGGATTTTGACGGAGACCCTACCGGTTGTGGCGATGTCTGGGGAGCAACCTTTTTCTCCCGGCTTCTGGCTGGTGATGACCTTGAAGGTGCCATGCGGCGCGCCCACGAAGCTGCGGGACGAAATGTAAGACATCGTGGTGCGACCGGGCTTGCGCGGCATCTCCGCGGCGAGCTGAGTGTGCGGTGAGCACTGTAATAGTACTGCCACCATCTCTGAATGAGCGGAGCTTTGAGATCGTTTTGGGCCAACTTGCACCGCTGGCAGCCTCTGACAAAGTTTTGCTCGACGCGCGTCATACGCGGTGGGCCTCGCCTTATGGTTTGACGGCGCTACTCGCGCTCGCCCAGACCCGCGCAGAGATTCCGGGCTTATATGTGCCCGAGGCTGATGAAACGGCTTCGTACTGGGCAAGGGCCGGCTTCTTCAGGCACGCGGACGGGCTGTTCGAAATGCACGGCAGTGTGCCGAGAAGCCGGGCAGCGGGTGAGTCCGACGTTCTGCTCGAAATCACCTCCGTGGCTGGGAGCGAGGATGTGCACCACGTCGTTGGAAGAATTCAGGGGAAGGCCCATGCCATCCTTTCGAAAGAGCTGAAGCTGGACAGCAAGGCGACAATGGGCTTCGCAATGACACTATCCGAAGCCTGTCAGAACATCGTGGAGCATGCGGGACTGGGTGGATGGGTGGCGGTTCAGGCGTACCGCCGTGGACAGCGGGTTGGCGGACGTCGCGTAGTGGTGATAGCGGTCTGCGATGCCGGAATAGGTTTCAGACAATCTCTCGAAACCAGTACCTCAGCGCGGTCGCGAGATGGCAGATGGGATGACGCCATGGCCCTGGAAGAAGCCGTGATCCGGGGAGTCAGCCGGTTTCGTGATCCCGGAAGAGGACAGGGATTGGCCGGCGTCCGTCGCTACATTGGACGGTGGGAAGGAAAATTGTCGGTTCGTAGCGGCACGGCGCGGATTTCCATTGTGCCATCGTGGGACGATGACGTACCGTTGCGGGAGAAATTAGCACCCTTTCCCGGTGCCCAGATGCAAATCACGATGCCCGAGCGAGTGAGCGAGTGAACGGACATATCGACGTTGGCACGGTGCTCAGGCGGACAGTTTGCGACCTGTACTCGGATCTGGTGACTCGCCCAACGGGGGCCGCAGTGCGCACCGGGATCGAGCAACAGCTTGCCGAGCTCGCCGACAGGACGGTCACTATTATTGACTTCGCGCATGTCGGCCTTTTGGATTTCTCGTGCGCGGATGAGATCGTTGCCAAGCTGCTTCTCAGAATTCCGGCGGGTGGCGGAACGGCCGACGCCTACTTTCTGTTTCGGGGAGTCAGCGATTCGCACCTCGAGGCGATCGAGGTGGTTCTCGAGCGCCACGGCCTGGCGGCGGTTGCTCAACGGGACGATGGCGAGCTCATGCTGCTGGGACAAGTCGACGCCCGACAGCGACAGGCATGGGATGCCATGAATCGGTTGGGCCGGGGCGATCTGGCCGATGTGGCCCGGGAATCCGACATACCCACGGAAGACGCAAACCTGGCACTCGATGATTTATGGCGGCGACGCCTCATAATGCGAACGGATCGATGGTACGTAGCTCTCGGCGCGACGGCATAGGTGGAGCGCCCGGTCCGGATTCCGCGCCCGGCTATAACCCCCCGCTGCAGATTGTGGGTTTGATCGCGACGCGGAAGGGAGACCCGGAGCGCGGTCCGATGATCCGCATGCGAGCTGGCGAGGCGAGGATTCGCCTGCTGGCCGACGGTGAGCTGGTCTGGGTGTATGGTCCCCGGCGGCATGAGCTCGCCACGCTCAGAGTGGACGACACGCTCGCTCGCGGCGCGGTTGTTTTGAGAGATGTTTTCGGTGCGTCGCCGTCCGAGGTAGTAAGAGTGGTGAAGGCGGCAGCTGACGAGCCGCCGTCTCGCGGCAACTATGTCTGATCTGACAACGAATGGCACGCGGTAAACGGCCACAGGGACTGGCGACGACGGTATTGCACGGCGGAAGGGCTGCTACCGCTCCGGGCTCACCGGTTGTCCAGCCGATTTACCAGAGCGTCATTTTCGGCCAGGAGACGGGCACGGCGGATGGATCGGTGTATCCGCGGTACGGCAATAATCCGAATGCAGAATCTGTCCAGCGCCGGCTGGCGCTCCTGTATGGTGCGGAGGCCGCGCTGGTGCTCGGAAGCGGCATGGGCGCCACCGCCTGCGCCATGCTGGCGCTTTTGCGGCCTGGCGATCACCTCGTAGCCAGCGCCTGGTTATACGGCGACACGCATACGTTGCTTCAGTCGGAGCTCGCGCTCATGGGGATCGACGTAACGTTCGCCGATCCCATGGAGTTGCGAGGCTGGCGGAAGGCTTTGAGAAAAAAAACGCGTGCCGTCCTCCTGGAGACACCGGTCAATCCAACCTGCCGCGTGCTCGATCTGCGTCCCGTTCGCTTTCTGACGGAGTCGCACGGGATCGCTCTCGTCGTCGATTCCACTTTCGCTTCTCCAGTCAACTTTCGTCCCTTCGAGCACGGCGCCGACGTCGTCATCCATTCAGCCACCAAGTATCTGAACGGGCATCACGACGTACTCGCCGGTGTCGTGCTGGGAACGACACAGTACATCGAAGAGGTGCGGGAAAAGATGAAGTTGTGGGGGCAGGCACCCGACCCATTCGCCTGCTGGCTGCTCGAGCGCGGACTGAGAACTCTGAGCGTTCGCGTGGAGAGGCAGAACTCGAACGCAATGCGCGTGGCCGAATGGTGCGCGACCCGCAAGGAAGTAAGCCGCGTGCATTATCCCGGACTGGAGACACACCCAGACCACAAGATAGCGCGGGCCACACAGCATGGCTTTGGGGGAATGCTGGCGATCGAGCTGAGCGGAGGTGCGAAGGCGGCAGACAGGTTGCTGCGCCGCCTCACACTCATCACGCATGCGCCCAGCCTGGGTGGCGCCGAATCGCTTGCATCTGAGCCGCGATTTACGTCGCACACCCATCTCTCCCCAGCGGAGCGTGCAGCCATCGGAATTCCGGATGGTCTGGTGCGATTCAGCATCGGTATCGAGGATGCCGACGATCTGATCGCGGACCTTGAAGAGGCGCTGGGTTGATGACCGAAGCCATAGTCAGGGATCCGTCCGAGCGCCGGCGCGTCGAGCGACGGCACAATCAGGTCATCGCGGAACTGACGCTCCCCGAGTTTCGGCGCATTGCCTTGACGTCGCTGCTGTTCGCCATTGTCCTCGTCCTGTTTCTCTGGATGGTGCGAACGGTGATTATCGCGGGCATCCTGGCAATGATCGTCGCGACCTACATGCGTCCGTTCTACAAGATGATCCAGGGGCTGGTGCGTTCCTCTACGGGTGCCGCGCTGCTCACAATCCTCTGTGTGGCAATCCCGCTGATAGCAATAATCGTGTACAGCTACATCGAGCTCAGCGAAGCGGCCTCTTATCTGTCCGAGCATGAAGCCGAGATAGTCCAGCGAATCGACGCCGCGCTTCGGCGTTTGCCCTTCTTCGAGGGGAAGAGTCTGACGGATCAGATCAGGAACGGGGTGCTGGCAGCTTCGAACTACGGCTCCAAGATGGTGGGAGGCCTCCGGGAGACGATGGCTCAGTTCGCCGTTTCGACAGCGGTTTTCCTGTTCACCGCCTTCTACTTCTTTACATCCGCGCACTCCATAGCCGGCTACATACGCGGCAAGATTCCACCGCGTTATGCGGAGATTTCGGGCGCGCTGGAGCGAAACGTGCGCGGTGTACTCTACGGAGCCATCTACGCCACCCTGGTTACCCAAACCATCAAGTCGATCGTTATTTTGGCAATGAACCTGGCATTCCGGGTGCCTCTCGCGCTGGTGCTCGCAATTCTGTCCTTCGTGATCGGCTTCTTTCCCGTCGTGGGCTCCTGGAGCATTTACGTCCCAGTGGCACTCTGGCTGGGAATCTTTCGTGATGCGTGGGGATCGGCGCTCGCCATGCTCGTGATAGGATTTCTCGGGAATACGCTCTTCATGTCGATGTACATACGCCCCAAGATCGCGGCCGAGAAGTCCAGGGTGCTGAATTTCTACTGGATGTTCATCGGGCTCGTCACGGGCGTGTATACCTTTGGTCTCGTCGGGGTTCTGCTTGGTCCAATCGTGATCGGTCTGCTCAAGGCCACAATAGACACGGTCACCGCGCAGGGCAGCTGGCGGCTTCTCGACGCCGATGGTGACACAGTGGAAATCATCGTGCAGAAATGATCCGCTTCGCGCACGTTACAAAGGAGTATCCCCGAACGGGCGCAGCGCTGAAGGATGTCTCCTTTCGAATTGCCAAGGGTGAGTTCGCATTTCTTACCGGCCCCAGCGGATCAGGCAAGTCCACGATCCTCAAGCTGATCTTTCTCGAAGAGCGGCCCACGGCAGGGGAAATTCGCGTCGCCGGAATGCACGCGGCAAAGGTGCGCGGCAAGGAGATTGCTCTTCTGCGACGAAAGCTGGGGATCGTTTTTCAGGATTTCCGGCTTCTGGAGGACCGGACAGCCGAGGATAACATCGCCTTCGCCCTCGAGGTAACCGGGGCGCCGCGCGACACGATCGGAACCAGAGTAGGCCGCTTGCTCACGCAGGTCGGGCTTGCCTCCAAGGGCACCAGCTACCCGAAGCAGCTTTCCGGCGGCGAACAGCAACGCATCGCCATTGCGCGTGCGCTTGTAAACGATCCGTTCGTGCTGATAGCGGACGAGCCAACCGGCAATCTCGATGACCGCGCTACGCGTGGCATTTTTCAGCTGCTGGGGGACATCAACTCCGCGGGCACGGCAGTGCTCATGGCTACGCACAACATGGAACTGCTTCGCCGCCATGATCACCGCGTCATAGAAATGAACCGGGGTGAGATCGTTTTTGACTCCGCCGATCCGGCGCCGCGCGCCGCACGGGAGCGGTAGTGCGGCTGACACTGCGCGAAGCCGTGATGTCATTTGCGCGCGCGCCGCTCCTCAGCGTGCTCAGTATCATGATGATCGCGTTCAGCCTCTTCAGCTTCGGCCTTTTCGGCTTGGTTGTGCTCAACTTCAATCAGCGCTTTGGGGCAGTGGAGGAGCGCATAGAAATCGAGGCGTTCGTCGATGACAGCACGAACGTCGAAACTCTGGCGACCGCCGTGTCGGAGATCGCCCGCCTTCCCGAAGTGGCCAGAGCTGTCCCGGTCACCAAGGATGAAGCGCTGGAACGCGCGCGGCGTGACATGGGCGAGTTCAAGGATGTATTCGACGCTTCCTTTCTGCCCGCATCCATCAAGGTGCAGGTTCGCGAGGGATTCCGGGATCCGGCCACCGTGCAAAGGGTAGCGGATCGCATCGCGGCTTATGCATTTGTCAACGATGTGCGCTACGGCGCCGAGTTCGTCGAGCGGCTGCACGATATTCGCAACGTCGCAACGGGCACTGGCATAGTTCTTGGCATCGCCTTCGCGGCAGTCGCGATAATCATCATTGCAGCAACCATCCGGATCACCGTTCTTGCGCGCGCCAGGGAGATATCGATCATGCGGCTCGTGGGCGCCACGAACGGATTCGTGAGGCGTCCATTTCTCCTGGAAGGTCTCGCGACGGGCATACTGGGCGGAATGTTCGCTCTCTTGCTGCTCTGGCTGTCTTTCGCGGTAATAGGCCGTTACATACCACTCGTTTTCCTCGAGCGTCCGATGGCGATCGGCGGCATCGCGTTCGGCGGATTGATCGGTTTGCTGGGAAGCGCGCTCTCGGTATGGCGCCACCTGCGGCGGATATGAAAAGGCCGCTTGCGATTTTCGCCGCCGCCATGGCTTTGGCCTCTCTCCCCGCATTCCAGGCACATACACAGGAAGGGGAGTCGGCCCGGATGCGCGGCGACCGGGATCAGCTGAACAAGATCCGGCAGGAGCGGCGAGCGCTGGAGCAGCGGATGCGCGCCCTGCAGGGCAGCGTGCACGACCTTTCCGAAGAGGTGACCAATCTCGACCGTCAGGCAGATGCCACATCGCGCCTGCTTGGCTCGCTGGATGGGCAGCTGGCATCGATCAGCACCGAAGTCGATCAAGCCACAACCGATCTCTCCAAGAGCGAGCTGGAGCTTTTCGAAAAACGCGGCACGCTGCGCCGCCGGCTCATCGATATCTACAAGCGTGGTCCGCTGCACACGTACGAAGCGCTGCTTTCCGCAGGTAGTTTCGGTCAGTTGCTCGCACGGTACAAGTATCTGCGCCTGCTGGCCGACCGTGATCGTGAGCTGGTCACGCGCGTGCAGGGCCTGCGAGACAAGACGCGCAGGCAGCGCGGCAACCTCGTCCGCTTCCAGCGCGACATTGAGCTCGCTCGGCAGGAGAAAGCGGACGAGGAGCGGCGGCTACGGGCGCTCGAGCATCAGCGGGCAGCCAGCCTCGTCCGCACCAGACGCAGCGCCAAGCAGGTGGGGGATCGCCTGAAACGTATCGCTCGCGACGAAGCGCGCCTGAACAACGTCATCGCATCCTTCGAGGCTGCGCGGCGACGCAACGAGCGCACAGCCCCGAACGCTCCGCGCGCCTCGAGCACGCTGCGTACGAGCGATCTTGGCCGGCTCGATTGGCCGGTTGATGGAACGATAATTTACAGCTTCGGCCGCGTGGTAAATCCGAATAACACCACCACTCGCTGGAATGGGATAGGCATCAGCGCCGCCACTGGTACCTCCGTTCGCTCCGTGGCGGCGGGGCGGGTAGTGGTAGCCGAAGCATTCGGTACATACGGACCAACGGTCATCGTGCAGCATGGGGGGGGCGACTATTCCGTTTATGGATCGCTTAACCGACTCTCGGTGCAGAAGGGAGCGCTGGTGAGCAAGGGCCAGACCGTAGGAACCGTCGGTTCCGCAGACCCCGAAATGGAACCGCACCTGCACTTCGAGATTCGTCCCGCAGGGCGCGCTGTGGACCCGCTGGAGTGGCTGCGCGGAGTTCGTTGAGAGGCGTAGGCCCGCTCGGCGCCCATGTCTCTTCCGCAGGTGGCACTGCCGCGGCACCGCCGCGGGCCAAAGCGCTGGCCGCGACCGCAATGCAGCTTTTCACCAAACAAGCCAGTCGGTGGGCAGAGCGTGAATGCGCGCCGGAGGAGTCCAGCGCCTTTGCCGCCGCCGTGTCAGATTCGGGCCTGCACATTACAACGGCGCATGACAGCTATCTCATCAACCTCGCCTCCCCCAATTCGGCTCTGCGCGCACGATCGCTCGAATCCTTCGCGTCGGAGCTTGGCCGCTGCGAGGCGCTTCACCTTGACTTCCTCGTCTCACACCCAGGCAATTTCATGGATGACCGGGCCAGCGGAATCGAGCGCAATGCGGAATCCATCGCGGAAGGGCTGGCGCGCGTACCCGGTCGCACGACGCTGCTGCTCGAAACCACGGCCGGGTGCGGGACAGCGATCGGGTCGACGTTCGAGGAGCTGGCTTTTCTGATTGACGCGGTTGACGAATCGGTCCGCGTAAGGGTCGGCGTCTGCGTAGACACGGCACACATTTTCGCCGCTGGATACGATCTCGCCGCGGACTTCGACGGCGTGTGGTCCCGCTTTGCCGACACCATTGGATGGTCGCGGCTGCATCTCCTTCATCTGAATGATTCCAAGGTGCCACTCGGGTCGCGCAGAGACCGGCACGAGCTGATAGGCGAAGGTGCAATCGGATCGGATGCGTTTCGACGCATCATGACCCATGAGCGGCTTGCGCCGGTGGCCAAAGTGATCGAGACGCCAAAGCTGGGCGACGCGGAGGTAACCGACCGTCGGATGTTGTCGCTGCTGCGCAGCTTCGCGGATTAGAAGCTGAGCGCTACCCGAAGGCCGAGCTGCGCGGAACCACGCGCGGTCACTCAACCATACTGGCGCGTGCCGCGGAACAGCTTTAGCATCCTGATAGTATGACAGACATGCCTGCTAGCTTGCTGCAACGTGGGCGAAGCGCAGCATTTCGTTTCGCCTCGCTTCTGGTGTTAGTGGCGCAACTCGTGGTCGCGCTTCTGGCTCCGGCAACGGATGCTCGCGCCGCACAGGGCGCGCTCGCGCACGTTGAGGTTCCCGGCAGCCATCACCACGTTGTCCATGTTGATGCGCTGTGTCTGCTCTGTTCCGCGCAGCACCTCCTGGCTCAGCCCGAGACTGCGTCATTAGTGGCCGCGTATACGACCCAAGCTGAGCCGGCCCAGCTGCCAGAAGTCATTCGCCACACGCTCCTCCTTGGTGGAGGATGCGCACCCCGCGCGCCACCGCGAGACGCTGGCACCAGCTGATCTCCGGGATGTGCTCCCCTGCCGCACGCGATCATCGTGCGCATCAGGTGTGTAGAGCGTCCTTCCTGACACCAGGAGCAGTCGGTGGGTGACGATAACTACCAGCGCTCCTACGTATCAATCATGCAAAGCCGACAGGATGATCTGTCAGCACAGGAGATAGATGCGACTCATTTTTATCGTGGCCGCAGCCAGCATGGCAGCAGGCGCGGCGTACGCTCAGCAGCCGGATACCACCAGGCGGCCACCTGTTACAAAGGGCGACTCCTTGCGCGCAGACAGCATCGCCGCCGCCGATTCCATCCAGCTCGTGAGAGAGCTCGAGCGAATTGGAAACGAGCCGCAGCCTGTCGTCGGCCAGCAAACGACAGGCCCGCAGAATCCGCGAATGCTTCCCGACATCAGCGTTATCGGCGACCTCATCGCCGACTTCTCGCCGGATGGGAGCACCCAGGAGAGCGCAAACCGCTTCGACATTCGGGAAGTCGAGATTGCCCTGCAGGCGGCGGCCGACCCGTATTTTCGCGCCGACGTGATTCTGGGTCTCTCCGATCTCGAGGGCATCGCGATAGAAGAAGCCTATCTGACCACGCTTGCACTGCCGAGACAGTTTCAGATCAGAGGTGGACGCTTTCATATGCCGGTGGGAAAGCAGAACACGACCCACCGCGCCGAGCTTCACACCATCGAATACCCTCATGTCATCCAGCGGTTTCTCGGGGAAGAAGGCCTCAAGGGAACCGGCCTCTGGGTGAGCAAGATCTTCGCGCCGTTCGGGTTCTATCAGGAAGTACAGGTCACGGCGATAGACAAGCTCGGCGGCGAAGCACATGGCCACGGGGAGGAGGAGGAAGGCCATTCCGAGCCTGTCGCTGACGAGCCAGCGAACAAGCGATTGAGCGGGCTCGGATACTCTGCGCGCTTACGCAATTACTGGGACGTTTCCGAAGCGACGAATGTCGAGTTCTCCGCGAGCGCGGCGACAGGCAGGACGCCGCGGGGAGTGGATTGCTTCGCCTTCGACGATCCTGGCGAACCGATTTCCTGTGGCTTACCAGGCGATGCGACGGCCGTGAACGTGCGGCAGAGCCTTGTTGGCGCCGATTTCACGTTTCGTTGGCGTCCGCTGCAACAAGGTCTTTACAAATCGTTCATTTTCCAGACGGAGTACTTTCGTCAGTTGAACGACAAGACTCCGCCCCTGCCGCGTAACCCCGAGTTCGCCACGGTGTATGATGGCCCGGTGCGCAATTTCGACGGTGTGTATGCGTTCGCGCGCTATCAAATGACGCGACGCACATTCGTTGGGGGCCGCTTCGACTGGCTCCGGGATCCGGAAGCGGATAGCGATACTTTCTCGGCCGCGTCAGTCTACCTGACCTTCTTCCCCAGTGAATTCACCAAGCTCGTCGCCGGGTACGAAAGAACGATACCGCCTGGGGACCTTCGAGAGCTCAATCGCATCCTGATCCAGGCAACTTTCGCGCTTGGACCGCACCGTCCTCATCCGTTCTGAAATCTGCGGCCCACGCGCCGAGGAGTTTTGTCATGATCAAGAGAATATTCACGCTCGCCTGGGGGTTGCTCGCCGCGTCAGCGATGCTAGCGGATACCACGGCTGCCCAGAAGAAGCTCAAGGTGGTAACCAGCACCTCAGACCTTCATAGCCTAGCCCACGAGGTGGGTGGAAACCGCATCACGGCAACGGCTATCAGCGTTGGCTACCAGGACCCTCACTACGTGGAAGCGAAGCCGAGCTTCGTGCTGCAGCTGCGAGATGCGGACGTCTTCGCCTTCGTGGGGCTTGACCTGGAGATTGGTTGGATGGGTCTCTTGATCGACGGCGCCCGCAATGCGCGCATAAAGCGGGGCGGCTCCGGATATCTCGATGTCTCAACGGCGGTTCCGGTGCTCGACCTGGCATCGGGATACATGGACCGCTCGCAGGGCGATGTCCATCCACTGGGCAACCCGCACTACTGGCTCGATCCCGAGAATGGAAAGCGCATTGCGCGGCTGTTCAAGGCGACCTTTACGCGGCTGGACCCCGCGGGGGCTAGTGAATATGCCCGCAACCTCGAGGCCTTTGAGAAGCGGCTCGATGCCGCCCGGGTACGTTGGGCACCGCTCGTCGCTCAAATCAAGGGAAAGCCGGTTGTGGCCTGGCACACCTCATGGAGGTATTTCGCCAACTACACCGGAATGAATATCGTCGGATTCATGGAGCCCAAGCCGGGCGTGCCACCGTCCGCGCAGCACCTTGCTGGACTTGTCCAAACCATGAAACGTACGGGCGCGTCCGTTATCGTCCTGGAGCCATTCTCCGACCACAAGACGGCGGACCACGTGGCGGGGTTTGCGCGAGGGGAGGTTCTGGTTCTTCCACCCTCAGTTGGCGGC
>JBPCJT010000042.1:0-6298 GCA_051005015.1 Gemmatimonadaceae bacterium | reverse complement strand
AAAAAGCATCAAAGCCCACCCCGTCCCCCATGGGGTGAGGGTGGTGGAGACGCCGTCCTTGTAGACCAACTCTTGACGGTCGGACCGCCGGGTCCCGCCCTCCGAGTCTCTTCTCTCGGCGGGCGGGAAGCGAGTCGCCTTTACTTGAACTGGAAGTTCGCCCGGTGCACGGACCCATCCGCCAGCCTGAGATCGAACTGGCGGCATGTGCCGGCCCACGTGGTGCTCGTTTTCCAAACGAAGTTGTACTGATCGCTGGCCGCGTCGTAGGTCAGCCCGCTCTGCTCACACCAGGAGGAGCATATGCAACAAACAGCAGCGACCCGCCCTTTGGATGTCGGTGACGTCACCGTACCTGCTTCCAGATTATATCTCGCGTGCCGCGAAGACACGTACTCGCCGAACGACGGCAGTCATCGCTACCCGTTCGCTTGGCCGCTCGACCGCCTCCAGCTGCTCATTGCCGGTTCCTCAATCAGCCTCGCGCCACGTTGATACGTAAAGTATGCGTATCCCCACTGCAGAAGCACGCTCAGCCGGTTCCGAAAGCCCACCAGGTACATGATGTGTACGCCGAGCCACATCCACCATGCGACGCGGCCTGCGAAGTGTACGCGCCCGAACTCCGCGATCGCGCGCGAGCGGCCAATCGTCGCGAGATTTCCCTTGTTGAAGTAGCGGAAGTTCCGGCGCGGCTTTCCCTCGAGCGTAAGCGCTATGTTCCGGGCAGCAGTCTTCCCCTCCTGGTTCGCCGCGGGTGCCACGCCCGGAACGAGCTTGCCGTCCTGCACGACGGCTGCGAGGTCGCCTGCAACGAATATTTCCGGGTGATCGGGCAGGGAAAGATCCGGCTCCACCTGCACGCGTCCCGCGCCGTCGAGCGGTGCGTTCAGCGACTTCCCCAACGGAGACGAGACATTACCCGCCGCCCAGAACACTGTGTGGGTGGGAATGCGTTCACTGCCAACGTACACGGCATCGCGCTCGATTCGGGTGACCAGCGCATTGGTCCTGACTTCAACTCCCAACTCGGCGAGATCCCGTGCCGCGCGATGCGAGAGCTCCGGCGGAAAGGATACCAGAATCCCAAGCCCCCCCTCGAGCAGAATTACTCGCGTCCGGCGAGTATCGATGCGGCGGAAATCATTTCTCATCGCCCCCCGTGCTATCTCCGGCAGCATGCCGGCCAACTCCACACCCGTCGGTCCGCCACCAACGATAACGAAGGTCTGCCAGGCACTGCGGAGGTCGTCATCCTCGCATTTCTCGGCCTCCTCGAAGGCGAGCAGAAATCGCCGTCGCATGTCGAGTGCGTCGGAAATGCTCTTGAGGCCGGGCGCGTCGGGCTCCCACTCGTCGTGCCCGAAATACGCGTGCCTGCACCCGGTAGCGACAATCAGAAAATCGTAGGAAAGCTCGGTGCCGCCATCGATAAGCACCACTCGCCGGGCGACATCCACGCCGCGCGCCTCCGCCATGATCACCCGGGCGTTGCGCTGCCGACGCAGAACCCATCGTATGGGCGCTGTTATGTCCGTGGGGGCGAGCATGGCAGTGGCCACCTGATAGAGCAGCGGCTGGAAGAGGTGATGGTTGGTGCGGTCGACGAGTATGACTTCGACCGGCACAGATCTCAGAGTACGAGCAGCGGTGAGTCCCGCGAAACCGCCACCGAGAATGACCACTTTGCGGCGCTTCCGGCCAGACACGTTTTCAGCCATTCGCAATCAACCGGCTTTCCCCCCACCGTGCCCCCAGTGTAATTGCCAGAGTGAGTACGATGAGGAACACGCTGTATCCGGCCGCCGCGCCAAATGCGAGATCGCGGAGCTGTGCGAGAATCTCGATGGAGATCGGGCGATTGGCGTGCGTGTAGAGCACGACGCTGGCAACAAATTCCCCCACCGCGGTTACAGCCGCCAGCATCGCACCCGCAAGCAGACCCGGGCGCGCCGCCGGAAGAATCACGCGCCACATCGTGAGCCACCACGAAGCGCCAAGGCCCCGCGCTGCGTCCTCGAGCGACGGGTCCATCTGCCTGAGAGAACCTTCCGTCGCAGTCACCACAAGCGGGATGCCACGAATGAAATAGGCGAGGGGAAGGATCCAGAATGTGCCGACCAGAAGTACGCGAGCCGTAAGCGGATCGTTCACCGTAAAAGTGGACGCGAGTCCGATCGCTATTGCGGTCGCCGGAATCGCCCATGGAAGCGCGACGAGAACTTCGAGCAGGCGCCGTCCGCGAAAGCGCCTGAGCACCAGGAGATATGCGGCGACGAAGCAGACTATCACGTTCGCCGCGGTCGACAACATGGCCATGGAAACGCTGTTACGGATGGGTGTCCAGAGCTGGCTCTCGGTGGCGAGGCGCCGGAAGTTGCCGAGCGTGTATTCGGGCGGGAGTATCTGCGTAGTCCAGGTGCCGTCGCGCGCGAAGGAGATGAGGATGACCATCGCGTGCGGCAGTACCAGCACCGCGACGAACAGCAGTGCGAGCGGGAAGCTCAGGTAGCGCGCAGTGCGCGAGCGCACCAGCACGCGCGTCGCGCGACCCTTGCCAGTCATTGCGTACGTGCGCCGCCGCTCAAACCAGCGGAAGAGCGCGAGCGCGAGCACGGCGCTTACCGCGAGCACGGTAGTTTCCACATACGCCATTCCCATTGCGCCGCTCGTCTTTGACGCCACGATCTGGGTCGACAGCACCCGCAGTCCGCCTCCGAAGATGAATGGCGCCGAAAACGAGCCGAGCGAGTTCATGAAGACGAGCAGCATCGCGCCCGCGATGGATGGGGTGAGGAGTGGAAGCGTGATGCGCCAGAGCCTGGTGCCGCGCGTTGCCCCAAGCCCGGATGCTGCTTCGTCCAGTGTCGTGTCGAACCGTTCCAGCCCCGCCGAGACGAACAGGAATACAAAGACGTACATCGTGTAGGCGTGAACGAAGACTATCGCCCACGCGCCAGTAAGACTCCACGGCGCCTGCTCCAGGCCGAGTACCCGCTGCACGGTACGCGTGACAACGCCGCTCTCACCATAGAGAAAGAGAAACGCGACGACACCGACGAGCGGCGGAAGCGCAGCTGGAAGAGTGGCGATCGCGCTCAATACCCTGCGGCCTCGAAATTCGAAACGCGCAAGTAGAAATGCGAGCGGTATTCCGATGGCGGTGGCGGCGATCACGGACCCGACAGAGATGACGAGAGTCGCGCTGAGCGCTTCGCGATCCGCGGGACTGACCGCAAAAGCACGCCAGTTCGCCAGCCCGTTATCGAAGCTGCCTATAATGACAGCGACATTCGGATAGACAACAGTCCAGAGGAGCAACGCAAGCACAGGCGCCGCAAGCAGCCATGTGCCAAAGGAGCGCTGCGGCCGCCTCAATCTCCCACCACCGCCACTGGCTCTCGTGTCACACTCACTCCCACGCGTTCCCCCTCGCGTACTCCGCGATCGGTGCTGTACAGCTGCACCTCTACCACCTCACTCAGGCGCACGTGGTAGACCACGAGCCCGGCGGCGAATCGCCGCCCCGTCACGACACCGGGCCAGGCGTCCGCGGCCTCGGGCGCCGCAAGCGCGAGCGCTTCGGGACGCAGAACCGCGAAGACGTCCGGGGTGCGCATGTTTTCCGCGGCGCTGGCCACGTATTCCCGCTCCGTGCCACCGATCGTGATCGTGACGCGCACACCCCGCGCATTCCGCCCTTCACCGTTCTCGAGCCGAGCCCTGACCAGTGTCGAATGCCCAATAAACTCGGCCACCGCGCGCGATGCCGGCCTGTCGTGTAATTCCTCCGGCGACCCGACCTGAAGAAGCCGTCCTCGCTGGATGAGAGCTACCCGGTCCGCGACGGCGAAAGCGTCGTCCTGGTCGTGAGTAACGAAGAGCGCGGTGACACCAAGTCGTTGCAGTGTCGCGCGCAGCTCCTCGCGAGTCGCACGGCGCAGTGTGGGATCGAGGTTGCTCAGGGGCTCGTCGAGCAGAAGGACCCGCGGCTCGATGACGAGCGCTCTGGCCAGCGCCACTCGCTGCTGCTCGCCGCCGGAAAGAGATTGCACAGGCCGCCGAGCCGCACCGCCCAACCCGACATTATCCAGCGCCTGGGCCGCACGCCTGCCCCGATCCGCCGGGCTCACTCCACGCGCCTGCAGTCCGAACGCAACGTTCTCTCCCACACTCATATGGGGGAAGAGCGCGTAATGCTGGAATACCATCCCGAAATCACGGCGCGCCGGCGGAAGAGACGTGATGTTCTTCCCATCGAGCAGAACTGCTCCGGCGTCGGGCGCTTCATAGCCGGCGACCATGCGCAGGGTCGTCGTCTTTCCGGACCCCGACGCTCCGATGAGCGCCAGCAACTCGCCCGAAGCAATTTCGAGAGACAGATCGTCCACGGCGGCAGATGCGCCGAATCTGCGGCTGAGATTGCTGAGAGAAAGGCGGGAGGCGGGAGGCGGGAGGGGGGAGGCGGGAGGCATTTAATTCAGCACCGAACCGCAAGGTCCCGGGGCCAGGCGCGCGGTCTCGCTCTGGCAGTTCCGCAAGCGCCCGCATCCCGCCTTCCACCTCCCCCGTCCCGCATTCACTTCCCCCTGTACTGATTCCGAATATTCATGTCCCAATACCGCATCCACTCATCCAGGTGCGCAGCCAGCACATCCTGGTCGAGTGGCATAGGAACAATCCTCGCCTGCGCTTCGCGAATCCAGGCCGGAAGCGAGTCGGCGGGGATGTCGGTGCGCGCCGGGATGCGCGTGAAGCGCTCGGCGGATGCCAGCAGCGCCGGGATGGTGGTAACGAACTCGTAGTACGCCTTCGCCTGAAGGATGTGCTTCGTGCCCTTTACGATGGCGATGCCCTCAACGAGCAATGGCGTACCGCTGGTGGGAATGGAGTATTTGACCTTATAGCCGCGCTTCTGCTGGATCTCGATGTCCGGCATGTTGTACAGCGTGATCAGGCCCTCCTGGCGGCCAAGCTTCTGGTAGAGAATGGACGGATCCGCGGTGTACTCCTTGGTGCTCGCGTCGAGCTTGCGAAGCCATTCGTACCCTCCTTCCGGCGATCCCGTTTTTCGCATGCTTCTCAGGATCATCGCGCCGAATATGGCTCGCATCGTCCCGCTCTCGATCGGATTCCGAATAAGCACCTTCCCTTTCCACTTGGGATCGAGAACGTCGTCCCAGTCCTTGGGGGCCTCGGCGTCGCTTACAGCCTCGCTGTTGTAGGCGATTACCTCGGGAGTGAGGTATGTGCCGAACCAGCGGCCGCCCGCATCGCGCGCTTCCGGGGAAACGGCGGCAGCCCACGACGGCTTGAATTGCTCGATGAGATCTTCCCTTGCTGCGCGCGCAAAAATTTCGGCGGGAGCACCGAACCAGACATCGGCTTGGGGGTTCGACTTCTCAGCGCGAATGCGGTCCAGGATCGCCTGCGAGCCCATGTCCACCCACTGGACGTCCACGGCGGGGTTGGCCTTTTCGAACTCCGCCTCGTAGTGGGCAAGTAGTTCCCGTCCGTGCGGTGAATAGACTGTGAGAACAGTGCGGCCGTCCGAGGAAGAGCAGGCGGAGAGGAAGGGGAGGAGAAAGGCAACGATTCGCTGTGACAACCGTGCACCGTGCACCGAACACCGAACACCGGTCATTCAACCTTCCCCCGTGCCTTTGCTCTCCCCGCGTTGAGCAGATTCACGAATAACCGCGCCGCGCCCGGCACTCCGGCCGGAAGTTGGCGGAAAAACGCAAGAGTCGTATATACGTAGGTCCCCTTTCCGTAGGGCGATACCAGTAACGCGCTGTTGCGCGGCTCCTGTCCAGGATCGTTCAGGGACAGAAGCGGAACATACTGCTCCGCGAATGTGCGCGGCATGTACAGCGACCGCTCCTGAACCCATCCTCGCCAATCCGCTTCGGTGATCCGGTTCGGAACGTTTAACAGCGCATGTGCCGGAGCCAGTACGGTGACCGGCGCGGTCTCATCAGCCACACGGTCGTGCGGCCGGTTGATGGTAATGGCGAATGGCATGATGCCGGGCCGCATCATCTCATATTGGCCGTACTGCACGACGAGCGTTCCGCCATTCCGCGCGAACTCGAGGAGCCGGGCGCTGTTGCTCACCAGCGCATCCGACGATTCGTAAGCGCGTGGACCCACCACCACCGTCGTGAAGCGCGACAGATCGGTCGTAGCGACCGACGCTGGTTCGACGACGGTCAATGGAACGCCGAGTTGCCTGAGCGCTGGAGCGACATTGTCCCCGACACCGGGGATGGACGCTACGTTGATGTTTGCCGGGAGC
>JBPCJT010000041.1:0-12499 GCA_051005015.1 Gemmatimonadaceae bacterium | reverse complement strand
AACAAAGCCAATGAAACTTTGGCGACACTACACTAGAACGAGGGCCTGTACGTGCGCCGGTTGTAATCGAACTTGAGGTCCGGCTCCGCCTTCAGCGAGATAAAGAAGTTGAAGGCGAAATTGCCGTTAGGGGCCTGGGTAAAGGCAAAAATGGCGCGCCAATCGTGCAGGTCGCGTTGCAGGGTGACGGTGTGGTCCGCAAACTCGTCACGCTGGAAGTCGTACGATGTTGTCCACTGCGTTGCCCATCTAGGCGTGAGGTTGAAGGTGAAGTTACCTCGCAGCGTGGTCTGGGGGGGGAATCGTGTAACCCTGGCTCCCTCGATAGTTGTTGGGAGCGAGTCGCGCTGCTCTTGCGCCGTAAGCACACACCGTTGCTGCTCAAAGGGATTCAGGAAAATCCGGCAGCGCGCGAGTGGATCGAAGTCAACAATGTTTTCGCCCCGAATGGGGCGGCTGCGGTTCGATGAAAAGCTGAGCTGCGCTTCCCACTCCTGGGTAGCTGAAATTCCAAATGGATTCCGGCTTCCGGCTGAACCGGCTATTTGCGCCGACTGGACCGCCGCCAACGGATCTCCCGCTTCGGTACGCGACCGCTGGTCCGCAATGGTATCCGTGGTCGGCACTGCCTTTCCGAACACTCGCTGTAGAAGCGCGAAAGGGTTGCGATTTTTTCCGATGGAGAAGGAAGCATCTATGCTGGTGCGGTACGGTTTGAACTTCGCCGAGTCATTGGCCGGATTGCCTTCGAACAGCGAATAACTGGATCTGAAGTTGAACCCCGGAATCAGCTCGGACCGGAGTCCATACGAGAAGGACGTGGTAGTAACTCCGTTTGCCTGTTTAGCTCGTTCGAAGTCGTAGTTCAGCGATGACACGTCGATTTCGAGAAGCTTTATCTTGCGGCCGGCCCCCGGAGCTGTGTCAGTTGGACTTTTGAGCTTCGCCTCAAAATACTGATTCAGTCCTACCGATAGCTCATTGCGCGTCAGATCGCCGAGATACCCCACTCGCGTGCGGTTGAGCGCCGCAAGAAACTCGTCGCTAACACCTTTTCCGCTGGGCGCGTAGCTATAGTTGACAGACGGCGAAATCGAATGCCTGATGCGAGATATGGGACCAAATCCGGGAAAGAACGCGAAAAACGTGGGGGCTGCGCTCACTCCGTAAGCGAGCCGCTTTCCCTGCCGGACGTACTCGCCACCCGAGAGAACCGTTCGTACCATGAATGGGGCCGAACCATCGATATTCTGGATATTCACCTGCGGCACCACGTTCCACGAGCCTCGTAATAGTGGTGGCAGCGCAAATCCAGTCGTCCAGTCGATGTTCGTACGAAAGTCCTTGCGATAAACGCGGTCGCTCTTCCGGGATGTGTCCCGCACATCCGCATACACGGAAAAGACACGGGGAAAGTCGTTCTCGGTGTCGTTGATCGAAATGGAATTGGACCAATCGAATCCAAAGACTCGAAGCGGCGTGGACAGGTTGAGTGTGCTTACTCTGGAGTTTCGGCTGACGCGGGCGCTATCGAGAGTTCCGTCGGCTCGAGGACTGTAACGGTAGGACAAGGCCCCGCCAACCAGATCCTGATTGAATGACTGGCTGTTGCTGGCGCTCAGCCCTGGGCTCCACACCAGCCACGGCGCCACATCTATCGGCTTTGTCGACAGCGTCACATTCGGGAAGCTCTGCTGCACCTGATCCCGCCCCGGATACTGCGTGCGCGACCCACCAATGTTCAGCGAGAACGGCCCAAGCCCCTGCTGGAAATTCAGCTGTGACGCGATGGTCGCAAGTGCCTGTGCCGCGGTAAATGCCTGCCGTTGCGTGAGCTGTGTACTCGTCACATAGTTCAGGTTAGCGCTCACCCTGCTTCGCAGCGAGAAATCCTGATTGTGGGACCACGAAAGCCTCGTATTGGTCCGCCCATTGTCCCAGTTCTCGTGCGAGGCCGCCATGCGTCCGCCAAGGAATCGGTCGAGCCAGCGGTACTGCCATTCGGCATTGTATCGCGACCATCCGGGATCCGAATCGGAACCGCGCGCTCCGCTCCGCCAATCGAACGATACGATCGCGTCCATGTAGTCACTAATGGCGAAGTAGTATCCCAGATTCTCAACCTGCCGACGGTAGGAGGGAGTATTTCGCACTATGTCGCTCAGCCCGAAACGGGGCGAAAGTATCCCGCTCCGGCGCCCGGACCGCATATCCTGAAAGATGAACGGGAGCCACATTACTGGAATGTCGGCGATGTATAGCACAGCCGGACGCGCTACAAGGATGTTCTTGGTTACCACCTTCATGTCGCCTGACTTGAAGTGATAGTGCGGCTCCGTGAGATCGCAGCTCGTGACCGTGCCATCATGCGCGAAGAAAACGCGCCTTGCCTCCGTACCCGCGCTATCGGTGCGGAAGCCGGTGTCCTTGCCCTCCACAAACCACGTCTGACCATTCTGCTCGGTTGACGTGCTTAGACTGCTAACGGTTCCGGAGCGGGTGGAGATATTGTATTGCAGTTGACCTTCGGCTATCAGGTCTCCACCGGTCTGGCTCGGGTCACGTAGTATGACGGTGTCGCCGAACGCGAAAATGATCTTCGTCGCATCGTTGAACGTGACGGAATCTCCGACGAGGAGCGCCTGCTCGCGCTGGATGGCCGCGTCGCCACGAAGATTCATGCGCCGGTCAGCCGCTTCGAAGGTCACCGTGTTTGCCTGGTAGCGCGTCACGACATAGCCTTCTCGCGCGAGCAGAGCCTGCATCACGGAATCCTCGGGAGCCCATTGTACCAGCTCTCGCCGAGCGGTATCTCGCACCGCGGAATCGGCGGGCAGGCGCTGCCGGGCCGTAGCTGTATCGCGCGGGGGGCGCGGCGGTAGCGGGACCGGCTGCTGCGCCCTGAGCTCGCTGGCACAAACGAGAAGCAACACCACGGCGACCAACCTTTTCACGCTGGGACCTCATCGCCGGTGGCGGCCGCCTCGGCCGCTTCCTTCGCTTTGCGGCGGTCGCGCCGCCGCTGCACTCCGTACGAAAGTACCAAGCTCACTTCAAATAGAAAATAGAGCGGCACCGCCATCGCGACGAGCGACGTGAGATCGGCGCCCGGAGTGATGAGCGCTGATCCAACCAGGCAGAGCACCACCGCATGGCGCCGGTACTTTGAAAGCATCTGCGGCGTGACGATTCCCAGGGCCGTGAGCACGATTATCACGATGGGCAGCTCGAAAGTCGCGCCAAAGGCAAGCGACATGCTGATAGCGAACCCGAAGTAGTCAGCCGCTGAGATCATCGACTGCAGGGATTCCGTCTGCAAGCCGAGAAGGAACCTGAGCGTAAGGGGAAGGACAACAAAGTAGGCGAGCGCCGCGCCGGCTACGAAAAGCAGCACGGCGAATGCGATCATCGGGATAATGATGCGCTTTTCGTGGCGGTGCAGCGCCGGCGCAAGGAATGCCCAAAGCTGGTAGAGTATGACCGGCAGCGCGAGCAGTATTCCTATGAAAAACGCCGCCTTCATGATGATTGAAAATGGATCGCTCGGATGTGTAAAGATCAGTTTCTGCCCCTGGAGCAGGGGCGTTATGGGACGTGCGAGCAGTCCTATCACGTCGAATTGCATGACGACCACGAAACCCGCTATGACACCCAGCGTGAGCGCTCCAAGCGACCATAAAAGCCGCCAGCGCAATTCCTCGAGGTGATCGAGGAAGGGCATCTCGGCGCCGGGCTGGGCTTTGTACAGGAAGGCCACGCTCTTGGACTACCTCATTACGCGCAGGCGCTCACGCGCCAACGCGGCCTCGTCCGAGCGCGGATACTTCTCGATCAACTGGGTGAGGAGCGCTCGTGCGGCGGAAGCATTGCCAGCTGCTTCCATGCCGAGCGCTCTCTTATACACGGCCGTGGAGGCACGCGGCGACGTTGGATACCTCTCCGCAGCCATCGCGTACGCTGAATCGGCGGCCGATCGATTGCCCTCGGCGCTGTAGGCTTCACCCAGGTAAAACTGCGCTTCCCCCGCCACGTCCGAAGTTGGATGCTGTCGCAACAATTCCTGAAATCCCGTTCGCGCTGCTACTGCACTACCCCTGCGAAGCTGATCCAGGGAAAGTTGAAAGAGTGTATTTGGCCCGGGAGCCACGCTCACCGGGGCCACGCCCACGGGAGCCGGTGGCGAAACCGGAGCTGGTGCGTTTGCCGGAGCAGCAGGCGGTGCGCTGGTCGTTGGAGGGGTGACGCGGGCGCTGCCTATCGGAACCGGCACCGGCACCACCTCCTGCGCCTTCTGTTCGAGCGCAGACCTCAACTCCTGCAATCTGCGCTGGCTTTGGCCACCCAGCTCCTGAACCTGGATGAGCTGCTGACTCAACGAGTGCAGCTCGCCACGGACGTCCCCCTGAAACCTGTTGAGCCGGCCGCTCACGAGACTTAACGAATCCACCACGGTGCCGAGCGCCACGAGCATCTGCGTGAGTTGGGCACGGGTTGCGGAATCAGACTGCGTGTGCTGCGCACGCGACGCGAGCACGTCCGCCTGAAGCAGTCGCACATCTTCGCGCGTGGCGAAGCATGCCAGGGCCGGCAATAGCGCGAGCGGAGCCAGCCGATTGAGAAGAAGGCGCATCAGGAAGGGGGACTCAATCGATCACCACCTGCCGTGATCTCGAACTCGTCGCGGCGATTCTGCGACCACGCTGATTCATCGGAACCTTCCATGGCCGGACGCTCCTCTCCAAAGCTGATGATCTCAATGCGCGAATCCGCAACGCCGCGCTGAGTGAGATAACGCTTGGCGGCCGCAGCCCGTCTCTGGCCCAGCGCAAGGTTATGCTCATCGGATCCGCGCTCGTCCGCATGCCCCGAAATGCGAAGCTGCACCGACGGATTGGCATTCAAAACCGGGATCTTGGCATCGAGTACGGTCCTTGTTTCGTCGCTGAGGCCATCGCTGTCGTAGTCGAAGTACACCGGAGCCGTGAGAGTGCTCCGCACTTCGGCTAACCGTGCGGCCTCCCGCCCCGCACTCTCGGCCGAAACGGCTTGGGCGCGCGCAATGGAGTCACGGCGAGAATCCGCACGCGTCATGGAGTCTGCGCGGGCTCGTTCAGCCGCGGCGACCGAGTCCTGGTTGATTTCGGGAGCTGGAGGTGCTGGTGGCTCCTTCTTTCGGCAGGCGCCCGCCTGAACGGCAAGGAGCGCGGTAGCCAGGGCCAGAATGGCACGAGCACGAGGCGGCATGTGGAGTCTCCAATTGGGGTGTGAATTTTTCAAGGGGCGGACGTCAGGGCGCGTCAGATATAATGGACGACCAGGCTGCGAGACGCGCGCCACTCGAGCGTGTCAACTGACGCGACCTTCCAGTTTCGGCGTCCAGCACCCAGAGCTGCTTCGATCCGGAACGATTTGACGTGAAAACCATATGCCGGCCATCAGGAGCCCAGGACGGGTCCTCGTTACTTCCCTCACTTGTAAGCTGCTTCATGCTACGATCGCGGAGGTTGATTGTGACGATCTGGAATCGGCCATCGGTGCGCGATTGGAAGGCCACCTGCCGACCATCCGGCGACCACGATGGGCCCGATCGATAGCTGGTCTCACCAAACTGAAACGGCGTCAGAAGCTCCGCATTCGCTCCGTCTGCATCCATTACGTAAATCTCGGGGTGCCCGGACCGTCCGGATGTAAACGCCAGACGACGCCCATCGGGACTGAACGACGGTGAGGTATTGTCCGTTCCCCTCCCTACGGTGATCCTGCGCACTGAACCAGCATCTAGCGCGCTAACCATTACCAGGTCCGTGCCGCTTTCCGCGCCATGCGCGTAAACGATCCATTGGCCATCCGGAGACCACTCCGGCGTGATGTTCAACCCACTGGCAGTCGCAAGGCGGCGCGCAGTCCCGGAGGAGAGATCCGAGATGTGGATTTCCGTGCCGCGTTCCCCGAACTTGCTGTACGCGACGTACCGGCCCTTGGGGTGCCAGGCCGGCGACAGGGATGTCGATCCCCGCGTGAGGACGCGATCCCCCGCGCCGTCCGAATCAATAACGTGAATCTGCTTGTCGCGCACGTACAGGATGCGCGACTGGGCGCTACCGCGCGTGCCTGAAATCCAGCGCAGTATCTCGTCGGAGACGCCATGCAGCGCCATGCGCCACTCGCTGCTCAACCGTGAGGACGGCAAGGGGAACTCGCGCGACTCCGCAATGCGAGCCTGCCCAACGTCATGCACTTTGATAAGCACCCCGGCGGCTGTAACACCGCCTTCCACGATGACCGCCCCGCCAAGCGTTTTCCACAGGCCGTAATTCGGTGCACGCCTTCCATTTCCGCGGGCTGCGTCGAACGCCAATGCGCTGGTTGGCGTGGCCACATCCACGCGATCACTGAAGTCGAGATCGCGCGATAGTATCGTGCCAATACTATCGCCGGCAGCGCCTGGTATGGGTAACACGACCACAGCGGGCTTCGTGCCAGGCTGATACGTCAGTCCGATGCGAACTCCTTTCCGCGTGGTGTCCTGCGCCGTCGCAATTGCGGTTGTCAAGACCATGGCAGCCACGGACAGCAGTAATTTCGATGACATCAGCGGATCGTCTTTGGATCGAAGCTGAAAACCACGGGAAGCACATCGTCCGGAAAGCCGTCAGGCAAGGGTCCGAAGGCGCGCGCGTTGCCGGCCGCCTCGACCGCGGCCTGTGCCTCGAGATCGAAGGCAAACACTCCCGAGCGAGTAACGAACTGAATGATTGTTACGGACCCGTCGCGTCTAATGAGAAACTTGATCTCGGCCATCACGGCCGCGCCGCGAGGCGGATCGAAGCGGGCGGCTATCTGCCGAACGATGTTCTCCAGATAGCCCGGATAGGGAAAATCGATCCCTTCCGTACGGACGGTAGCGACGTCGGTACCTCGTCCCCCGACAGGACCCCCACCAGCGATCTGTGCCGCCCGTGGTCGGGGAAGCGGAGCACTCGAAGTAGGTGAAGGTGTCACGCGCGGTGTTGGTTTCCGAAGCACGGGAACCGTGGCCTGACGCGCAGCCGGCTCCGCTTCAGGCGGCCTGGGTCGAGGCGCAACCGGCTCCACCCGCTCTGGTGCCGCCGACGCAGCGGCGACAACACCAGCGGCGCGCGGACCTGCCGGCGCCGCTACCAGATCCACTCGATAAATCCGAGCGCCTACCACCCGCGCCTCGGGCCTCAGCAGAAATACCGCCGACAGAGCCACCACATGGAGAATGATGGAGGTACCAACCGGGCCCGCAAGCGTCCGGCCATCCGCAGGATAGGCCTGCAGTCGGCCGGCGCTCACCGCCCTTCCTCGGGCTCAGCCACCAGGCCTACGTCCCCGACACCCGAGGCGCGCATCACCGCCAACACTCGTACGACTTCTCCGTACGGAACGCTCTCGTCCGCGCGCAGGTACACGCCCTCGCGACCACGCGCGGATGCGAGGGCCTTGAAGCTGGCGCGAAACTCGGCGTACGTGAGCCGCGTTTCATCCACGAAAAGCTCACCGCGCCGGTTTACCGTGACGACGAGCCCCGTCTTGGGCTCGAGAGCCCTTGCTTCGGCCTTTGGAAGTGCTACGTCGACGCCGCCCTGCATTATCGGGGCGGTGATCATGAAGATGACCATGAGCAGCATCATCACGTCGATGAGACTCACCACATTGATCTCGGCATTGAGCGGCATACCTGTCTTCGAGCGACGGCGTGACATCAGCCCGGCATCTAAATGCGTCCCTCGCGCACCATCATCGCGATCAGCTCAGAACCGAAGTTTTCCAACTCGGTTTCAAGCCGGTTGACGCGGCTGGCAAAAATGTTGTACCCGAACACGGCCGGAATAGCCACCGTGAGTGCCGCAGCGGTCGCGATGAGCGCTTCAGCCACACCGGGAGCCACCGCTCCGATATTACCGGATCCGCGCGTGGCTATCCCGACGAACGCGTCTATGACACCAAGCACTGTTCCCAGAAGACCGATGAGGGGACTGACCGAGCCAATCACAGCCAGCCATGGAATGTAGTGCGCGAGACGCTCGCGTTCATCCGACGTCTCGGAGTCGAGAACCAGCCGCAGGGCTTCTACCTGTGAACCGCTTAGTGGCGAAGCGGCCACCTCACGCAATGCCCCGGGCTTCATTTCGGCGAAAAAATTGATGGCGCGGTTGAATATCCGTGTAAACGGACTGGGCGGGCTTCGCCGAACAAGCGAATCTACCTCCTCCAAACCCGATGCGCGCTCGAAGTCATGGTGAAAGACTCGTCCGGCCATGGTCACGCCACGCAGCTCGCGCCACTTGAGAGCGATCACCATCCAGCTTACCAGGGACAAAACGACCAACAGGATCAGCACTAGCTGCGTCATCAACGAAGCATGTGTGATCATTTCCCACGGCGTCGTTGGGACAGCTGCTCCGATCTGCGGAAAAACCCCTGTCACTCCTTGGCACCCTGCCGCTGTCCGGCGAACCATTCAAGCGTATTTGCCAAGCCGCGGCGCAGCGGCATTTCCGGATACCACCCCAGCAGCGCCTCAGATTTCTCTATTTGAACAGATGAGCGAAGTTGTTCACCCGCACGCCGCGGAGCGAACTCCAGCGGAACATCCATCTCAGCGACAGACATCAGAATTTCCGCCAGTTCCACCACAGTGGTTTCCATTGCAGTCCCAACGTTGAACGCGCGGCTGTCCAGTGTCGTCATCGGGTTGAGGTCGGCGCTTGCCGCAAGGACGTTGGCGCGCGCAACGTCGGTTACGTAGACGTAATCGCGTGTCTGCGTCCCATCGCCGAAAACCTTCAATGGCATGCCGTCCAGGATCCTGTTGCAGAATATCGCCACTACACCAGCCTCCCCGTGTGGATCCTGCCGGGGTCCGAAAACGTTGGAGTAGCGCAGCGCCACGGTGTCCAGCCCGTGCACTCGAGCGAAATAGCCCATGTAATACTCGACGCTCAGCTTTGCGGCGCCGTAGGGAGATTGCGGATCCTTCTCACCCGTTTCGCTTACCGGCATGTCCACCATGTCCCCGTATACAGCACCTCCGGTCGAGGAAAAGATGAAGCGGGTTCGCCTGCCACTCCGACGCACCGCTTCGAGCAGGTTAAGACTCCCCCCAATATTCAGCTGCGCATCGAACGCGGGATCGGCTACGCTCTTCCGAACATCTATCTGCGCGGCGAGATGGCAAATGACGTCAAATCCTCCTTCGCTAACCAGGCGCCCTGCGTCAGCCGATGTAACGTCCATCTCGTAGAACGCCGCGTCATGCGGAATTTGATGAAGCTTTCCACTGGACAGATTATCGATCACCGTGACGCGGTAGTCTTCGGCGACAAGACGGTCGGCGACGTGGGAACCGATGAAGCCGGCGCCGCCGGTAACGAGCGCTGTCTTCTTCAAGCGAGCACTCGCTTGCCGAGTCGCCGACGGCGTGGTGGTGTAATGGGCGGGATCATTCTCGCAAAGGCAATCGCAAAAAGTGGCATAATTCCAGGTGGCCGACACAGCGAAAAAAAGGGCGACGCTATTATGCGTCGCCCCAAATGTAACCGCTCGTTAGGGCTATGGCATCTTGGCGGTAAGCCGCGCCGCCGTGCCCACGCTTATCGCGGGGTGTCGCTGATCGAGCAGAATCACAGTCGTCCCGCGATCCGTGACGCGGACTACCCTGGCAAGAGCGAGAGGCTCCTCGGGAAGCACAGAACCATTATCCATTCGTCCACGCGGCCGCAGGAGGGTGAACTGGTCCCCAATCGCCACGCCATCGCTGCGGGTCGAGGCCAGCACCAGATAGTGCTGCACGGACGGCAACACCGCCTCGGACGCAATCCAGATGACACTGGTCCTTACGCCGAGCACCTTTTCGACAGGCGCAGCCCTGGCCGGCATCGGAAACCGCTCCAGCGGAATTATCGACTGGTCGAGCGTTATCGCATCGAACTGCCGAACCACGCGCACTGTGGGAACATCCCCCCGCTCGTCGTCCTCGACCTCGACGATTCCGGTTGGAATGGCCATCTGCCCATTCAGGCCGACCACCGGACCGAGCCGAACGATCACGTATCGGTCGCCGCGGCGAGAACCGCCGCCGGCGGGCAGTTTGACATAAGCACGATCCTCAATCTGCAGCCACTTGCGGTCAGCGGCCTCAGAGATGACGGATTCGTTTGGGCGTTCGAGTAGCTCGCCCCGATTTGCCGGACCGCCGATAAGGTCGACCCAGGGGGCGGCATACACCTCCCCTTCAGGACTTCCGGTAGCCGCCGTGACCACGGGCTGCTGAAATGTCGCAACAGGCTGGGCCACAGCCTGACGGGTTTCCCGCGCACGTGCGAACACGGTAGTGTTCGAATGACCGACTGCCTGCACGGTGGCCAAGGGTTCCTCACCAGGAATACTGAGAGCTTCCCCAGGATAAATCCAATGTGGATCCTCCACGACCTCAGCGTTCACCCGGTAGATCTCTGGCCATTGAAAGGGATCGCTGAGGTAGGCGCTGGCCAGATCCCACAGAGTATCTCCCGACCTCACGACGTGCGATCGACCGCTCGCCTCGCCTTGCGCCGCGAGGGCGACAGGTGCAAATACGGCGCTGGCCAGAGTTGCCAGGAGAAGCGCGCGCTTGCAAGGACCGGCGCTAAGGGTGCTCGATGGGAAGCCGCAGCAAATCATGCTAAGTACCTTTGGAGTGCGCGTATGCGATGACGCCGCTAGTGCGCCGCGTGGTGGTTACGCATATCTGACGCGCCGGCGGCTGACAGGTCACGAGGGGAGAAGACTGGAGGCGGGGAGCGGTGCAAAGATATGACGTCGTCCCACCGTCACACCACTGAGCCGGCCCGCCCCAGGCGACATCCTCCCTGCCAATCAAAACGGGAGATCGTCCTCCTCCTCCACCGAGTCCTTGAACTCCTCGAACCCATCGGAGCCTTCGGAAACTCCAGACCCAGCCCCCGACGTGGCCCGCACACGATCGCCGGCAGGCACACGTGCACGCGAGGCTCCGCCCGCGTCGGCATCGAAGCCCTCCCCACCACTCTTGCCACTCAGCATGATCAGCTCGCGCACGTTGATTTCAGTCGTATACCGGGTCTGGTTTTCCTTGTCCTGCCACTGCCGGTACTCGATTCGCCCCTCAACGTAAACCTTGTCGCCTTTCTTGAGGTATCGTTCGACAATATCTGCGAGCGTGGAAATTTTGCTGTTCCATACGACACACCGATGCCATTCAGTCTTTTCCTGCTTCTCGCCACCGGCGCCACTCCAGGATCGGCTGGTCGCGATTGAGAAGGTGGCTACGCGATTACCTCCCGTGGTGGACCGCACCTCCGGATCGGCGCCGAGATTTCCGATCAGGGTCACTTTGTTCAAGCTTCGACTCACATTTCCCTCCTGGGCTTGGAGCAGTATTGCTCACTGGTAACCGTATAACGTGCTACTTTAAGCCGAGTCATCAATCGATTGCATATCACGTACTTCTGTTGCATCCTCTCATTTTATTCCTTATGTGGACATGCCAACGGATCGGCGGAGTACGATAGCATCTTCAACCGGTTGCCGATAGTAATCCCTTCGACGTCCGATTTCCAGAAAACCGTGCGACGCATACAACCGGCGTGCTGCCAGATTGGCTTGCCGCACTTCCAGAAAAAGCCTCGTTATCCCGCGATAAACGCTGTACGAAATGACCCCGGCCAGCAATGACGATCCGATACCCGAGCCGCGCCACTGCGGGGCGACCGCAAGGTTGCCCACTTCCCCTTCGTCGAGAACGAACCACGCGGTCACGTAGCCCTGTATTTGGCCGGCCTCTGTCTCCGCAACCGAAAAGTAGACGCGGCTGTCATCGATGAGGGAAATCAGCGAGCTCCTCTGCCACGGGTCCGAGAAACAGGCTTGTTCGATCTCCATGATCTGATCGATGTCGCCCCGCATAGCCGGCCGAATCGACTGCCTGGAGGCCATTTCCCGTATTTGGCCTGGGAGAGGCTCGGGTACGCTCACTGACCCATAAGGGTGAAATATATCCTATGCGCCGCGCAGCGGACGGGCACTCGTCAATTCCCACTTCACCTGCGCTTCCGCAAGCCGGCCATACGCAGGTTCCCACGCCCCGAGCTCTACCCGGTACAGGCCGCCAGAACGCTGGCAAACGGCTACCCCTCGCGCATGGGGGAACGCGTCAAGTTGACATCCAATGCCCATAATGGTTGCGCTTAAAGCCGCTGCACTTGCCTCCAAGGCGCTTTGTCCCAGCAGCCTTACCGGAGCAATTTCCTTTAGTGTGCCGCCAGGCAATACCTCGTAGCAAGCTGCAAACGACTCCCCCCTCATCGCATCCAGTACCGCCAAATACCTTCCCGCAATGCTCGACCAGGCTGACCCAGCCACCATGAGCAAGAGCGAGGGAGCCGAGTAGAGCGGTATTGCGCGCCCGGAGGCGATCCCTTTCGCTATCGAGGCGGCTATCCGGAGACTGGTA
>JBPCJT010000040.1:0-3708 GCA_051005015.1 Gemmatimonadaceae bacterium | reverse complement strand
TGAACGCGCCAGAGCTGTTACCTGCTGTCGCTGCGGGAGCTGAATACGTGAACGGAAAAGCCGTGAAGCACGCACCTGAGAAAGCCGCCGCCTGAAGCTGTTTACACACCGATTGACGTAACCTCGTCTCAGTCTCAAGTCATAATTCTCAAGGCTTGCGTCAGCATTCTTGCCACCGTTTTCCCACGCTTACAGCTAAATTGCGGCATGACTATCCTGGACTCCGGCACCGTCTACATTGAAACCTACGGCTGTCAGATGAACGTCAGCGATTCGGAGCTGATGTACGGCAGGCTCGCGGAGTTCGGTTATGTCGCTGTGGGCAGCCCGGACGAGGCTGACGTCATTCTCGTGAACACTTGCGCCGTTCGCGACCATGCGGAGCAACGCGTGCTCGGCCGTTTGGGCGAGCTCAAGCGGCACATGAAGCCGAACTCGGTGCTCGGTGTAACCGGATGCATGGCGCAACGCCTGGGTCCACGGTTGCTGGAGCGCGCAAAACACGTGCAGCTCGTGATCGGTCCCGATGGGTATCGCGCGCTTCCGTCCCTTGTGGAAGGTGCTCGCAAGGGTGTGCGCGCAGCTTCGGTGGAATTCGATCTGGAGGAACACTACGAAGACTTCCGCGCCCAGCGCTTCGACGGCGTCAAGGCGTGGATCCCCGTACAGCGGGGGTGCGATTACAAATGCACCTATTGCATAGTTCCGATGACGCGCGGCCCGGAGCGCAGCCGTAGACTTCCGGACGTGGTTCGCGAAGCGCGCGGGATCGCCGAGTCGGGAATTACGGAGATTACTCTCCTCGGTCAGACGGTTAACTCATATAACGATGGGCAGCACGATTTTGCCGAACTGTTAAGGGCGGTGGGCTCGGTTTCAGGAGTCAGGCGACTGCGCTTTACCAGCCCTCACCCCAACGATTTCAGCGACAAGGTGATCGAGGCGATGGCGGAGACGCCGGCCGTCTGCGAGCACGTACACCTTCCCATGCAGTCTGGATCGTCGAGTGTGCTCAAACGCATGCTGCGTCGCTACACGAAGGAGACTTACCTGGAGTGCGTAGCCCGGCTCCGGAGCGCCATACCCGGGATGGGTTTGACCACCGACATAATAGTAGGGTTTCCCGGAGAGACCGAGCAGGATTTCGAGGACACGCTGAGCGCGGTTCGCGAAATCGGGTTTGACGATGCGTTTACGTTCAAATTCTCGGCACGCGAGGGCACAGCCGCGACTCGCATGCCGGAGAGTCTCACGGTACCGGACTCCACGGCGAGCGAACGGTTGGCCAGACTGATTGAGACCGTGCGCGAGGGGTCGAGAGCGCGCAACATCGCGCTGCTTGGAGAGCGCACGGAGATTCTGATAGAGAAAGTGTCTCGGAGGGGCACCCTCCTGCAGGGAAGAACACGCGACTTCAGGACGGTGCTGGTTCCTGGCGACGAAACGATGATCGGCCAGTATCAGATGGTGGAGCTAACAGGCACGACGGGGTCGACCTTCACCGGCGCCGTTGCCAGCAAACGCATGCAGCTCCCGGTGGCCGTATGAAGAATATGCTGGAGAAAGTCGTCAGCGAGATCTTCGATGAACTGCTCAGGCGTGACCCCGAGTACTGCAGGTGCGAACAGTGCCGTACCGATGTCCTGTCGAAAGCGCTGAATCAGGCCCGCCCCAAATACAGCGGTGGCGGTGCGCAGGGTGAGGCACTCGCCGGATTCGAGTTGCAGCAGGATGCGACACGAGCGGCATTGACGGTTCTGTTGCTCGATGCGATGCGCCGGGTTGCGGCAAGTCCGCGCCACAGTAACCCGCGTTTGGAGGGAAAGAACTAGGGAGGGTTAATGCCGCTCGTCGCTGCCGCTCTGGCCGCATACGCCGTCGGACTCCTGCTCGGATTCGGCGGCGATTTTACGCTCGGCGCAATCGCGGCCGCCGCCTGTCTGGCGATTGGTACCGGACGCCGCGACGCGAGCCTTGCCGCTCTGGGCGGCCTATGTATCGCTGGCTTGCTGGCAGCTGCCATGCATGGCATGGATGAACGCCACTGCCAGACTCGATTCCTTGCGTCCAATGCGTGGCGAGTGACTCTCCTCGGCAACGCCGGGGCAGGTGCGTATGTTCGGGGAACAGTGAGCGCCGATGGATGCGTGCTGCCGGTCGCTCTCTCGGTGGAGAACGGGGCCGGCAGCGCGGGCGATGTCGTATCCGCGAGCGGCACCGCTGTCGCCGCGCGGCGAGGACTGCTCTTGCAACGTGCGGCAATCATCGCCACCGGCGAGCGGGATTGGATGGTTCGCGCACGTGAACGTGCCGGGCAGGCGATCGATCGGACCTTCAGGTCGGACGCCCCGCTCGTGCGCGCTCTTCTGATCGCCGACATGAGCAGCGCGTCTCCTGAGACTCGCGAGAAATTTGCCACATCGGGCCTGGTGCACATGCTTTCGATTTCAGGGCTCCATGTCGCGATCATCGCGCTGGCGGTAGAGCTCCTGCTCCAGGCATGCCGGCTGTCCCGCGTGTGGGCTTCCATCTTCGCCGTCATCGCCACTGGAGCTTACGTCGCTCTCATTGGCGCACCATCTCCCGCGGTGCGAGCGGGCATCATGCTCTCCGTCGGCGCCGTATGCCGATCGGCGGGACGACCTACCTCTCCATGGGCTTCCCTGGCCGTTGGCGCGTGGGTGCCACTCCTCATGGACGCACGCGCGGTTCTGGAACTGGGATACCAGCTCAGCGTCGTCGGAATAGCCGGCCTGATCGCGAGCAGCGCCCTGGCGAGGAGGTGGTTTTCGGAGCGCCTGGAGGGAGTGCGGCTATCGCTCGCCAGCGTGCTGCTTGCATCAACTGTCGCCACGGTCGTAAGTGCGCCGCTTGTAACATGGCACTTCGGGCGGCTCACTCTGGTGGCCCCGCTCACAAATCTCATCGCTACGCCGCTGATAGCTATCGCACAGCCGGCTCTCTTTCTCGCTCTTCTGCTCGCTCCGGCAGCACCGCTGGCCACGTTCGTCGCCGACGCCGCGCATCCGCTGCTTGCTGCTTTCGATCGCATTGCGACTGTGGGTGCAACATTGCCGCTGGCATCGGTGGCCGTAGCGCCAACTCTGACATCCGCGGTACTCGCTGGCATTGCCTGCGTTGCGGTTGTGGTTGCCTGCATCAGCTATTACCCCGCGCGGGCGATGCTCATCGCGGGAGCGGCGCTGGTGCTCGTGATCTGGATTCCCGCGGCGCCTACAGGGCAGGGTGACGCCGAGTTGCACATGATCGACGTAGGGCAGGGGGATGCTGTCGCGATTCGCACTCCTCTCGGCCGGTGGCTGCTATTTGACGCCGGCCGGGCATGGAAAGGCGGCGACGATGGACAGCGCACCATCATTCCCTATCTCAGGCGCCGGGGCGGCGATCTTGCCGCGTTCGTACTGTCCCACCCCCATGGCGATCATATGGGTGGCACGGGGGCGGTGCTGCGCGCACTACGTCCCGGTGTCTTCTGGGACGGCGCGTATTTGGCGGGTAGCACGCAGTATTCACAATCTCTCTCCGCGGCGGACAGACTGGGCGTGCCATGGCGGCGCGTGCATCCCAACGATTCTCTGGAGGTTGACGGGGTGACGGTGCGTTTCCTGGCGCCGGACTCTGCATGGATGCGCACGTTGACGGACGCGAACGAAGCAAGCGTCGTGGCGCTGGTGCGATATGGTGCGG
>JBPCJT010000039.1:0-8886 GCA_051005015.1 Gemmatimonadaceae bacterium | reverse complement strand
GCCAGCACGGCTTATGCGCGCCCTAAGTTTGCCACTCTCCCCTCTAAGTGGCGCGAACACATTCATCACTGCTTCAGTCACGAACGGCGTGGTCGGCGCATCCGCGTGGGTCAGGGCGGCAGCGATGCCCGATGTTACCGATGACACACCTGCACCTCCCAGGTTTGCCGTGCCGGGGTGCGCGACGCTCCAGGTCCACGCCACCGCGAAAAGGGCGAGCACTGCAATACCGGCTGCGTCAAAGATTTTCTCGCCTCTCCGGGAAATGCCTGCGCGGTGCCAGCGGCTTGTGGCGCGTTCAGGAATAAGGAAAGCAAGCTCGGCGGTGTGGAGGATCGTGTTCGCGGCATCACGCATGAACGCGTCGGGGCCGCGGGCCGTCGTTCGAGCATGCGACGTCCTGCGCGCCGAATCGTCCTTGCCATGACGATCTTCAAGGTCGCCGTTGACCGCTCGCCGCCCGCTATCGATGTTCAAGGCTCATTCTCGCATCACTGATCTCGGGGACCATGGATTTCCTAATTAACCTGTTTCATCGTCTGTCCGATCTCGAAGGGCTGATTCGCTGGGGCGGAATGTTTGCGCTCACGGCAATCGTGTTCACCGAGACGGGGCTGCTTTTCGGCTTTTTTCTTCCAGGAGATTCCCTTCTCGTGACAGCCGGCCTGCTCGCGTCCCAATCCGACATGGGCCTCAACGTATACGTCATGGGTGTCATCCTCTCGCTCGCCGCGATACTCGGCGACACGGTTGGATACGCAATTGGCCGAGCTACCGGCCCGCGTATCTTCACTCGCGAGAACTCTCTCTTCTTCAATCGGAAGCACCTCCAGAGAGCGCACGATTTTTACGAAAAGCATGGAGGCAAGACCATCGTGATTGCGCGTTTCATGCCAATCATACGCACATTCGCGCCGGTCGTTGCGGGCGCAGCGTCAATGCGTTATCGCGACTTCATTTTCTACAACATCTTTGGCGGACTGCTGTGGGTGTGGAGCATGTTGTTCACTGGCTATTTCCTGGGGCGTTGGGTTCCGGGCATCGACGATCACATTGAGAAGGTGATCATCCTGGTGGTGTTTCTGTCGGTTCTCCCGGGGATCATCGGTTGGTTGAAGTCTCGCAGCGAGGCGAGGGCGGCGGCGGCTTAGGGAGGGCGGGAGACGGAGCGGGGAGGGAGGCGGGAGACGAATGGATGCGAGTCGCGTCCGAATGGTGGGGTACGGGACTGGACTTGCGCGATATTAGAAGCGGGGGGGCCCGCGTCCTCGCGCCAATCACCATTTCCTGCGTTGCCGGTACACATCCGCTCCCCGTTTACCGGCTCCCTCTCGCCATTGCCCGCCTCCCTATTTCAGCCTCCCTATTTCCAGCTTCCTCTTCCCGCTTCCCGCTTCGCGCCTCCCACCGTATGATTCGTCCTTCAACACGGTCCAACTTCGGAGGAAAAATCAATGCCGCACGTCTTTCCACCGCTTTCATACGATTACGGCGCGCTCGAGCCGCACATCGATGCGCGGACGATGGAGATCCATCACTCCAAGCACCACCAGACTTACGTAACTAACCTTAACGCAGCGCTGGAGAAGGCGCCTGAATTACAGGGGAAGAAACTCGAGGAGCTTCTCGGAGATTTGAATGCCGTTCCGGAGAATATCCGCACCACCGTACGCAACAATGGCGGAGGGCATTGGAATCACAGCATGTTCTGGCAGATCATGACGCCGCGCGCCTCTGGCGAGCCTGACGGTTCAATTGGCGACGCAATTAAAAATGCCTTTGGCGATTTCGCCAAGTTCAAGGAGCAGTTCGCCGCGGCAGCCACCGGCCGTTTTGGGTCTGGATGGGTCTGGCTAATCAACGAGGGTGGCAAGCTCAGCATTACAAGCACTCCCAACCAGGATACTCCGGTCATGGAAGGTAAAAAACCCATACTCGGCCTGGACGTCTGGGAGCACGCTTACTATCTGAAGTATCAGAACCGCCGCCCCGACTACGTCACCGCCTGGTGGAATACAGTGAACTGGTCGGAAGTGGGGAAGAAACTGGGGAACTAGGGAGGCGGGAGGGGGGAGGAAGCGAACGCAGAGATTGAGGAAATGGTTGCCGAGTGCGAAAGCGACTGGCGCATTCTCCCGCCTCCCGCCCACCTCCCTGGTTCCTGCACCCACTCCCTGCAAAGTCACTCCCCCTCCAGATACGTATACCCCTCCAGCCCGGCGACATAGTCGGCGATGAATCCGTTCGCCTCCTGACGCGTGAGGTCCTTGGCTGCAGTGACCTTTCTGCGGAATGCCGCCAACAGATCGGACGCGCGAAACTGCACGTAATTCAACACCTCGGTTACCGTATCGCCATGCACGAGGTCGGTGACCTCGTAGCCATTGGCAGAAAGACGCAAGTGCACGGCGTTCGTATCGCCAAATAGGTTATGAAGATCGCCCAGTATTTCCTGATAGGCGCCGGTCAGAAAGATGCCGATGATGTACGGCTCGTTATGCCTGAACGGGTGTAACTCGAGACTTGAGCGCCCCTGTTTGCCGCCAACGAAACGATCGATTTTTCCATCCGAGTCGCAGGTCACATCCTGCAGGGTGCCTCGGCGTGTCGGTTCTTCGTGCAGCCGGTGGATAGGCATGATTGGAAATAGCTGATCGATCGCCCAGCTGTCCGGCAGCGATTGAAAGACGCTGAAGTTGCAGAAGTAGCGGTCTATCAGAGCCGAATCCAGGTCCTCGACAATATCAGAATATTCCTCTCGGTCGCGCGCGGCGATTTGCGCGACGGCGTTTACAGTCGAGAGGTAAATCTGGTCCGCTAATGCACGTCCCCGAAGAGTCAATACGCCGCTGTTGAACAGGGAGTGCGCACGCGCCTTCGCGAATGTCGCGTCGTGAAATACCTCTCGCGCGCTCCGCGAGGAGAGGTTGTCGTAGCCCTCGCGCAACTCGTGCAGAATGGAATGATCGTCGTCCGACAGCTCCGGCAGAGGAGTCTCCTGCTGCGATTCGACGTCGATCACATTCAGCAGGAGCAGCGCGTGATGCGCGGTGAGCGCCCGGCCGCTTTCCGATATTATGTGCGGCATCGGAAGCTCCTGTTCCCTGCACGCTTCGGCGAGAATATAGACTACGTCGTTGGCGTATTCCTGCACGGAGTAGTTGACGCTGGCCGTCACTGTGGAGCACGAGCCATCGTAGTCAACTCCCAGCCCTCCTCCCACGTCCACATGTGTGATCGGCACCCCCATCGTGCGCAATTCTGCATAGAACCGCGCTACTTCCTGCAGGCCGGCTTTTATGTAACGAATGTCGGTAATCTGGGAGCCCAAATGAAAGTGAATGAGTTTGAGAACATCGAGACGTTCGGCACCCTCGAGCAGGTCTATGAGCCGTACGAGCTCGCTGGTGTTGAGACCGAATTTGGATTTCTCGCCGCCGGTTTCCGCCCAGCGCCCAAAGCCTTCCGACGCGAGCTTGATGCGAACCCCTACAGTGGGATTGACGCCCATCTCGTCCGCAACGCGGAGCAGCGTGCCTATTTCACTCACCTGCTCGACGACAATGAAGACCTGGTGCCCAAGCTTCTGTCCCATCAGGGCGAGGCGCATGAACTCCTCGTCCTTGTAGCCGTTGCAGACGATCATGTGCCGGCTGGTCTCGCTTAGCGCGAGTACAGCCTGCAGCTCGGGCTTGCTCCCGCACTCCAGGCCCACTCCGAACGGCTCACCGAACTGGACTATCTCCTCGATAACGTGCCGCTGCTGATTCACCTTGATGGGGTAGACGAGGGTATAGTCACTTTTGTATTCGAATTCCCGCATGGCATGTCGGAAGCGCCCACTGAGCGACGCGATCCGCGACTTGAGTACGTCGGAAAAGCGTAGCAGAAGTGGCAAGCCAACGCCCTGGGCTTTCAGATCCATTGCAACATCGTAAAGGTCCAGCTCGCGCTCCCGGTGTTTTTTGTCGGGCCGCACGACAACGTGCCCTTCCGAGTTGATGTCGAAGTAGCCTATTCCCCACCCTTCAACATTGTAGAGAGCACGTGAATCTTCGACCGTCCAAGCATTCGCGCGCTCGGCGGGTGCTTCGGGTTCAGCGATGCGGGTAGCCATGGCGGCGAAGTTTATGCGGTTTGCGCGCTACGCGATACCTTGGGGGCGCTGCGGCTTCGCTGCGTCACGAATCGGGCGTCCGATGCAAGCTGTCGGGCAGTTAAACTCAGGGGAAGAGCGTTTCTATCCGCCAGCTAGCGCCGTCGCGAGTATACAAATGACGCTCGTGCAGCCTGAAAGGGCGATTTCTCCAGAACTCAATGCAATGCGGAACAAGCCGATATCCCGACCAGTTCGGAGGGCGCGGTACTTCCACTCCTTCGAAGCGCTTTTCCGTCGCGCGTAGCCTTGTCTCGAGATCATCGGTCGGCGGAATTACTTCGCTTTGTTGAGATGCCCAAGCGCCCAGCTGGCTGATTCGGGGCCGCGTTCTGAAGTAGGCATCGGCTTCGTCAGCGGTTACCCCAGCCACCAATCCCTCGACGCGGACCTGGACTTCGAGCGGCACCCAGTGGAAGCAGAGCGCCGCGGCAGGGTTCGCCAGCAATTCGCGACCCTTCCTGCTTTCGGAGTTGGTATAAAAGACGAAGCCGTCCTCGTCAACCGCCTTGAGAAGCACGACACGGGCGGAAGGGTGGCCATTACTAGCAACTGTTGCAAGCGTCATCGCCGTTGGCTCGGGAATGAGCGGTGCGCCGACCCCCTTGGCCGCGGCGAAAAGATCGAGAAATCGGGTGATTGGGTTCGAGGAAGTCATGAACGCCGGTACATTGGACCTTGAAATCGCGCCGTTACGGGTCACCGGCCCCTGAGACTGACCCCTGACCCTAATACTGGCCACTGACCACTAACGCTCGCACTTGGCATTAGCACCTGATACTGACACTAGCCACTGGTACTGGCCACTGGTACTGGCCACTGGTACTGGCCGCTGGTACTGGCCACTGACACTGGCCACTGGTATTGGCCACTGGTATTGGCCACTGGTATTGGTACCGATACCCGGCCCTTGTGGGACGGCCTCTCGGAATGCCAGATCGACACTGCTCTGTCAAGTGATACCAGCGGCAAACGGCCCGTTCTCCGGGGGTGCCTGGTCAGTATCAGGGCAGTGCCAGTGCCATTGCCCAGTGTCAGTCAAGGGTCACTTGAAAGTCTCAGTGCCAGTGCCGGTTGCCAGTCTCAGGAGCCAGTGGCAGTCCAGGGGTCAGTGAAAAGTCTCAGTCTCCGGCGGCGATCGGTGTATTTGCTCCTCTTGGCGCGATTCCACAAAACACAAACACCCTCGCGCTAGCGCGAGGGTGTTTGTGCCTGGTGTGAAATCGCTCGTGGTTCTACGGGTTCTTGAAGGTTGGCGCTTTATACCCCAGCGTTCTATTCGCGGAGTCGACATCCGCCCTCGCGGACGCATCGATCGTGCCTACTACGCCGTCGATGTTCACCAATTTCGGAATTGAAAGCTTGGGCGCCGTGTCGCCTGATTCCAATGGGCGCGTCTCCTGTTGACGACGATCCGTTCGAGCCAGCTCGGAAGCCCGGGTTGCCTGCGCCGCGGTTGTAACGCTCGTCTGACTATTGAGCGCACCGACCGCCGCCATTCCGAGCGCGACTGCCTCTCCATCCAACCTGCTCTTCCGGCCCGCAATTCGGTCCTGCTCGGCTCGAGGATCCACGGCTGCCACTGCCGCCGCCTTGGGGGGCGCGGCTTCCGCGCGGTCGGGTCCACCACTCAGCGCGATCCAGAGACCCATGGCTACAACCGCGATGCCTCCACCTATCAGAGCGAAACGACGCGACCTAAGACGCTCCCATAACGACTGAGGCGCAACGAAGGGTTCGCCGTCAGGGGTCGGGTCAAAACGCGATTCCGGGGATGGGAGAGCCTCAGGGGCAAGGCGCTGCCGCACCGGTTCCGCGGGCGCAACCTTCCCCAGGACCGGCGGTGGATTGATGAACTGCGATGGAGCAAGACGCGGAGGCACCGGTTCGGCCGCGGCGGGAGTGGCCTCGCGCGACAGCGCACTGATCAGAGGCTCCGGCGCCAACCGCTGGTGAATTCGTTCGGGAGCTAGTGGCGCAATCGCACGCGGTTGCGAATGAACAAAGGCCGGAGCAGCAGGCTTGGGGTGTGGCGGTGCGACAGGTTGGCGGATCTGTTCGGCTATCGGAATGTTGAGATCGATGAAGAGAGGCTCGAACGGCCTGTCGTCCGTTACAGCAGTGGGCCGCTCGGCGGGCGCTGCCGCACGAGACGCCGGTACGGGCGTGGGAATCTGTTTCCGCCTGGGCGTAGAAATCTGAGCCGGCGTCTCTGCAGCCACAGGCGCAGGTTTGGCAGCCATTGGCGCAGGAACGCTCACCGGAGTGATCGCTGCAGCCGGGGTATTCTGAATCGGTTGCCCGGTCGTTTCGGCATACTTGCGGCGAAGGAAAACGAGTCGCTCATATCCCTTCGCGAGCGTTGCGTCGTCCGAGTCTCCGGAATTTTTCCGAATCGCGTGCGCGCGCTCGCGAAGAGTCAGTTCCTGCCGGATGTCACCGAGGCGGGCATACATCTCCGCGAGATTCGCAACAACACCGGCGACACGAGGATGTTGATCGCCGAGTGTGCGTTCTGCTATCGCTACGAGCCTGTGCAACAGCGCCGCCGCGGGAAAGAACTTGTTGCGCATGCAGTAGACGCGCGCCAATGCGTTGAGCGTGGCGGGCAAGCGCGGGTCGTCGTCGCCAAAATGCTCAGCCGCGCGCATGGCGGCCAGGTAGGCCTCCTCCGCCTTATCGTACTGTTTTGCCAATGCGCACTCGCGCCCGGCTTCGCTGAATTTCTCCCAGCGTGTTTCGATTGTTTCAGTCATGGTGGCTCCCTCCGTATACCTGCATGACGAATAGGGAGCAGGGGTGTAACAAATTGAACCGGTCAGTGGGAAGGCGATCGCAATCGGAGTTGGGACATGGGGAAATTGGAGCGGAAGCAGGCAGCATATAGGCCAGGCGTCCTCACTCCCAATCCTCGACCCACGCACTCCCAACCCTACGGTTGCGTGGTCGCTCCCGGGACGCTCGCCTGCACAGGAGTCGCAATCTGTGTCGGCAGTTGATCGCGTCCTTTTTCAAGGAACGGAATACCCTCCTTCATCCACTGAGGAGCGGCCATCCCCCGCAGATGGTAATCGAAGAATTGCATCTGGCGCATCGCGATGTCCTGCTGGTTGGCGCGCTTGGTGGGATTGTGCGCATCGCCATTGTAATTGACGAGGTAGACTTCCTTGCCCAGGCGCCTCAGTGCCACGAACATCTCGATTCCCTGGTACCAGGGAACCGCGCCGTCTGCATCATTGTGCATCATGAGAAGGGGGGTGCTCACGCGGTCCGCCGAAAAGAGCGGCGAGTTTTCGATATAGCGCATAGGCATCGCCCACAACGATCCACCTATCCGGCTTTGCGTGCGTTCGTATTGGAACGAGCGCGCCAGGCCTGACTCCCAACGAATTCCGCCGTACGCGCTCGTCATGTTGGCAACCGGCGCTCCCGCGAAGGCCGCCTTGAACAGATTCGTTTGCGTGATCATGTATGCTACCTGGTAACCACCCCACGACTGTCCGGAGAGTCCAACTCCATCCTCTTTGACAAAACCTGAATCGAGCAGCATTTGCACGCCGGGAACGATCGACTTGAGCGCGCTCGGTCCAGGGTAGCCTTTCGTGTAAGCGATGTCGGGAAAGAACACGACGTAGCCGTTCGATACGTAGTACGTCGGTTGAATCGTGTTGCGCGGAAAAGTCATGTTGTAGTTGTAGCGCGTATCCGACAGCTGCTCGTAGAAATAGACGACCATTGGATACTTTTTCTTCGCGTCGAAATCCTCGGGCTTGTAGAGAAGACCGCTCAGGGGGACCCCATCGCCGCTGCGCCACTTCACCAGCTGAACCGTACCCCATCGGTAATCCTTCTGCTGCGGGTTCGCGTCACTGATCCTGGTGGCGCCGCGGAAGTCTGGCCCGCTCGTCCAGAGATTCGGAAATTCCTGGAAGGTGGACTTCGTGGCGAGATAGACATCGGCCTTCCTTGCCTTGGACGGTGAACCGTAGCGGCTGTCACCCATCACTAGACTCTCGGGTTGTACGGATTTGTGGAGCCATGCGCGCCAGAAGCCGCTCGCTTTGGTTTGTTCGTTCTCGGCATTCAGCAGCAGTGGTTTCGCCGGATCGATCGCTCGCTCGGAGGTATCGAGCTGGGTGTAGCGGAAAACAACGGCGCGCTTGCGGCCCGCGGAGTCCGTTACCATCCGAGGTGAGCGTCTGCCTTCGGGATCGAACTCCCAGATGTCGTAGCGGTCGTATATGAGAACCGATGCGTCACCCCTGGTCCAACCCCCAGTGCCCCATGGCGCCGGCTGACTGGGAACGTCCCAGGTTTCCTGATCGAATCGCGCCTTCGGGATTGCACCGGTGAGGTCGGTCGTACGGCGCGTGGCAATCGAGTATGCGTGCCACCTGCCTTCTGCACCGAAGAAAAGCACGTACTTCGCGCCAGGCGAGAGCTCCGCGCCAAAGGGCACGCGATTTCTGACTAGTGTGCGCTTACCGGTTGTGGCGTCGACGACATAGATGTCGTGGCCTCCCTCTCCCCACATGGCCTCAATGCGATATGGAACGCTGGTTATCGCGAGGGCAGTACGGAAATCGCGCGAGAAGCGGAGCTGCGGAAGAGTGTCGTTGCCAAGCACGACCTGTTTGCGCCTGGCGATATGATAGACCGCCGGCCAGGACCGCCCGCGATCGCGCTCGGCCTCGACCCGTTGTTGCGGCTGCAGGCGAGGATCCTTGTAG
>JBPCJT010000038.1:0-23278 GCA_051005015.1 Gemmatimonadaceae bacterium | reverse complement strand
CTCTTCATGTCCGCGGCGCTCATGGATGGGGGCTTCGGCTTCGACAGGGGCGAGGCATCGGCGATCGTCGGCATCTACGCAGCATCCGTCTACCTTGCTTCGCTTCCAGGGGGGTGGGTAGCTGACCGCCTACTGGGTCTGCGCCGATCCATCATGTTCGGCGCGGTGCTCATCTCGTCCGGACATATTTCGATCGGTCTCTCGGCATTGGCGGGCGGCAAGATACCCTTCTTCCTCGGACTGATCCTCATTGTTCTTGGAACCGGCCTGCTGAAGCCCAACATTTCGGCGATCGTGGGCGATCTGTACCCCGAAGGCGGAGCTCGGCGCGACGCCGGATTCTCGATCTTCTACATGGGGATAAACATCGGGGCTTTCGCCGGACAGCTCATTACCGGGTACCTCGGGGAGCAGGTGGGTTGGCACTTTGGTTTCGGTGCCGCGGGAGTCGGGATGTTGATTGGACTCACAATTTTCACCCTGCGCGCGCGCACCACGCTCGGCGACATTGGCATGACGCCGACGCGCCACGCCGATCCAGCGACGCAGGAGCGGCAGGTGCGCACCGTGAAGATGGTGGTCGGAGCGGGGCTCGGAATCCTTGCGCTCCTCGTCACTCTGACCGCGGTTGGCACCATAACGATCCACCCGGAGGTGGTCGGGCGATACATGGCTGTCGTGATGCTCGCCATGGCCATTGTCTTCTTCCTTTTCGTCTTCTTTGCCGGCGGGCTCGACCGCACTGAGAAGAAGCGGGTGGGAGTCATTCTCATCCTCTTCGTATTCGCGATAATCTTCTGGTCGGCGTTCGAGCAGGCTCCAACATCGCTCAACCTGTTCGCCCGCGATTTCACAGATCGCCGGATGGGGGGCTTCGAGATCCCGGCCACGTGGTTCCAGTCGATCAACTCTGCGTTCATTATCGTACTGGCACCGGTCTTCGCCGCCCTTTGGGTAGGGCTAGCGCGCCGGCGCGGCGACCTGTCGAGCCCCGCCAAGTTCTCTGCCGCCCTCCTGCTTGCGGGCGTGGGCTTCCTGATAATGATCTACGCCGCGAATGCCGTCGTATCGAGCGGCGGAACGCTGAAGGTCTCTCCGTGGTGGCTGGTGGGGAGCTATTTCTTCCAGACGCTCGGCGAGCTCGCGCTCAGCCCCGTTGGCCTCTCGTCGATGACCAAGCTCTCGCCCAGAAAGTACGTCGGGCAGATGATGGGGATATGGTTTCTCGCGTCGGCGCTCGGCAATCTCGTCGGGGGCCTTGTGGGCGGGCACGTAGATCCGAACAACCTTCAGCAGATGCCGAAGTTGTTCACATGGACCACCATCGCGCTGGTAATTGCCGCGGCCGTGCTCGCCGCCCTGATCGTGCCCATCCGCCGCATGATGGCGGGCACGGATCGTGTGTCCACCCCCTAACCCACAATCCCTCACTCGCCAATCAGAACACGTTATTCGGTACCGCTCGTTCGCGGCTTCGGGCGAGATCATGCGGCTCGCGCCACTCCACGCGGCTCGCGTTCATATTCGACAATCTGAATTCCCACTTGGCCTTTCCATCGGCACTGACTGGGAAGGCGACGTCAAGCCGCCACGTTCGCTTTGAGCCTTTCGGCACAGCCGCGAGCAGCCCGACGCCAGCGCCGAGCTTGATGGGAGTGTCGACGCCATACGGTGCGTCGCCTTTCCAGAGTCGGCCAGCATCGGCGAAGAAGGCGAGTCCAACGCCAGCGTGCTCGCGGAAGTCTCCGACATACCAGCGTTCCTCCAACCGGAGTACGCCACGCTGTCCGCCCCCGGCGCGCGACCTGCGATATCCGCGCACGCCACCGCGGCTGTCGCCCAACGAAAGTTGGAATGGTGTGCGCTGCTTCCAGCCGGCACTCCAGTCCACATTCAGCTTCACGGTATGTTTGTCGCTCAGCCGCCGGTATGCTGCAATGTTACCGCTGCCCAGAATTCCGTCCCACTCGTTAATATTGTAATTCTGGTGTCCCTCGCCACGCACATTTATGCGCACGAATGTGCGCTCCCCGCCCAGACCGCCGTAGATGTCCGCCGCAACCAGAATGTCGTCATCCGTAGCGCCCCCAATTGCGAGGCTTCTCCCGAAAAGCGTGCCGACCTGAAAGCCAAGCCGGATATCCTGCGCGGCATTAAGCGCGTCGAAACGCTCGACGCGCCTGAAATAGATGTTGCGTAGCGCCCAGAGCGCGTTTATTCGGGAGTTGTTTCGCCGCTTGTATGGAGCCAGGAGCGTTGTGTAGTTGATGGTGGTGTCGACGAGCGGCGGCCGTACTGCTTCATCAGTTTCGCGGGAGTATGAGATTCCAAACAGGCTAAGACGGCCGGGGAGACCGATTCGGACCACCGCGCCGGCGTCCACGAACGAGCGCTCGATTCCGATCGCCGCGGATGGCACGTCGCCTTCGCGCAGGAAGTGGAACAACTCCCGTGTGTCTTCCGCCTTCACGCGCCAGGCAAAGCGTTGCTGGTCCGTGTAGTACGGATGTCGCATGTCGGCGGACCAGTTCGGCGAGCCGATCTCTCGGCGGGTGATATCGGCATCCAGAATGTAGCGGCGCCCGAGAAACTGATAATCCGTAAAATCGACGCCGTATACATCGCGGAGATCGCTCTGCCGCCATTGCGCGATGATGGAGGTCGCGCTTCCACCCACGTTCCGGTCGCCGAGTCTTAGTCCGGTCAGATGAGCGCCACTCGCGCCAGCGCCTACGATCGTGGTCAACTCGTCCACTGTTTCGACGTAAAGTCTGACCCCACCCTGGCCGTCGGACAGGGTTCTGATTTCCGCGCTGGCAAGGTAGGGTTGAACTCTCAGAATGCGCTCAGATTCCGCACGCCGGAATTCGCTGCACTGCATTCCACGCTCGAGAATGAGATATCGGCGGATGACAGACTCGTCGGTGGTCGCGTGAAGTGAGTTGGCCAATCTTATCGGGATAGTCCACCACTTCTTGTGCTTCGGCTCATACGGAGGCCGGGTATTGATCTCGATGTCGGAAATTATCTGGCCGTTGCAAACAGCCTTCTCACCCTCTGCCTGTGCGTTCGAACCCCGAACGGGTACGGCTAGCAGCGCGATACCAATCGCGACGCTTGTTGCACGTCGCGGAAGAGGTGATTTCGCCGCGCGGAGCCGGCATTCCGGCAACCGCAATCCGGCATTCACGTTTACTTCCTCATCCGGCGCTTGAGCTCAGCGAGCTGGTCTTCCGCTCGCGCCGTTCGCGCTGCACGATCGATGTCTCGCCTCAGTTGCGAAACGTCTTCATCACCCACGGGATCCGAAACGCGCGGAGGCGTCCCCGCTGGTGGCACTCCCGCGCCGGCCGCTTTGAGCTGCTGCGTCATTGCACCGATCTCACGCTCCGCAAGCGCCAGCTCTTCTTCCTGCGCCGCCAGCTTGCGTTCGAGAACCGTCACCCGCTCAGCGTGCTTTGACTCATACTCCACCGCGATGCGAGCGGTTTCCGCGTCATTTATGCCGGCTGCCAACTGCCCGCGCCGCCGCGCCGTCTCCAGTGATTGGCGCTCCAAATCGAGTCTCCTGCGCGACTCCGCAATACCATCTCGCATCGAGGCGGCCGCGATCTTCGCCTCCACTATCGCGTCACGCATGAGCGCAACAACCGCCCGATTATCCTCAGGGGAAGACACCCGGCTAATCGCCTCACGCAGCGATTGCTTCAGTTCGTCGAACATGGGAATGCTGGCAAAGTGTCACACGCTGGAGGGTTGCAGGGAGGTGTCCGGGGATTGCGGCTGTTATTTCTTCCAGCTAGGTGCGCTGGTTCCAGTGACCAGACAGAGATGTGGTTAAGTACCGGAACCCTCGATGCGTCGAGTCCCGGAAAGCGCGCGTAGCTCATCTCAGCGCGTCGGGGCCGAGGAGGAGGTACGGACGAGGTGCAACAACGGTCGAATACAACCAGCATTTCGCACTGGGTGCGCTAGGACTTTCTGGGGGTCCTCGCGTAAAACCCGGTCAAACGCTGGTCCACCTTGCGCGACTGGCACTTGGGGCATGAAACTGCGGCGATGCCATGATCCGAAATGTTCTCGCGGCGGGAAAACATCTCCCCGCACTCGCGGCATTGATACTCGTAGGTTGGCATTGGTGATTGGGGTATGGGATAAATGGAAAGTGGAATGAAAGGAGGGGTCAATAAAGGCCGCGCCGTTCCACTAAACAGTCTGACTATAATTCCCTCACACAGCCGCGTATCTTCCTTGCATAATGCGGGCACCAATCGAGCCACGCAAGCATAGTCACTCCCACCTCACGCGTCCCTCCAGCCCACCACGAACGCAGACTATTCAACGTGCTACCCCTCATCGCCCTTACTTCTACCACAGAGGTCATCCGTGGTGCTCCTCGAGTACGGGTAAACTCCGCCTATACGGCGGCGCTCGAACATGCCGGGGCCTTGCCTATCATCCTTCCACCGCTCTCGGGTGCCGACGCCCTGGGCGTCGAGGCCTTCGGGAGGATGCTGGAGAGTGTCGATGCCCTTGTTCTAACCGGTGGTGAGGACGTCGATCCAGCGCGTTACCATGCCGTTGCGCATCCACTTCTGGGACCTACCAACGCGGCTCGCGATGCTACCGAGATCGCTCTCGTGCTCGCGGCACGGGCACGGAAACTCCCCGTGCTCGCGATCTGCCGTGGAATCCAGCTGCTGAATGTAGCGCTGGGCGGCACACTTGTTCAGCATCTCCCGGCTGAGCGGCCAGGCTCAGTGGATCATGATCCACGATCGAGTCGCCATGCGCGGGTCCACAATGTCGTTCTCGATCGCGGCTCGCGACTCGCGGCCGCGCTGGGCGAAACACACATTCGTGTCAACTCATTCCACCACCAGGCACTGGACCGCGTAGCCGATGGCCTTAGCGTAGTGGGGCGCGCCCCGGACGGCGTTATCGAGGGCGTCGAGTGGAGCGGCGATGATTGGTGGGCTCTGGCCGTACAATGGCATCCAGAGGAGCTCACGCTCACTCCCGAGCGCTGGGACAGGTCGCTCTTCGGCGCTCTGCTGGATGAGGCGAGGAGGTCTAACTAACTCGCCATCTTCCCTCGTCCCTCACCTGCCTCATGAGACGATCGGGAGAATGATTGTTGGGGAAGAAGAGCGAGTCACTGACAGCGTTGAGCGCCATCCGCATTGTGGCGAAGCGCTGCGCAGCTTCGTGATACAACGGAGCAAGCCCATGTTCGTGCGCCAGACGGTGATCGGCGGCAAGCTGGAAACCGAGGCGACCGAGTTCCTCGTAATAGTCCAGGTCGGGGCCACCGCGTCGCCAGCGCCGGTGTTCTATGAGGTCAGGAAAAATGCCGCTAATCCAAAGCGCGTAGTTTCCGAGATGCGCGCGCACGAGAAAGTTGTGTTGCGCATTGGGCCCATCCAGAGAATCAAGAATGGCTGCTAGCGTGTCGTACTGCTCGTCGTCGGCCGTGCCGATTCGCGTAGCGCGATCGCGGAGGCCGAAATGCAGCAGAATTGCGGACGTGTAATCCGCCAGAACGCGGTCATGTTCCCCCACTTTCTTCAGGGCATTGCGCACCACAACGTAGCAGAAAAGCGGGAGGGACGCCCGCGCGCCGAGTGGCGCCTCCATGAGCGCCGCGAGCAGACGCGGATCATCCAGCAGGCTGTCGATCCCCTCATCTCGCAAGCAGGCTTCAGCCGCCTCGAGATCCGTGCGCGAACGCCGGCCCACGAGCTGAAGCACAAGTTGCGCATCGTTGCGACTGAGTGAAGCTCTAACGTTTGCGAGAATCATCGGCTCCCCCGTGTTCCAGTTGGTAGTACACCGAAGACGTTTGGAAGATGGCTATTCGAAAGCAGGCATCAGGAGTGGTGAATCACGGCGCACAGCCGGGGCTAACGAATGACCTGCAGTTCCACCTGGTACTCCAAACGCCACACTCCCATGCTTTTCTGACCGATCCAGCGCCGCCAGCGTAACATCCATCGACGCTGGCTGCGTGCAACTGCATGTGGAATGCGCCACGGAACGAGCGGACCCGGCGGTCAGGCTCTCGTTCTTTATCGCTGATACGAGGGCGGCTCCGACACTTATCGGTCGCCGGGCGGTGTGGGGGGAAGTTGGGTTCGAGGGCGCGGCCGGGAATAGTTTAGACTATCGCTGTTCCCAACCGCCACCCCCGACTCCATAATGAACTCTGCTACCCGAGCCAGCTTCCCGAAATCAATTCGCGACACCTCGTCGGACACCGCGTGGTAGTCGGCATGAAGTCCGGAGGTGAAAAAAACTATCGGGATGCCGCGCTGAGCGTAGCTGTAGTGGTCACTCCGGAAGTAGATCTGCTCGGGATGAGTGGGCGAGTCCCATTCACGATTGATGCTGAAAGGACGCTTCAGTCTGGCGTTCACCGAATCCACTACCGCGCCGAGTTGCCTGCTCTGGCCATTCGGCGCCGCGCTGGGACCAACCAGATACAGTGAATCGGGGTCGTTGCGGCCGATCATATCCGCATTCAGCTGCGCGACAATCGAGTCGATTGCCACAGTCGGATGTTGCGTGAAATATTCCGACCCCCAAAGTCCCTTCTCCTCCGCCGTGTGCCACACGAACAACATCGACCGCTTTGGTTTCTCGGTGCGGCCGGCAAGTGCGCGTGCAACGCCAAGCAAGGCCATGCTCCCCGAACCATCGTCGTCGGCCCCGTTCGCGATGGAATCGCCGTTTACGCTCCTCTGGACGCCAATGTGATCCAGATGCGCTCCAAATGCGACGAAGCTTCCAGCGCGTGACGCGTCACGGCCTTTGAGGATAGCAACCACGTTATAGGCAGGCACCTCGACACGCTCCAGTACGGCACGACCGCTGAAACGACGCCCACTCAACGAATGCGGTGCACCCGCTGTCTGCCAGTTATTCGGCAGCAATGGAGACCGTTCACTGGCAACGCCGAGAAGAATCATCGGAAGCGGGCGCTTGGCCGTTGCCGCGGCATTCCATGCCGGCGCCGGCTCGCCAAGATCCGCCGCATCCCTCGCTCTCGCACTGTACTCCCGGTAGAGCGATTCCCGGAGCAGAATGATGATCGCAACCGGCTCGAGCGGAACGAGTTTCCCGAGCCGTTCCGGAATCTTGTCTGGCGCCTCAGCTTCGGCCCGTCCCACAGAGTCCAGGCTTGCGGGCCCGCCGTTGACCACTACCACTACTTTGCCTCGTGCATTCTTCCTGGACAGCCCATCGCCGTAGCCCGCGAAGAGCAGATCGCCTTCTGCACTGAGACCGGGAAGTGGCATTCGTGGCCCAAGCGAAGGGATGGGGATGAGATCGTTCCATAGAGCCAGATCTGTTGAACCGGCCTGCGTCGTGACACGAAAGTTCGATGAGGCGGACATGGTCTCACGGACGAGCGGCACTCGCTGGAGGTAGCCACTGTCACCCGCCGGCTCCAGCCCCATTTCACCAAGGCGCTCCGCGATGAACCGCGCCGCACGCACTGAATTGGGCGTTCCGGCTTCCCTTCCCAGAAAGGAGTCGGAAGCGAAGATCGTGAGGTCGTTCCGAAGAGCGTCGATGGAAACGGACCCCTCATGCGACAGCCCAGCCATCCCGGTTACGGGCGCCGATACCGGAGGCGGAGACTGAGCGCAGGATGCGAGTACTGCCAGTCCGGCGGTGAAGGCGACACGTGCACGACATCTGGAATTCATGGGATAAAGCGGGATGGCGAAGGGGAAGAGGAACTGATTTCCAGGACTTCGTGGACGCTAACCGCTCGGCCGCGTCTCTACAAGCAGAACCTTTGATGTCACAAAAGCGTGGCCCATCTTCTGGATTGCGAATTGCGGTTTCTATTATTGTTCCACGCTGACAATCGCCGGCAACATGTTTCCGGCCGGAACAGCGCCCCCCTCGATGCGGTATCAGCCCTGATGCTTTACATATGCATTCCCGTGTACAACGAAGCTCCGACAATCGGGCCACTTATCTGGCGGATTCGGAAAGTGCTTTCACAGTTTCCACGCGAATACGAGGTCATCGTTGTGGATGATGGCAGCACGGACGCTACGCTCGAGACCCTCGAAGGCTACCGCGAGGTGATGCCGCTCACGCTCGTGCGGCATGAGGCTCGCAGAGGATACGGAGCCGCGCTTGACACACTGGTACGCACCGTCGCGAGCCGTACGAGGTATCCGCGGCGTGACGGCATGATTGTAATGCAGGGCGATTTTACAGATCAACCGGAGCACATTCCTGAGTTGATGAAGCGATTTGAGGGAGGCGCCGACATCGTTGTCGCAGAACAGGGGCCGCTGCCTGAAAATGCTCCCGCACCGGTGCGCCGACTGCGCAGGATAGCGCCCCGGTTGCTTCGCATGTTCGTCAAGCTCGATGGCGTATCAGACCCTCTGAGCAGCTTGCGGCTTTACCGGATTGCCGCACTTCGAGACGCATTGCGCGAGAGTGGTGAGAAGCCGCTCGTCAAGGCGGGAGGATGGGCGGCGAATGTGCAGATGCTCACGAAGGTGGCGCGCTTTGCCAGGCGCGTCGAGACCGTGGAGCTCGGCGTGCGGTACGACCTGCGCCCCAGGGAAAGTCGTGTGAGATCCTGGGCAGGCGCGATTGAGTTATTCCGCTTTGGTCGATCCGCGCGCGTCATGGACATGACCACGACGTGAAAATGGCCAGAATATCACTCACCTATTTGCTGTCAACGCTGCTTGCGGTGACCATCTCGGCGCAGAACGACATCGACGCTCGCCAGGTTGGACGCGCTCTGGTGCCGTTCTCGGTCGGGGAACGATTGATTTACGACGTGCGTTTCGGGCCGCTCCGGGTAGGCACGGGAGCCATGCGGGTCGAAGGCGTCGAGTCAATCCGCGGTATCGAGGCGTGGCACACCGTGTTCAGCGTCAAGGGCGGTACTTTTTTCTACAAGGTAGACGACAGGTTCGAAAGTTGGTTTGACACGAAGAGCCTCGCGTCACTTCGTCATGTTCAGGACATCGACGAGGGGAAGCGCGAGCGCACCCGCACCTTCGAGATTTTCCCCGAACGCGGCGTTTACGTTGAAAACGACGAAGAGCCAAAGCCGACCGTCAAGGATCCTCTCGACGACGGGTCCTTTCTGTACTTCATTCGTACGGTTCCCTTCAGTGTGGGCCAGACCTACGAGTTCGCGCGCTATTTTAGACCGGACCGCAACCCGGTCAAAATCCGTGTGCTGCGAAAGGAGAGGATCGATGTTCCGGCGGGCAAATTCAACACCATCGTGATTCAACCGATCATAAAGACGCGGGGCATCTTTTCGGAAAAGGGACACGCGGAGATATGGCTCAGCGATGACGACAAGCGCATCATGGTGCAGATGAAATCCACACTGTCCTTTGGCTCCCTCAACCTCTACCTAAGATCGCACCAACCCGGATCGGGGAGCGCGAAGAAGGGCCAGTAACGCCCGCGGAAGCAGATCTCTCCGCGGTTCGGACTGTTCCCATCGCGCAACGAGCGAACAAACTGCGAGCTGAGGAGTGCGCCTCACCCCCGGGTGAAGATCATTCCTTCGCCGCTTTTTTGCGCTCGCTTCCCGATATCCTCGTAGCGCGTGACCTCCTTCGGGTGGCCACCGCGATCGCGCAAGCTGCGCGCTCGAATCGCGCGGTCGTCGTGATGGTGGGCGGTCACGTAATCAAAACCGGCCTCTCTCCCATTATCATCGACCTCATTCGCCAGGGGATAGTCACCCACCTCGCGATGAACGGATCAGCCGCAATTCACGACTACGAAATCGCCCGTTGGGGAGGGACGTCGGAGGATGTCGCGGCCGGTCTGCGTGACGGAACCTTCGGTATGGCCGAAGAAACGGGTCGCGAGATGAACGACGCTTTCCGGGTCGGAATGTCGGAGCGCTGGGGAATGGGCGAGTCCGTGGCACGGGCCCTCGAGCAGCGGGAATTGGCGTACCCGGATCTCTCGGTTCTTCTCGCGGGTCAGCGCGCAGGTGTGCCCGTGACGGTTCACGCGGCCATTGGTGCGGAGATCATCCACCAGCACCCGGCTTCCGACGGCGCCGCTATCGGCGACACAAGCCACAGAGATTTCCGGCGGCTCGCCGCTTCTCTGCCGGCATTGCATGATGGCGGCGTCGTTCTCAACCTGGGCAGTGCGGTTGTCATGCCGGAGGTTTTCCTAAAGGCCCTGACCATCGCGCGAAACCTGGACCACGGAAGACCCACGACATTTACTACTTGCGATATGGACATGGTTCGCCACTATCGCCCAAGAGTAAACGTCGTTCAGCGACCTACTCTCGAAGGAGGAGCGGGTTTCGAGATCACGGGACACCATGAGATCATGGTGCCGCTACTCAGTTGGGCCGTTCGGGAGATGCTGCTGAAAAATCACAAAGGGCTTTAAGCCATGGAGCCAACCTGAGTGGCCCGTGCCTGCAACGACGGCGGCGCACCGAGTGCAGCCGAGCGTATCGCGCGCAAGACGCGCGATCGGGTGTAGCGCGTTTACGCCCGGCGAATGCAACGCAACATGCGAGGATGCCGCGTTTACCAAAGCTGCAGCGTACGAGGATGCCGGCTCATTCGAATGCTCTCGTGTTCGCGGACTGGACTGCTAGGAGTCCCAGCGAGTCCGCAGGCGCCTGGCTGTGTCCGGACTCACTATCCGTATAACCAAATATACGACCAGGCCAACGAGCGCGATCTTGATTGCCAGGCCGAGCAGTACGAACAGAAGAGCGAAAAGCCCACCAAAAATTCCAAACATGAACTTGAGCAGAAACAATCCCAGGAGCGCCATGGCTCCTACAGCGAAAATGGTGCGCAGCATCTCTGAATTCTCCGGTCGGGTGCTGGCTACCATACGGCGGCGGCGTTTCGCGGGTTTCAGCCGAGCTATATCTCTTGAAAGCGCGACGGAATAAGCCAGCCACCCGCGCGGTCGTGGTGGGTGGTGGCATTATCGGCCTCTGCTGCGCCAACGCCCTCTCTCACCGAAGATGGGGTGTCACGATTCTTTCGGATCATCAACCTGGAGAGGCCTCGCCGGCTGCGGGTGGCATACTTGGGCCAAGTGTGGAAGGCGGAGCTGGGGGAGGGCGTGGCCTCGGCGTAGCCGCCCGGGATCTGTATCCCGAATTCCTCGACGCTCTGGAGGAGCGCACTGGCATCCGGGTTCCGCTGCTTCGTAACGGAATTCTGCAAGTTGCCCTTGGCGCGGAGGAAGCGGTTGGGCTTGAGCGCGAAGCGCCGACCGGATCGCGATGGCTCACGCCGGAAAACCTTCGGGACATGGAACCAGCGCTCTCACATGCGAGCGGCGCAATTCATCATCCTGACGATGGCGCGGTGGACAATGTTCTCCTGCTACACGCGCTAATGCGGGCCCTCAATGCAGACCCGTCCGTCGAGTTCGCGAACGTCAAAGCCACAGAGCTGCTATCGCACGCGGGATCGGCGACTATCGGGGTACGCTCCGCAAGTGGCCTCCACGAAGCCGACATCGTGGTAATCGCGGCCGGAGCGTGGACGCCGTTGATTGCCGGCCTTCCGCGAAAAATCCCCGTCGCTCCGGTGCGAGGGCAAATGCTATCGGTTGCCGCGCATCCGCTGGCGCACGTCACCTACGGTCCACACGGCTACATCGTCCCGCGCGGGAATAATAGCGTTATGGGCAGCACCATGGAAACCGCGGGATTCGAGGTGGCCACAACGGAAGCCGGCATATCGGAAATACTCGGGGCGGCGCGGTCGCTGTGTCCGGCCCTCGGGATGGCTCCGGAGGTCGCACGATGGAGCGGTTTGCGCCCCGTAACCCCGGACCTTCTGCCAATCATCGGGCGAGATCCAGCGAACGAGTCACTCTTGTACGCTTGCGGACACTCACGAAACGGGATTCTCTTCGCACCGTTTACGGGTGAAAGCGTGGCATCGCTGGCCTCCGGCGACAACCCTGAGCCGGATTTGATGCCCTTCTCGATCGAACGATTTAACGCACCGTTTAATTACCGGTCGTGGGATAGTAACCTTTCAAAATAGGGTAGAGAGTTACTGGTCTTACTTTTTAATGGCCATTCATGGTAATATTGACGACTCAACGGAAACGAGCGGCCTCTGGGCCTGGTTTCATTAATACGAACGCTTCCAGAACCACAAATCTCCATTCCGCAGGGCGCCGATCAGGTATCCCGCGGGACACCCCGCAGTGAGCGCAACGCAGCGGGCAAGTACGCTGTGCCGCTCGAATGGTAGCTTGTTCGTGGAATCGACTCCTTGCTAAAGCACCCAGAATTTTTGCCTGTGCCGGATAACCTGTACCAGATCCTTGGCCGCCATCGGGCGGAATCACTTCCTGAGCGGAAGCCCTCCTGGCTCAAGGTTAGGGCGCCTGGAGGGGAAAACTACGTACGCCTCAAGAATCTCATGCGTGAGCTTGGGCTTCACACCGTTTGTGAGGAGGCGCACTGCCCGAACGTAGGCGAGTGCTGGGAGCATGGAACCGCCACGTTCATGATTCTGGGCGACGTCTGCACCAGGAACTGCGCATACTGCGCCGTGTCGCACGGGCGGCCTCCGGTCTACGATATCGAAGAGCCGTCCAGGGTGGCCCGGGCGATCTCGGAGATGCAGTTGCAGCACGCAGTCATTACGTCCGTAGATCGTGATGATCTTCCCGACTTCGGCGCGTACATATTCGCCGAGACCATACGCGAGATCCGGGCGCGTCTCCCCGAGTGTTCCATCGAAGTCCTCGTGCCTGATTTCCAGGGTTGTGAAGAAAGCATCAGATTGGTCCTCGAGGCCGGCCCGGACATCTACAACCACAACACCGAGACCGTGCCGCGTCTGTACAAGCGCTGCCGCCCCGGTGGTCGCTACGAGCGCGTGCTTGCCATTTTTCGCTTCGTCAAGCGCGAGGCGCCGGATATCCCCACCAAAACAGGCCTCATACTTGGAATGGGCGAAACCACCGAGGAAATTCTCGCAACCATGCGAGAGCTTCGGATGGTGGACGTTGATATCCTGACACTTGGCCAATACCTCAGGCCATCGAATAGTCATCTCCCGCTGGACCGCTACGTGACGCCCGACGAGTTCCGCATGCTGCGAGAGGAGGGAATGGCGATGGGGTTCAGGCACGTGGAAAGCGGCCCACTCGTACGGTCGAGTTATCATGCGTGGGAACAGGCGCAGCGCGCTCAGGCTGTGGGAGGTGGCAAGTTGGGAGTGGAAAGCGAAATCGCTTCTGTTCACCGTTAGGATCAGCACCCGTTACTACCGTCAACAGCACACCTCCTGCGATACGTGCGTTTCACTCCCTCACTCCCTTCCGGTAATTCAGTGTCCAAGAAGCGCTCTGATAACGGCTCGCCGGCGCGCCCCGAACCCAGACGGCGAAAAACTGTCCCCCCAGGCAGGGAAGACGCTCAGCTTCGACAAAACCTGCTGCGCTCGATGCTGCTGCAACGGCGATTCGAGGAAAAGGTGGCCGAGGCGTACGCGCTGGGGAAAATCGGGGGTTTCTGCCATCTTTACATAGGACAGGAAGCGGTCGGCACCGGAGCCATCAGTGTTCTGCGGGAGGACGACTACGTCGTCACGAGCTATCGCGACCATGGACAGGCGCTCGCTCGCGGGATAACGCCGCGTGCGGTTATGGCGGAGTTATTCGGACGGTCGGATGGGTGCAGCAAGGGAAAGGGCGGCTCAATGCACCTTTTCGACCGGAATACAAACTTCCTTGGGGGACACGGAATCGTCGGTGGACACATTCCGCTCGCGACCGGCGTGGCCTTCGCGATCAAGTATCGGGGGGGGGATCAGGTCTGCCTGTGTTTTTTCGGCGAGGCGGCCGTAAACAACGGCGCATTCCACGAGGCACTCAACATGGCAGCTCTGTGGAAGCTCCCTGTCATCTACGTCATCGAGAACAATCGCTACGGCATGGGTACAGCGCTCGAGCGCGCGTCCGCGATCAACGACATTGCCGAGCGCGCCTGCTCCTACGACATGCCAAACGAGGTGGTTGACGGACAGGACGTGTTCGTGGTGCGCGAAGCGATTGCGCGCGCGGTGACGCGCGCACGCAGAGAACACACTCCCACGCTACTCGAGATGCGCACGTATCGTTTCATGGGTCATTCGATGTCGGATGCGGTGAGCGGCACCTACCGAACCAAGGAAGAGCTTGAAGAGCACATGAAACGCGATCCCATTGAGGTGCTTCGTGGCCAGATGGAGGAAATGGGCGATTGGAGCGATGAAAGCATGACCGCAATGGACAATGAAGTAAGGGAGGTGGTGGAAGATTCGTGGAATTTTGCGGACAATAGTCCGGAGCCGTCGGGCGAGGCACTGTACGAGAATGTTCTCGTAGACACGACCAGCGACGCCGAAGAGAGCGCCGCCGTGGCCGGAGACTGACGCCCTGATGCCTGTAATCACATATCGTGACGCGCTCAACCAGGCGCTTCGAGAGGAGATGCAGCGCGATGACCGGGTCTTCCTGATGGGGGAGGAAGTCGGCGTCTATCAGGGCGCGTACAAGGTGTCCAAGGGCTTGCTGCAGGAATTCGGTGAGATGCGCGTCGTGGACACCCCTATAACGGAGTTGGGCTTTGCTGGTGTCGGCGTTGGGGCCGCAATGGTGGGCCTCCGCCCGATCATCGAGTTCATGACGTGGAATTTCGCGCTCCTCGCGCTCGACCAGGTCGTCAACGCCGCCGCCAAAATGCTTTACATGAGCGGGGGACAGTACCCCATGCCGATGGTCTTTCGTGGCCCGAATGGCGCCGCTCTCCAGCTCTCGGCTCAGCATTCCCAGGCGTGGGAGTCCTGGCTCGCACACATTCCCGGTCTCAAGGTGCTCGCTCCGGGCACACCGTACGATGCCAAGGGCCTGCTCAAGAGTGCAATCCGGGACGACAATCCGGTGATCTTCCTGGAAGGGGAGATGCTGTACAACACCAAGGGCGAAGTTCCTGAAGAAGACTTCACGGTTCCCATCGGGCAAGCGGAGCTCAAGCGAGAGGGAGAACACTGCACCATAGTGTCACACGGCAAGATGGTGCTCGTCGCGATGCAGGTTGCCGATCAGCTCGCGAAGGAAGGGATCAGGATCGACGTAGTCGATCTTCGCACCATTCGCCCAATGGATATCGAGACAATCGTGGCGTCGGTGCGGAAGACCAATCGCGCAGTCGTTGTGGAGGAGGGCTGGGAGTTCTGCGGCGTTGGCGCTCAGGTGGCGGATTATATCCAGCGCGAGTGCTTTGACGATCTGGACGCGCCAGTCCTGCGCGTCCACCAGGCTGACGTGCCAATGCCGTACGCCAAGGCCATCGAAAAGGCGGCAAAGCCCGATGCGCGAAAGACTATCGATGCAGTCAGGCGCGTAATGTACCTCGAGACGTAACGCACGAGTGGACCCAGCCAAGATGTCCACTAGTCAGGTGTCATGTTGGGCTCCGATAAACCACGCGGTGCTCGAAAACCCTGTTCCCCTCGGCTCCCCGCATTGCGCACCCGGCGAAAGCAACCTGTTTCAGCGAGAAATCGATGGCTACTAAAGTGGTTATGGAAGCGCTGTCGCCGACGATGGAAGAAGGTCGGCTGGTAAAGTGGCTCAAGAACGAGGGCGATCAGGTGAAGAGCGGTGAGCCGCTTGCCGAGGTGGAGACTGACAAGGCCGTGATGGAGATCGTGGCCAGAGGGGATGGCGTACTGAGAAGGAGAGTGGCTTCCGAAGGGCAGACGGTCCCCGTGGGCGCGCTCATCGGGGTATTAGGGGGAGCGGAAGAAGACATAAGCGCTCTAGCCGGGGAGGGTGCGGGAACGGGCGCTGGCGTCGGCGGTGAGAGCGTGGGGCCCCCCCCCCGGGAGCAAGCTATCCCCAAAGCTTCAAAGTCATCCAAGCCTTCCAGCGCAACTCGAGGCACTGCATCCCCGGAAACCCAGAAACCGGCTGCGCCAGCGGAGGAACCATCGGCAGTCGCTGCCGAAGACGGAGGCGCTTCTGCTCCCTCAGACACCGCTGATGCGGTGCAGAAACAGTCACCCGACCCGGCTTCCCCGGGAGATGGCGATCAGGCCGCCGCCAGACGCATGGGCAACGCGGCGCCCCGGCACCGGCCACCCTCGAGGCCGCAGCCGGCCACCGAGCAACCGCCTCACGCGGACAGCGATGGTGAGCGGCCAAAATCTTCACCGCTTGCGCGGCGTCTGGCTTTTGAGAAAGGCATGGATCTACAGAACGTTCGAGGAAGCGGGCCAGCCGGCCGGATCATAAAACGCGATATCGAGGCGGCTGCCACCGTGCAGGTGGCGGTACCTGCCGCCGCGGCTGCGATCTCGAACGGACCCTCCATCGGCCAGGCCGACTTCGAGGATATCCCACTCTCTCCAATCAGAAAGACGATCGCGAAGCGGCTCGCGGAATCCAGTGGACCGATCCCGACATTCTATTTGACCGCCGAGTTTGACATGGCGCGGGTGGGTGAAATGCGTTCGGCGATGGCGGAAATGGGAGATGAGTTCAAAGTCTCCGTGAACGACATCGTGATGAAAGCCGCCGCCATAGCGCTATCACGGCATCCCGAGGTCAACGCGCACTGGCTCGGCGACAGGATTCGGGTGTTCAATCGCGTGCACCTCGGCATGGCTGTCGCAATCCCGGAGGGCCTCATTACCCCGGTAATCTTTGATGCTGACAGAAAAAGAATGAGCGAAATGTCCAACGAGGCCAGGGGACTTGCCAAGCGTGCACGCGATCGAAAGCTCAAGCCAGAGGAGTTCACCGGCTCGACGTTTACCGTATCGAATCTCGGAATGTTCGGTATCGATCAGTTCACGGCGATTATCAATCCGCCTGAGGCAGCCATTCTCGCAATCGGGTCCGTAGAGGAAAAACCCGTTCTCGTTGGCGGAGAAATCGTTGTGCGAAAGCGAATGCGTGTCACAATGAGCTGCGACCACCGCGTGATCGACGGCGCGACGGGCGCGATATTCCTGCAGACACTGCGTCGGTTGATAGAGAACCCGCTCATGATGGTGTATTAACGCATGTGTGCTCGGTGGCGCGTCTCAAAAATGCACCACGCATACGCCCACGATCCACTTGATCAGCTCAGCAGCTTGACCGAAATCCGGCACCTCGGGTGACCATTGTGCATACACTCGAGCTCAGTGATGCTCACAGTTTCTCCGTAGTGCCTGGCGACTCCAACCGCGATACCCTTTGCCACCGAGCACATGCGGCGGCGTGACGTGTAGGTGATGATCACCTCGCCCTCCGACATTCTCGCTACCCTGAGTTCCGGAGGCAGCGCTCCAGGATTTTTCCGCCGCACCACCTTGTGAATCATTTGTTCCGTGTTTTCGAGCAGATCCAGAGTGCGCCACTCAGGATTCACGAATGGCTTGTACACGGTGACGAGCGTCGGCGCGAGAAAAGTGCCGAAATCCTGAAGAATATCCTGTTCGGCAGCTCCCGTTACGCGAGAAGCCGCAGAGACGATTGCCCTGACCTCCTCGTCCGGATACGTCTCGCTTGGGAAGTACGTCTTTGCTTCCAGCCCCGCCTCAGCAACAAGCGAATCCCAACCGGCTTCGCCCAGTTTCGAGACGACGTAATCCTTCAGCTCAGTGTGAATTATGCCGTACATGCTGGTGTGTCCTGTGCACGAGGAGCGGGGCTGCGCCTAGTCGGCAAGGCGAGACGTGAGGCATGGGAGCAAGTATGTTAGTGAGGAACCATGCTGGCGACGGGGATCAACCCCGCTTGCACACCAAGGAGGTTGTTGGTGACCACGCTAGCTCTCCAAGGGTGGCGGTAATGCAACATTCTTATTTCCGTGCAAGACATGTGCTGCCCCGATTTTTTCACCGGATTATCACATTGTCGCCGTAGCGGCACAAACCTCCGACTCCGTATCTTCGGTCTCGCGGTCGCATGCTACCCTGAGCGCGCTCCGAGACGTAACCAGCCTTGCTTCGCGGAATGCGAAATACACTTTCGATCCATTCACAGTCTCCAAACCTGAGCGACTATGGCTTCCTTCGACGTGATTTTCATTGGTGGCGGACCGGCCGGGTACGTAGGAGCGATTCGGTGCGCCCAGTTAGGACTTTCCACCGCCGTCATCGAGCGCGAGGCGCTGGGTGGAACTTGCGTACTCTGGGGGTGCATCCCAGCCAAAGCGTTGCTCGAGAGCGCGGCACTGGCCAACAGGATGCGCCACGCGAAGGAGTTCGGCATCACGACTGGTGAGCTTTCGTTCGATTACGGCGTGGCGATGAGACGCTCGCGCTCGGTGAGCCAGCAGAATTCCAGGGGCGTGGAGTTTCTCTTCAAGAAGAACAAGATCACCAACATCAAGGGAACTGCGAAGCTCGCCACGGGCAAGGGCGGTGAGAAGGGCGCGAATACTGTATCGGTACTCCTGGCAAACGGCACGGAAGAAACGCATGACGCGAAGAAGGCCATCGTCATCTCCACGGGCTCGCGGGTCAAGGGACTGCCACAAATCGGGCTCGAGCTAAACAAGGCCACAGTACTCTCTTCCGACGAGGTGCTGGTCTTGGAGAAGGCGCCAGAAACCATGGCCATTATCGGTGCGGGGGCAGTGGGTTGCGAATTCGCGGACGTCTTCAATGCCTTCGGCACGCGAGTGACGCTGCTGGAGGTGCTGCCGAACATCCTTCCGATCGAGGATGCAGAAGTCTCCGTCGAGCTGGCGAAAAGCCTGAAAAAACGCAGGATCGATGTCCTGACGGGCGCGAAGATCAGCAATGCCAAGATAGGAAAGGCCAGCGTTAAGCTGACCATCGAAGCTGGCGGAAAACGGATTGATCTCGAAGTGGAGAAGGTACTCGTCGCCGCGGGAAGAGCTCCCAATGTAGAGGACCTCGGCCTGAAAGAGGCGGGAGTGCAGCTTACCGAGCACGGGTTCATCAGGATCAACGGGCAAATGGAGACGTCAGCACCGGGTGTCTACGCGATTGGTGACGTTGCAGGCCCGCCGATGCTCGCGCACAAGGGGTCACGGGAAGGACACGTTCTCGCCGAGCTGCTCGCTGGTGAGCATCCCCACCTGGTGAATTACGGTAACATACCCAGCGCGACGTACTGCCACCCCGAAGTTGCCTCCATAGGCCTCACCGAACAGCAGTGCAAGGAGAAGAAGCTGGATTACAAGGTTGGCAGGTTTCCCTTCTCCGCGAATGGACGAGCGCGCACGTCCGGCGAGACGGAAGGATTCGTCAAGATCATCCGCGACGCGAAGTATGGCGAGATACTTGGCGCACACATTATCGGCGCGCACGCCACGGAGCTGATTCACGAGATCGCCGTAGCTCGGGAAAACGAGTACACGGTCGAAGAGATTGATCTCGCGATTCACGCACATCCGACGCTTTCAGAGGCCGTGGCCGAGGCCGCGCTGGATTCGATGGGAAAGATGATACATGCGTGATGGGGAGTTGGAGATAGAAAGCGGGGAGTTGGGAGGCCGCAGCGAAATGCCGTGTCAGGGGTCAACGCCCTGACATGTCCACCCCTGTCTCCCGTCTCTCCCCCCCCGAGCTTTGGGTCGTCCGCCTCGGTTACCTTGCATACTCCGAAGCGCTGGATCTCCAGAGATCGGTGGCGAGAGCCAGAATAACGGGAGCGGTGCCCCACGATGTGCTTTTGCTTGTAGAGCATCCGCCCGTGGTCACGCTCGGACGAACATCGAAGCGGGCTAACCTCACCTCGTCCACCGACGTTCTCGGAGCGGCGGGGGTCGAGCTGTTCGAAGTGGAACGCGGCGGAGACGTAACCTTTCACGGACCTGGTCAACTTGTTGGCTATCCCATCATTGATCTCAAGCGTCACAAACAGGACCTGCATTGGTATCTCCGCCGGGTGGAGGACGCCCTTGTGCGCGCCCTTGCGGAGTTCGGGCTCGTTTGCCAGCGAAGTGTGGGATACACCGGTGTCTGGACACGCGGGTGCTCGGAAGGGAATGAGGTTGCGCTTCGGAAAATAGCGTCAATCGGCGTTCACTCTCGCGACTGGGTCACCTGGCATGGTTTCGCGCTCAATGTCACAACCGACCTCTCATACTTTGACCACATCGTGCCATGCGGGATTCGGGATGTGGAGATGACCTCCATGGCGCGTGAGCTTGGCCGGAATGTCGCCATTACAGCCGTGGAAAACGCGGTTTCACGTGCGTTTGGCGAGGTATTTTCTCTGCTACCCAAACCCGTTGCCCCGGCCTCACTGGCAGCGCCCATGGCTTCCATCGGCTGATTCCCTTGCGTTGGATGGTGCCCGTGCGCAACGCCCGGATGCGGCCTAGATGAACGCTCCGGTATATTGCTTCTCAATGACCCAGCCGAGCACTCTGAGCGCCGAGGCATCCGCGCCAGCGCGCGACTTCGCGAGCGAGCTCAACCCCGAGCAGTATGCCGCCGCCACTTTCGGCGATGGGCCGCTTCTTATCATAGCCGGCGCCGGAACGGGGAAAACTCGAACGCTCGTATACCGGGTCGCGCACCTGCTCGAACGTGGCGTAATGCCCGAGCGAATTCTGCTCCTTACCTTCACGCGGCGGGCCGCGCAGGAAATGCTTGGTCGAGTGGAGCGCCTGGTCGGCAACGCGAGCACTCGCGTACACGGCGGCACTTTTCATGGCACAGCGCACCGTCTCCTTCGCGCATTCGGAGGGCAGGCCGGCCTCGGCAGAGATTTCTCCATCATGGATCAGGGTGACTCGGAAGACCTGATGGGGATGTCGCGCGGTAACCTGGGCTACGGCCAGCGCAAATCCCGATTCCCCAAAAAGGAAACCCTTCAGCGAGTCTACTCTCGGCATGTCAACACCGAGATTACCGTGGATGACATCCTCCGTGACGAATACCCGCAATTTCTGGATGACGCACAGGACATCATCCGGATCTTTGCCGACTATACGGCGCGGAAGGGAGAACGCAATCTTATCGACTACGACGATCTTCTTCTCTTCTGGGCCGCCATGGCGGAGCAACCCGATCTCGGCGCGCGCATCGCAAGCCGGTACGATCATATCCTCGTGGACGAGTATCAGGACACCAACGTGCTGCAGGCGCGCGTGCTGCGCGCCATGGGCCGCATGCATAGAAACGTGACTGTGGTGGGCGACGATGCGCAAAGCATCTATTCCTTTCGTGGAGCGAATTTTCGCAATATCCTTGACTTCCCGGCGCAATGGCCGGGCGCCACCGTCGTACCCCTCGAGCGGAACTACCGGTCCACGCAGGCTATCCTGGATGTCACGAACATTTTGATCTCTCGCGCCCCCGAGCGCTACACCAAGACTCTGCACACGAAGCGCGATGGTGGCGACCGCCCTGCGCTCGTCGCGGCCAGGGACGAGCGCGAGCAAACGCGGTTTGTCGTCGATCGAATTCTGGAGCTGCACGAAGAGGGAACGCCTCTGCGGGATATCGCGGTCCTCTTCCGAGCGGGCTACATGTCGGCGGAGCTGGAGATCGAGCTCACGAATCGCAGAATCCCATTCGAGAAATGGGGCGGGCTCAAGTTTCTGGAAGCCGCGCACGTGAAGGACATGTTGGCCTTTCTCCGGCTCGTGGAGAATTCTCGCGATGAAGTAAGTTGGTACCGCGTCCTCCTCCTTCTTCCCGGCATTGGTGACACCACTGCTCGGCGCGCGATCGCTGCAGTCGCCAAACGGGCCTGGGATCCGCGAGCGCTAGCAGACTTCGCGCCGCCGCCGCGTGCCCGCGAAGCGCATGCCAGACTGCTCACGCTGATCGATGCTCTCTGCCCTGCCGCCCCGGCAGCCCGCCTCCAGGAAGAGACCAGGCAGCCCGGCGTTGACGCGGAGATCATGCGCATCCGGACTCTGTATGACGACATCCTGCGCGAGCGATACGACCGCCCCGAGCCGCGCCTCGCGGACCTGGATCGACTGGAAGCCATCGCTGGCGAATATCCGTCCCGCGCGGCGTTCCTGGCCGAACTCGCTCTGGAGCCGCCGTCCTCCACACAGGATCTGGCATCGGGCTCTTCCGAGGACGACGACGCGCTCATTCTGAGCACCGCGCATAGCGCAAAAGGGCGTGAGTGGGATGCCGTTTTCCTCATCTGGGCGCTGGACGGTTGGTTCCCGTCCACGCGCGCTTTGCGAAATCCGGAAGACGCCGATGAGGAGCGGCGGCTGATGTATGTGGCGATGACCCGAGCGCGTGACGAACTGTATGTCACGTACCCGGTTGGCGGCTTCGCGTCACGGGGCGGCGGATACTCCATGGCCCAGCTTTCCCGATTTATCGACTCGGGAGTGCGAGCGTGCATGAATCACCTGGTCGCCATGCCCGAAGTCGAAGCTTCTGAAGGCCAAGGTCGCGGAGCCCAGCCGGTAATGGATGTTCGGGCGCTACTGCGAGGGAGATTTGGCGGCGCGTGACCACGGACGAGGGACCAGCAACCAGGCACCCGCAAAAGCCATTTGTCGCTTCCTGCTCCTGGGTGCCTGCCCTACTGCCGGCGCGCCAACCACCCCCGCATACCGGCTGACGGATCCTTTGGCGACTCTCTGGCTATGGCGATGATTCGCGCTATAGCGCGCCGCACGTCTCGATTTTCGGTCTCATACACGGCGTCGAACAAATCCAGATCAGTCAGGTAAATTCGGCGAGCCAGCAGAGTGGCGTTGTCGAGCCGGATTCGTTCCACAGCCCGCGCCGGAATGGTCCTTAGACGCGCCGCGACCTGGCTCCGCAAGGCGATGCGGGCCGCGGCGTAAATGGAGTCACGGGCCCTGAGCCGCGCTTCCACGCTCCTGGGATTAGCCTTGAACGCCGAGTCCAGCGTATGGTAAAGTGTGTCGTAGAATGCGCCCAGCGTCTTCTCATCCTGCCAACGCGCATCGCTCACCGCGGCGGACAGCGTATCCCCGCGCGACGTGAAGAACCACGTCGCCCCGCGCGCGCCCACGAAGTTGGCAAATGATTCATTGAATACCGCTTGCCCGGGCGCGTAGAAAGTATTGTGGGTCAGCTCGTGAACTACCGTATTGACGAGATCGACGGAATCTGCCCCCAGCGTCGTGGAAAGCAGCGGATCGTTGAACCACCCGAGCGTGCTGAACGCTGACGACGGACGCAGCGTTACGTCGAAACCCCTGCGCTCGAGTTCCGCCGCCGAGCGGCGGGCTGCATCGAAGTCGAAAAATCCCTTGTACGGTACACGTCCCACAATCGGAAACCACCACGTATAG
>JBPCJT010000037.1:0-2730 GCA_051005015.1 Gemmatimonadaceae bacterium | reverse complement strand
CTGTTCATAGGAACGAACATCTGGATTGCAGCGGGAATGGCAGAGCCATGCGTGTCACTCGAGCCGCACGTGCTCGACGCGCTGGAGACCTACGCGTTCTTTCTAACGGACGAGCTGCGTCGCGACGAGCGGTCTTTGCGGGATGCACTGCGGCATGTCTCGTCGCTCGATGCGAACTTACGGCGCCGCCTGTATGAAACCCGGGAGCTCTCCGAGCTCTTCGCTGCCGGTAGCAATCCGAGTGCGGCGCAGCTGTTCGAGCTGGGCTCTGTCGTGTGCGAGCGCCTAGCGAGCACCGTCGCCAAACTGGATGTGCGCTCCGACATGCGAGCGCTCGCGGCCACCGCGTGAGTACGAGGGTTGAGCTACCATGAAGCAGGTCAAAAGACGCCGAACCCACACACGATGAGCTACTTGCTCTTCGCGATGCCCGGTGCGGGCCGATTGACCGTCCACCACTCCATCGCCCGCTGCTGGCTCCACGGATCCACATCGATCGCCGCCAGCGACCGCCCCAGCTCCGCCGCGCTCCCAGGCCGACCCTCGGGCTTCTTCGCGAGACAGGCCAGCACCAGTTGCTCCAGCGCGGGCGGCACGTGGACATCCGCTTTCTGCGATGGAGGGACTGGCTCATCCATCAGATGCTTCGCGACCACCTGGTAACCGTAAGGCGCCTCGAAGACGAGTTGGCCGGTGAGCAGGTAGTACGCCACGCACCCCAACGCGTAGATATCGGCTCGTCCATCGACAGTTTCGCCAAGCGCCATCTCGGGCGCCATGTAGGAAGGAGTGCCTGGCGTCAACCCGGCGGCCGTCCCCAGCGAGTGCTGGGAGCTCTCGCTCGCCGGCTTCACCAGACCGAAGTCGAGCACCTTGACGAAGTCGTACTGAAGTCCCAGCCGCCCCACATGGATGTTCGCGGGCTTGATATCCCGGTGCACCATGCCGGACACGTGCGCCTCTTCCAGAGATTCGCACACCTGGCCGAGAATGTGAATCACCCGGCTCGGCTGCACCGGACCGTGCAGTTGAACCAGCGACTCGAGATCCATTCCGTCCAGCAACTCCATCACGAAATAGAGTGTCTGGTCCTCCGTCACCCCGAAGTCGTACAGCTCCACGGTGTGCGGCGACCGCAGATTTGCCGCCACCTCGGCCTCCCGCCGGAACCGTCTCACCGCGAGCTGCGCCGCCTCTCCGTCCCGTCCGGCGATCGCCTCGGACCGGATCAACTTGATCGCTGCAGGGCGAGCAAGCATGCGGTGCGTCGCCTTGTAGACCTCCCCCATACCCCCGCGTCCCAGCAATTCGCCCAGCTGATAGCTTCCCATCTCGCGCGCCTTCGCAACCTGACGACCCAGCCGCGTGACGACGTGGGAGATGACAACCGCGACACCGGCGAGGAGAAAGTCGGGATAGTGCATGAGCACAGCGTTGGCCAGGGGGTCAAAATCCCCACCTCCTCGCGCCGCTCTGATCAGCATGCCGATTGGGTTCATTGACACGGCGATGAGTCCGGCGACCAGCATCTTTACTGGTGCCGTTGGCACGATCGCGGCAAACATCAGCACCACGGCTCCGATCCACGAAATCTGCGGTGACCCGGGCCACTCCGCGGGGACGTCGTCCAGATGGAACATCACACCGAGCGCGAACGCCGTGAACACCATATACGCGAGTCCGAGATCCAAAACGAACCCGGGGTCCGTATTGCTTCGCCGAGTGTAGGCCAGCAGCGCGAGCGAGACGAGCACGCTGGCGCTGGCGATAGCATCGGGCGGCCCCAGAGAGAGCCAGTGCGGATCCCCACCACTCGTTGCCCGGAAGGCGAGATGCCCGAGAGCCACGCCGACCACCCAGAGCACCGCGGCGACAAGCGCCGTGATCCCAAGCCGGCGGGAGGCATCCCTGAGGAGATCAGGCGGGAGAGGGCGGAAGTGGCCGCCGGAGCCCTGCGACTCCGCGCTCGTATGTGGTGGTGGTGCGACGATCAGCTCGGGGTTGGGCATTGCTCTTTCATTGAGTGAGAAGCAGCAAAGCCGGAAGATGCGCGAGGATCAGCTTGCGTCGCTACTGCCGGGTTTCCGGTCCTTGTCTGTCGTTCGCGCGCGGCCGTACGCACCAGCGGCCTTTTGAAGGTACGTGGCGACCTCGGTAGCGCCGAAATGCGCGGCCCAGCCCGCCGGCGAGCTGTGGTAGATCGCGTCCTCTATTGTGGCGTCGGCGCCGTGCGCGACAAGCAGCTCAGCCATGCCGAGGTGTCCATTCTGAGCCGCAAGGTGCAGCGCGGTCACGTCCTGGCCGTGCGTCATGCCACCAAAGGTTGCGCGACTGTTCACGTCTACTCCGTGCTCGAGGAGCCACGTCGCCGCGCGGACGCACCCGTTGGCTGCGGCCCAGAGCAGGGGGGTACCACGATATAAATCGGCCGACACATTCGCACCACGCTCCACGAGGAGTGGCATGACCTCGACTCGATCGCTCTTCGACGCCCAGACCAGTGCCTCGTCGAGCACTTCCTGCGGATCATCTGACGGTCTCCAGAATGGGAAGCCGCTGTGCGGACGGTAGAAGCCGCGTCCGGTACGTGCCGCCGCCGTGAGGCGCTTGTCCGGCGTGAAGCACTCGTCCACAAGGTCCTTTCGCCCCAGCGCGGCTGCGACGCGCAAGTTGCGGGGCACTACGCCTGAAAGAGCGAGGAGCTCCGACGCCTCGCGATGACCCCAGAAC
>JBPCJT010000036.1:0-4273 GCA_051005015.1 Gemmatimonadaceae bacterium | reverse complement strand
TGCTAGTAGTGATAGCGCGCCTGAAGGAACTCGACGCGGTCACTCTTGACGAGGTAGACAACGCGGTGCTCCTGAGTGAGCCTGCGGGACCATGCGCCGTCAGCCGGATACTTGAGCGGCTCAGGTTTACCAATACCGGTGAACGGTTCGCGAATGATTGCTTCGATCAGGTCGAGCGCTCGAAGCGCTCCTCTTCGATCGTTCCTTACCCAGAAGTGAAGATCCTCCCGGAACTCCGGGTGGAATACGGCCAGACGCGAGGCCTTATTCGAGCTCTTCGTCAAGGCCTAGTTCGCGCCGGAGCTTGTCGAGCGGTTCGGGACGAACTTTCCGCTTCTGAGCTCGGCCGAGCGCGCGCAACAGACGCGCAGCGTTGTTCGGAGAACGCAGCAAATGAGCGGTTTCGATGAGTCCGCGAAGTTCTTCTGCCGCAATCACGGCTACGTCCTCTCCGTCGCGCCGACGGATTATGACGGGTGCACGCGACTCAACGACTTCATCGAGCAGCGCCTTCAGGTTTGCCCGGGCGTGTGTATATGTTGTTTCAGCGGCCATGTGATCCAGTACAGGATGACTGTACAACGAATTTCACGATTTGTCATCCGCCCTGGGGAGAAAGGATCTTTCGAGCTTCGCGTGATCGAAAGTGCAGTTCGATCGAGGCTTAATGGGTGACCGTCGGCGGCTGTTTCATTCCCGCCGCGCTCGAGGGTGGCCGCCCCGCTTCAACTTTTCGAAGAAGGCGCTGGAACCGTGCGTCGTCACGGAGGGTGTCGAACATCGGCGTACGCAGACTGTAAATGGCTCGGCCCTGGGTTTCCTCGAAACCCTTTTCGAGCCACTGGATCGCGCGCTCACGCTCGCCGAGCTCCGCGTACACCGAAGCGATCAGCCACCGGTACTGACCGTGATCGGGATCAGCGAGGATCGTGGCGAGCTTTTCTTTCGCCTCGGCCGTTTTCCCGCTCCTGATCATCATCCGCGCCAGTGAAGCATCCGGGAATGATGGCCCCGCCAGACTCACGACTTTCTGATAGGCTGCCGTAGCCTCTTCATACCGTTTCATCCCTTCGTAGGCGTATCCGAGAGCCTGGTACCCATCGCGGAACTGCGGGGTCGAGATCCAGCGCTTTGTTCGCCTCTACGAGCGCAGCCGGGAAGTCCCGCAAGGCAATCAGCCGGTTTGCTGTATTCGCCATCATGATCGGGGCGAGAGGATCCAGCCCCTGCGCCGTTTGAATCTCACGCAGGCTCTCTTCGAGCCGGCCCTGACCGAGCAGGACTCCCGAGTACCACTGATGTGCGCTGGCGTAGCTCGGGTTCAACCTCATTGCCGTGCGAAGAGCGTTGGTCGCGCCGGTCCACTCCCAACGTGAGTGCAGAACAAGTCCGAGCGACGCGTGCGCCTCGGCGAGCTCCGGTTGCAATTCGAGGGCACGCCGGGCGAGGCGCTCCGCGTCAACGTTTCCCGGGCGAAGAAGATTGGAGGTGTCGGCGAGTCCGCTGTAGGCGAGCGCGAATGCCGGATCGACACGGATCGCCTGCTCGAAATAGTCTTTCGCCTTCAGGATGGCCTCACGGTTTCTCCGGTTCCAGTGGTACCGCCCTTTCAAATAGAGAGCATAGGCCTCGCTGCTCTGAGTCGATTGCTTTGCGACGCGCTGCTGTTGTTCGGGCCTGAGGTTCGGCCGTAGCTGACCCGCAATGGCGCTCACCAGATCCTGTTCCAGCGGGAGAACGTTCTCAGTCGGCTGCTCGTAACGCTCGCCCCAGAGCTGTGTTCCGGCGGATGTGTCGATCAGGTCGGCTTGAACCACGACGTTGCTCCCGCGCGTGACGAGTTTTCCAGTGAGTACCGCGTCAACGCTGAGTTTTTCTCGAATGTCGTCGAGGTTGAGCGGCTTTCCTTTGAATGTGAACGCGGTGGTCCGGGCGACGACGCGGAGGTCCGGTAGCCGAGACAAGGCGTTGATGAGGCTCTCAGTCAGGCTGTCACTCAAATACTCTCCCTGCGTGTCGCGGGACGCGTTTTCAAACGGAAGAATGGCTATCGAGCGAATGGTCTGCAACGCTGGCGGCCCGGCCGGTGAAGGAGACCGAAGCAGCCAGACGGTCCCCACGCCGGCGAGAGCCGCCATGAATGCCGCGGCAAGCGCAGGTCTCCGTACCCACGAGAGGAGATGGCGTGTTTCCAGTCGGGCAGGTGGCGCTGGCGCTATCGACGCGGTGTGTCCGACGGTCTGTCGCGCGAGCCGTCGCAGGTCGACAACCATCTCACGCATGATCTGATAGCGGTCGGCCGGGTCCTTCTCCAGTGCTTTTTCCGCCAACGATCGCAGCGCAGCGGGAACAGCGTCAGGGAGCGGCTCGGGCGTCGCGTAGGTGATGCTGTTCAGCACCTGGATCTCGTTCGAGCCTGTAAAGGGCCTGCGGCCTGCGAGCAGTTCATAGAGCACCACACCGAATGAAAATATGTCGCTCCGCGCGTCGACGGGACGGCCCGAGGCCTGCTCGGGCGACATGTAGGCGATCGTTCCCACGATCATTCCGGGCCGTGAGATCTCGTCGGCAAACCGCGCGGTGTTGTCCTCGGGCACATTCGACTCAACCAGCTTGGCCAGTCCGAAGTCCGCGAGTTTTGCGTACCCGTTCCTGGCCACCAGGATGTTGGCGGGCTTGATGTCGCGGTGCGTCATGCCTGCTGCATGCGCTGCGGCCAGCCCATCGGCGACGCCGACGAGCAACTCGACAATCTGTCGCCATGTGCGATCCTCAGCCTTGGCCCAATCCCCCAGGGTCCCTCCGTCGACGAGCTCGGTCACCAGATACTGCCGCCCGTCGAGCTCACCCGCATCATGGACGGTGAGAATGTGCGGGTGGTTCAGCGAGGAAGCCATTTGTGCCTCGCGTTGGAAGCGGCTGCGCGCGGCTGCGTCGGCGAAATCGTTTGACAGAAATTTGATGGCGACCGGGCGATTGAACTTCGTGTCGAGCGCTCGGAAAACTGTGCCCATGCCACCGGAACCGACCGGCGAAACGATTTCGTATGATCCGATACGGGTCCCAGGCTTCACTTTGCAGCGATTATAGTGCCGCGCGTGTGCGCGCAGCGGGCCACGCGCTAGGAGTTTCTGCGCGACTTGGCGGCGATGCACGACCATGACCCAGACACTACGCTACTTCCACCTTTGCGCGGCATGGAATCCGGATTTGCTCTGAGAACGACGCTGCTCTAACATCGGCAGACATCCATGGAACTGAAACGCGGGGTCCAGGTTGGGCGGTACTGTATCGTCGCGCCCCTGGGCCATGGCGGAATGGGCTCGGTGTTCCGCGCCACAGACGCGAACCTCGGTCGCGATGTGGCGATCAAAGTCGTCACCGACTCGCTGGCCGCGAATGACGACGCCATGCGCAGGTTCGACAGCGAAGCGCGGCTCCTGGCATCGGTCAATCACCCGAACATCGCGTCGATCTACGGCCTCGAGGAACACGACGGTCAGAAGTACATCGTTCTCGAGCTGGTGGGAGGGGAGACCCTGGCTGAGAGAATTGCCCGAGGTCCGCTCCCGCTTCACGAGGCGCTCGACATCGTCCGACAGATCACCTTTGGCCTCGAAGCTGCTCACGCGCACGGGATCGTCCATCGCGACATCAAACCAGCCAATATCAAGATCACCGAAGAGGGCACCGTGAAAGTCCTTGATTTCGGTCTGGCGAAGACCCTCGAGGTTGCCGCGATCGTGTCGCAGGACTCCGATACGGCACTCCTGAATCGGACCGCAGCCGGGGTGATCGTCGGCACTCCGATGTACATGAGTCCCGAGCAGCTGCGAGGAGAAGATCTCGATGCGCGGAGTGATGTCTGGGCGACGGGATGTGTTCTGTTCGAGGCGCTGACGGGCAAGCAGGCGTTCCACGCATCCACGTACTCGGGTCTGGCGGCGGCAATCATTCACTGCCGGTCGACTCCAGCGGCCGGCCGGGTGCTGACGCCCGACCGCTTCCCGAGGTGAAAGGTGGCGCTCATCTTTCGCTGTCCGCCGACGAGAGGAACATTGCCGACGTAGTCGGTCACAAAACGCTGTGGATTTCGCCAGCCGGAGGGGGCGAGGCCCGGAAGCTATTCGAGTTCGATGATCCCCTCATCAGAATCGACTATCCAGTCTGGTCCCCCGAGGGGACAGCAATTGTGTTCGATCGCTTCAAGCCTGCAGGGGGGGATCTGTGGCTGCTCGATATGAGCAACGGAAGATGAAATGCCGGCGCTCAA
>JBPCJT010000035.1:0-6376 GCA_051005015.1 Gemmatimonadaceae bacterium | reverse complement strand
CGGCCAGGTCGTCATTCGGCCGAGGATGTACATCGCACTTTCGTACGACCATCGGATCGTGGACGGCCAGCAAGCCGTCCTGTTTCTGGTGCGAGTGAAGGAGCTGATCGAGGATCCGGCGGCGATGCTGGTGGAATAAAGGATTGCGGATTGCGGACCGAGGATTGCCCGCTATGACCCTCGCGTAACAACGCGACCTCGCTCGCGAGGAATCGTTGCAAGCAGGAGTTGTCGAATTTCTGTTAGTGCTTCGGTCCGCTTTACCACAATGTCTTCGACGAATTTCGAACACTGAAGTCAGCGGTCGCAAAACACTCCATCACGGCATCTCTGAAACCATGCTTTGTCCGCAGTCCGCAATCGGTGATGCCTGACACCACACTTTCCCCGGACGTTGTCGTCATCGGCGGCGGGCCCGGAGGCTATGTTGCCGCTATCCGCGCCGCGCAATTGGGCCTTTCAGTAGTCTGCGTCGAGATGGACAAGACACTCGGCGGTACCTGCGTCAACGTCGGATGCATTCCGTCCAAGGCGCTGCTCGAATCGTCACACCATTACGAGTTCGCGCTGCATGACGCCAAGGCGCATGGAATAGGTATCACCAACGTCACCCTCGATCTCGCAGCCATGCTGAAGCGCAAGACCAGTGTGGTCGCGCAAAACACCAGGGGGATCGAGTTTCTGTTCGAGAAGAACAGGATCACATGGGCGAAGGGAAAGGGGACGCTCCGGAAAGGCAACATTGTTGAAGTGGCGGGAGCCGGCGGCGATACCACGTCTTATCACGCCGGGAGCGTCATTATCGCGACCGGCTCCGTGCCCATCCAGCTCCCATTTTTACCGTTTGACGAGGAGCGAATCCACTCCAATGATGGCGCACTTCGCATTTCAGATGTCCCGAAGCATCTGATCGTCGTGGGCGGCGGCGTCATCGGACTCGAACTCGGCTCCGTCTGGCGCCGGCTCGGCGCGAAAGTCACCGTAGTAGAGCTCCTTCCCACCATACTCGCCGGCAACGACGCCGACGTCATAGTGGAGGCGGACAGGATTTTTCGGAAGCAGGGGCTCGACATTCGTACTGGCTCGAAAGTCACCGGCGGACGCCGGGATGGCGACACGGTCCTGATCAACGTCGAGAAAGACGGAAAGAGCGAGACCATCGAGGGCGATCACGTACTCGTCTCGATCGGCCGGAAGCCATCCCTCGCCGGCATTGACGCTCAGGCAATCGGCCTCGCGCTCGGCAAGCGAGGCGAGATTGTCAGCGACGATCAAATGCGAACCAACCTTCCCGGTGTCTACGCTATCGGAGATGCAATTGGCGGAATGCTGCTGGCGCACAAGGCGGAGGAGGAGGGTGTAGTAGCCGCCGAGGTAATCGCGGGGAAGCCGGCGAAAATGCACTACGAATCGATTCCAGCTATTGTCTACACGTGGCCCGAAATAGCCGCCGTCGGGCTCACTGAAGCGCAGGTGAAGGAGAGCGGGCGAGCGTACAAGACTGGGAAATTTCCATTTTCAGCGAATGGGCGAGCGCGGACGGCTGGAGAGACGGCTGGCTTTGTGAAGTTCGTTGCGGATGCTCACACCGACGAGCTTCTCGGCGCGCATCTGATAGGGCCAAATGTGTCGGAGCTCGTAAGTGAAGTAGTGCTGGCTTTCGAATTCCAGGGATCCTCGGAAGACATCGGTATCACTGTGCACGGACATCCGACGCTGTCGGAGACCGTAAAGGAAGCAGCGCTCGGTGTAACGGGACGCGCCATTCACATTTAGTGGACTTGGTCCGCAATGTGGTTAGCCACCGCCGAATGCAATCAGCTTTTCGGACTCAGCCTGCTCTTGGCGCCTCCCGCGTCCAACTTCGCGCCTTCTGCCACCAGTGTCGCAACGGCTCGTTCCCCTCATGAACGAGTCTTTTTCCATGTCAGTCCGAGCTCTCGACGCTGGTTCTTTCAGCCTGGCTCGTGAGCTGGCTCAGTCGAGCCTCGGCGGTACTCCGTATGCTGTGCGTGTGCTCGCGGCAATGTACGATTCCGCGATCAACCCGGGCCGCGAGTCCCGCGCGCTCGTCGTGCGCTCGAGTGACAGCGAAGGTCTCCTTGGCGTAATTGTATTCGGCGAGGTCGCAGGAACGGTGGGTACCGGCAAGCTGCATTTCGTCGGCGTCACCGCAAGCGCGCGCCTGCTGGGCGTCGCATCGCGGCTCATCGACGCGGCAATCGCGGACCTTGCAGAAGAAAACGCGCGATTCGTACTGGCCGAACTGCCGGATGACCCGGCCATCGCAACGATCCGGGAACTACTACTTTGCAATCAGTTTGTCGAGGAGGCGCGAATTCCGGATTTCCATGCTGACGGTGTCGCGCTTGTCTGTTTTCGGCGGGAGATTGTACGCGGTGTGTGAAAAAAAAGCCGGCCCCCGTCAGGAGCCGGCCCTCTTCGCAAATCTACGAAAGCAAAAATCTCATCTGAAAACCGCTGCAGCTACCACGCCGGCAGCCAGCAACCCAGCAGCAGCCGCCGCCGCTACCATCGGGGTCATCTCGAACGGCCGGCGCCACCATGGAGTGATCACCATCGGAGCGGTTTGCGGAAGCGACGCCATTATGGCGTCGAACATGTGCGCAGGCGTTTTCATCCGGCGGCGCTCTTCCATATCCTTGTTCAGAGAGCTCCAGAAGGCGACATCGCGCAACGTGTCGCCGCGACGAACCGCTGCCTCCGGCAGATCGCCGTCCAGCCAGGCGTGCACAGCAGCCGGCGTCTGTCGGCGCTTGAGCGAAACCTCGCGGTCCGACACGGGGCGAGATACCTGCTCGTCACTCTTCCGCTCGCGCGATGGTTCGTTGCGCAGGGGCTTCTCGTTCAGATCTTCGTACATCATCAGGCGTACCTCTCCTCAAGCAAATCCTGGAGCGCTTCGCGAGCGCGGTGAACGCGCATCTTCAGTGCCCCGACGGTTGTACCGAGCAAATCGCCCATCTCCTCGTATGAGCGCCCTTCCACGTGCTTCATTACGAAGGCCTCTCGCAACGACGGCGCCAGAGATTGCAGCGCGCGATCGAGATCGGAACGCAATTCTGTCCGATCAAGCTCCTCTTCCGGTGTCGAGAAGCTCGAGGCCTGGTCATCGTCCTCGTAGCTCAGGTGGCTCCGCCGAATGTTCTTGAGCCAGTCCTTGCACCCATTCGCAACGATTCGGAATACCCAGGCATCGAACCTTCCATGCACCTCTGCCAGGTGTTGGTAGGCCTTGATCAAGGACGCCTGAAGGATATCCTCCGCAACATCGGGGCTGCCGGTCATACCGAGCGCGTGCCGGTACAGTGGGTCGCTGTACCTCTTGATCAGAACCCCGAACGCGTTGCGATCGCCCGCGAGAACACGGGAAATCGCCTCCTGATCCGCTTGCAGCTGGTCGAATACCGGGCGTGCTGTTTCAGCTGATAAACTCACCACGCTAGGATAACGACTTTTCCGCTCGCGGGACAGGCCCGCAGCTACCGGAAACGGCTGAGCATAGGATGCCATATGCCCGGTGGACGAGCGAAAAGCAAAGAAGTAACGGGTCGAGGATCTGGTGGCGAGGATGGATCGGAAACGGTCAATCTGCGTGGACTTGGCGAACCGTTCCGCGGTGATCCAGGCTTGGCTCCAGCTATCCCCGCAGTCGCGCATAGTGCAGCAATTCCTCGACCCGGTCGCCGCTATAATTCCGGCCCTGGTGGTCGCTGTCCGCCCTGTAGCGCTTGTATTCCTGCTCAAATGTTTTCACTTCGCCATCCACCGACGCGGATGCCAGAATCGCCGTCAGCTCATCTCTCGGAAGGAGTCCTTCGGAGTTGTAGCTCACCAGCACATGCCGAGCCCGCGACGCCTGAAGCAATTCTTCCAGGGCGATGCCCGCGGTACTGCGCGAGCACCAGGCACTTTTCTGCCCGTTGCCCCCCACAAGTCCAGCCACTCCTCGCGGTGATGGGCGCCGCTCGAACCATCCGCGCGCTATGATTTCAGGAATGTGATAATATCCGGAGTATTGCCGGGAATTGTACGGCGGATCGACATATAACAGCTCTATGCGTCCAATGTCACGCGCCACTGACACTGCGTCCGCCAAGTGAGCACTCGAAGTTGGAGGGGAGCAGATCGGGATTTCCGGCGCGATCTCCAGTTGGCGGCGGGCATTCGGCTGCCACCGCTTTATGTAAGATGTGTAAACGCCTGCCGTGTTTGCGACACGGTCAGCGCCCTCGATCAGCGCCGCGAGCAGCAGGAAATAGGAATCTTCCCCAATCAGCCCATCGCGGCGCCACTCGTACAACTTCCTTCTGATAGCGTCGATTCGAGCCGCGTTTTCCTCCGTGAAATACATCCGCTCCCCTCCCATTGCTGGCGAGAACTCCAGGCTCATGAACCCGCCGTCCGGCTCCAACCAGCGTTCCAGATACTCGGCGATCACGTGCAGCGGTGTGCCGCCACGCCTCTCGGCGCGAGCCTTGAGAGCCGGATTTCGCAGCGCACGGCGCAGGCTGGAATCGGCTGCCCGCAACTTGCTGAATGCCGGGATGCGACCAGCCACCACGTACGCGCGTTGAAAAACGTACGAGTACGTCATCAGATCGCTCGACGCCACGCGCCACCCCCGGGATTTGAGAGTGCGACCCACACTCGCTGTCCCCGCAAATGCATCGTGGGCGACTCCTGGCGAAATGCCCAGCGTTCCGATCGTATCGAGGATGAACGGAAGTAGCCTGGTCTTGTTACCGATGTAGCGCATCAAACGCCCCCCAACGTAGCCGCCGGATTTCATCCCCATGCTCGTCAAGGTGGGGCGGCGGAAGGCGCAGAGTTCCTGGAACGCTCGGAGGAACCCCAAAAAGCGCGGTAGCATCGGTGTCGCTCAACGCGTCGAATACGCTTTTAACGAGGCCGCACGGTACCCCGACGGCGTTTAGTTCCGCCATCCATGCATCTGCCGAACGCTGCCGCAAGCGAGCGGCGATCATCTCTACCACTTGCGCACGATGCTCGACGCGGCCCGCGTTCCCGGCTAGCCGATCGTCGTTCGCGAGCTCGGACAGGCCGAGCGCATGGGCGCATGCGCGCCACTGCGCGTCACTACCGACCGCCAGGACGATCGGGCGGTCGGAGCAATCGAAAAGCTGGTACGGGACAAGGTTGGGGTGCGAGTTCCCCCAGCGTAAGGCATCGCGCCCGGACACCAGGACGTTTTGCGCCACGTTGACGAGTGCGGCTGTGGCGCTCGCGGATAGCGACATCACGATGTGGCTCCCTCGACCGGTTCGAAGCCGGTTCACCAGAGCGGCAAGAACGGCTATCGTAGCGTCCTTTCCGGCGATGACGTCTGCCAACGCTGCGCCGGTCTTTGTAGGCGGCCCTTCCGGCGATCCGGTTATCGCCATCCATCCGCTCTCCGCCTGAATCACGAAATCATAACCAGGCCTGACGCTGGACCCTCCAAACGCGGTAATGCTGCACCAAATGAGAGATTCCTGCTCTGCGATAAGGCTGTGAGGGGCGAATCCGGCCCGCTCGAGAGTGCCGGGCCGGAAATTATCGATCACGACGTCGCAGTGCCGAATCAGGGTTAGAAGAAGCTCCCGGTCGGCTGGATCCCTGAGATCGGCTACGATGCTCTTCTTATTCCGATTGACGCTCAGAAAGTATGCGCTCTGGCCTTTCTCATCGAAGGGGGGACCCCAGCCACGGGTCTCGTCGCCCCCTTCGGGTCGTTCGACTTTGATGACGTCGGCACCTAGATCGCCGAGCATCATGGAACACAGCGGTCCAGCGAGAACTCTTGAAAAATCAAGAACTTTTACCGAACTCAGCATGATATCACGATTATGGCTTTCAAATGTGCTTATTATGTCGCTACATTATAAACGATTACGAGGGAGGTGAGTTCGGCTAATCCACCTGATGCTAAAAATTGATGGCTCCTCGCACTTGCATAACCTACAGCAAATATCGATACTTAGGCGCTTTTCATGGGGTGGCGCTCTTCTCCAAGCTAATCGCCACGGAAAGCCCCCGGCAACGATCGGCGTTGCGGCCCCTTCCACTCACTGAAAGCGGAGCGCGCGCGTTATGGTAGAGACGGCAACACCCGACACCAAGGAAATCCCCACAGCCGGCGCTGGCACGATACCCCCGGCCCCACGCCGCCCCTCCGGCCACCGCGGTGCTGACGTGCGCGATACTGTCGCGGAAATGGCGGCACGCGCCCAGGAGATCAGCATGGAGGCCGGAAGCAAGATCGCCGCAGCCATGAAGGACGTGATCAATGCCGCTGCTGGCGTAACGGGGTTTGCAACCGAAAGCGCCCGGGATCTTGTGCAGTACATGATCC
>JBPCJT010000034.1:0-21628 GCA_051005015.1 Gemmatimonadaceae bacterium | reverse complement strand
ACCCATCTACCAGCTCAGCGCCGAATCGGTGTGCCTCCTTACGCCCGGAGCCGCGTAGATCCTGGGGTGGAACGTCGGGGAGACCCAGGTATCCGTGCACGCCGCGTGCTTCCCAGTTGCGCGGGTCGCCGGAATCGATGAGGACGACGGAGCGCAGATAGCGTCCAAGCCAGATTGCCGCGCTGAGCCCAGCGGGTCCGCCGCCGACGATCGCGGAGTCGTAAAGGGAGGATTCTGGGGACATATTGGGGAGAAAATATGGGAGCGGAGGAGGGAGGCGGAAGGAGGACCAGCACCCAGGGACCGAAAAGAACCCAGGGCACGCCATTGAGACAAGACGCTCGCCGCGCGCCGAGGGATTTCCCGTTTTCTCGTATCGCCTCTCGCGTTCCGCTTCACGCTTCCCGCTTCCCGCTCTACCGGCTTCTTACTCCTGCCTGCTTTATCTGATCGACCCCGGTGGCAGCGAGTACAGAAGTTTGATAGTCGCGCGGTCCGCATCCGAGAGGTCGCGAACGCGAACACGGGAGGTCATGATGTTCGAGGTATCAACCGAGTGGTCGAGACCGAGGAGGTGTCCGACCTCGTGCAGCGCGATCGCGCGAATGGCGGGTCCATCGAGCGTCTCGCGTTCATTGTGATGCAGCGCGAGTACAATGCTTCCGCCCACGATCCACCAGCGACGGTCGCGCGACCAGTGGGTCTTGCCGCTGATCGGCTGGTCGAACTGATCCTCCCACGACACGTGGATATCGGCGTCGCTGGAGTCCACCACGAACGTGAAAAGCACAGGGATACCGGCGAGCGACCACTCGGTGAAAGCCTCCCGGACGCGGGACGGAAAATCGGGGCGCCAGTCGGGCAAGCTGCTTCCGTCCGCAACCCACACGCGGAGCGGCTTCTCCACGCGCTCGGGCCAACGTGTCAGGGAAGAATCCCGTGCCAGAAGAATTTCGCCGATATAGGTACCTCGTTCGCCGCGCCGGATGCGCGCCCGGAGCTCCTCCGTATCGAGTGACTCGATCGAGCTCTTGTCTGCTATGTCCAGCGAGGTCGAGCGGACGATCCTGGCAGCTGGACTGGGCGCAGTCGTTCGCCGGGCTCCTGCTGGATCGAGCGCGGCGTCCTGGGATATAGCGATACGATCCTGCCCCTGTGCCCCCTCGTGTAGCGACGCTTCCCGCGCACCTAGCAGGATCGCTGAAACCAACAGGATGTATACAGGTGAGCGCATAACGGCTGGATCTGCGGGCGGACATCAGGGAGGTCCGAGGAACTCTTCGACAACTTCGAAAAACCGGTCGGGCGCCTCGAGGAACGGGAGGTGCCCTGCTTCTGGAATGACGGTCAACGACGCGCTAGGCAACACCGACACCAGTGCCCGAGCGGATTCCACCGGTACAACGTCTTCCTCGCCATGAATGACGATCGTCGGTGTGCGCAGGGCACCCAGCAGATATGTCCAGTCGTAGCCGTCGCGCCACAGCTGGGCGGCAACGGCGGCTCCCGTGATGCTTGTAGCTCGCGGCAAGGGGATCAGCTCAGCGAGCTCCCGGTCGGCAAACCAGGCTGGGAATAGCGTCCGCGCGTATGCGCTGTGGACGCCGATGTCGGGAGCCGAAAGCGCAGACAGCGTGTGGCGAGCCAGCGCGGCTCGTTCCGCTGGAAGCAGTCGAGCGAGCGCCGCCGACACCATTGCATCGCGTAAAGCGCTGCTCGGTCCGAGAGGATCGACGAGCACAAGCCGCCGTACGCCTTCGGAATCGCGCTCGGCTCCAAGCATGGCAATGGCTGCCCCCCAGGAATGTCCAAGCACGTCCCACTGTCCAACCCCGATCGCCTTCCGGAGCGCTGCCAGATCTTCGGCATCATCCTCAATGCGTGTTGCAGAGGGATTGACGGGTGTCGTGGATTCGCCTCGCCCGCGCTGATCGTACAAAACGAGTTGGCGACTCCGCGAAAGCGGGGATAGCGCCGGCCAGAGAAGCGTGTGATCGAAAATGAGGCCACCGTTCACGCACACCAGTGGGATAGCGTCGGGCACAGGTGGTGTTCGGAAAACTGCAAAGCCGATCCCGCGCGCCGTCACCGTTGCGTGGCGAAGGCGAGGTTGAGGCCCGTGCTTTCGGCGGAAGGCGATTAGTCGCTGGAAGGCAGAGAGCATTTATGCGTGAGCAACGTACATACGCCGCTGAACCGCGGCCAGACGATGCGCTACGCGAGCTCGCGCACCGCGACCGTTGCCTGCATTTCAGCGAGCACAGACGCGTCCGTCTCCATTCCAGCGTGCGTGTGAAGTGCCAGCAGCGCCTCCGTCGTTTCGATCCGGCTGAGTGCCCACGCGGCGTGCTGCCTCACGAGCGGCTCGGGATCCCTTAGTGCGCGCACAAGCACAGTCACGTCGTCAGGGGTGCCGCTGTTGCCGAGTACTACGGCAGCGTTGCGCGCCAGTCCGCGTCGTTTTGCCCGCTTTAGCGGAGAGTTTGTGAACGTAGCCCGAAACGCCGTGTCGTCCATGGCGAGAAGCTCGCGCGCGAGAGTGCGCGCATCCTTCGCTGCGAGTGCCTCGCGGGGCTGGAATGCTGCCTCGGCCAGCTCCTGCGCGAATTTCACGTTCCATGGACACACGTCCTGGCAGATATCGCAGCCGTAGATGAGCTCCCCCATGCTCTCGCGAAACTCCAACGGTATGGCCCCACGAAGTTCTATGGTGAGATACGAGATGCAGCGCGTCGAATCGAGAATGCGCGGCTCCGGAAAGGCATTCGTTGGGCAGGCATCGAGGCAGCGGCGGCAAGTGCCGCATCTATCCGCCGCAAACGGTGGGTCGGGCGTCAGGTCGAGATCGAGCAGCAGGCATCCTATAAAGAAGAATGACCCTAGATCGGGATTGAGAAGGTTGGTGTTCTTTCCGAACCAACCGAGTCCCGCGCGACGCGCGAGATCGCGCTCGAGAATTGGACCCGTGTCGACATAAGCCCTGCCGCGAACGGGTTTCCCGATCTGCATCTCGACCCAGCCGTGCAACTGACCAAGCTTCGCGGTCATCACGTCATGGTAGTCGTTCCCTCTTGCATAGCGGGCGATCGGGCCGGTGGGCTGCGTCCCGCCGTAATTCAAGGCCACAACCACCGCGCTCGACGCGCCAGCGTACGGAAGCCTGGTGTCGCGCCGCTTCTCGGCCCCATTCGGGAGATAGCTCATCTCCCCTGCGTAGCCCCGCGCGAGCCATTCATCGAAGTAGGATGCTGTCTCCGCGGCCCCGAGAGTAGCGATGCCCGCGAGGTCGAAGCCGAGCCCAAAGGCCTGAGCCTTCACGCGGTGCTCCAACGCGGCGCTATTCGAAGCTGGCGCAATCATTGCCGATTCGCGACCCACCGCGCATACCGAATCACGTGCTCGGCGGATGGTATGGCATCGTAGCTTCCGTACGCTGTGTGCATCCTCCACCGCACGTATTCCCGTGGTGGTAGCGGAAGAAATGGCGGTTTGCGGTACCATTTTCTCGCGCGGAAATTCCAGAGCACTCGCAACAGATCGGCCACGAGCGTGGGGGAGCGCACGGCGTGGGACACAAGCGAGAGTGTGAGACGAAGCCAAGGCATTACTGTCAATCTCTCAGGCACACCATGCTGTAGCAACTGATATCCCTACATGGCATGAACGGCGGGTTTCGTAAAGCCGACGTCAGCGGCGAGCTAGGGGGTGATCATCGTGCGCAGGGCGTGAGATCGCGCGCCAGTTCACCTTCGCCTTCCGCCTTCCCTTGGTTGCTGGCTCCGACTTCTAGACAAACGCCCTGCCGTCCAGTCCCTCCGGCACCGGCAACCCTAACGCGCGCAAGGCGCTCGGCATTACGTCGACAGTACGCCGCGGCGGACGCGCGAAGGGCCGGTTGCTCAGCAGCGGTACCTGCATGTGCTCCTTGTGAAGCGCGCCGTGGGCACTGAGGTGGGGAATGGGCTCGTACCTCGCGCGAAAATCCCAATCGCGTTTCGCGGAAACGATTATATCTCCAGCGCGCGAGGAGCCGGCGAGCGCGATAATCTGGGCGATGGCATCCGGATAGTCAGAGTTTCCGCAGACTTCGTGGCTTTCGTCCGATGTCAGTTGGGTGTGTTCGCCGATGCCAAGGGGATCCCCGGTAAGGGGCCGGTACGAAACCGTGTTGTATGCAAGCTCGATCATGGCCGCGCCGCGTGACGGAGCGCGAATTTCACAGCGTTCCGAGCTGTGCGGCAGCAGCACGAGATCGACGGCTGGCCGATCGAGCAGGAAAGCGGCGATTGACTCCCATCTGCCAGCGAGCGATGGCCACCAGGGACGCGAACGCAATGCGCGTTCGACGTAAAGATGCGCCATTGCGTTGCCGCTGACCATCACGGCGACGTCCCACGGGCCGTACACCCAGGGGTGTGCAATGACGCTGTACCCTTCGCCCTGAATCGCGTCGGCGAGATCGTCGTGGCCTCGTACCGGCGAATGACCGTGATCGCTTGCCACCCAGATATGGGTCTCATCCCAAATTCCGGCGCGCTCCGCATCGTCTCGGATTTCGGCAGCGGCGGCGTCCACGATTTTTAGCGCGTCGGTCACCATCGAGTGCCCATGACCGAATGAATGCGACGACTTGTCGACTCCCGTGAACGCTGCGAAAACAAAGGCCGGATGCCGCTCGCGAATGTGCCGCGCGACATCGCTCGCTATCTGGCGGTCAATATCGATCCAGCCGCGCAGGCTGCCGCGGAAGTGCACCTGCGCAACGCGCAGCATGAAAAGCGAACGGCCGTACCCAAGCCGCTCGGAGTGACGCAGTCCGCGGCCGATCATGTGCATGGCGCCGAGCTTGCTCGGAGTGAGCTCCCAAATGGTGGCAGCATCCGGCGCCAGATCGCCATCGATCAGCCGCATCTGCGTGCCCAGGTAGCTTCTCGTGAAGTGCGGAAAGCGGCAGCGGGATCGCGCACGGTCGTACCATCGGAGTCCGGGAAGGCCGAGCGGCCCGGGGAAGCGGCCGAAAAGGAAAGGAGTGTACGCCGGCCCCGTTACGGAGGGAAAGACGGTCGACACTGTCCGCAGATCACCTTCCGCGCCAAGGCGAGCGAGCGCGGGAACGACGCCCGAGTCCATCGCATCACGGAGCGTATCGGCCCGAACGCCGTCTGCCAGCAGCACTATGACGGGCATGAAAGGGAACAGTGAACAGTGAACAGTGAACGGTGAACGGTGTGGGACGACTGAACAACTTCGTTCGCGCGTCAAAAGTCGTGACAACTGGCAGCAAAGGGAGAAACGTGGCAATCTTTCAACCGATCCGCCACGTGCTGTTATTCAGTGATGGGTGATCACTGATCGCTGTTTACTGATCACCGTTTACTGTTCACGGATCACTGTCCACGGATCACTGTTCACGGATCACCGTTAATGCCCTCACCAAAACCACGTCGTAAGTCCACGGCCGGCGTTCGCACCGCTTCCGGGAAAAAAATGAATCCCGCCAAGATGGCGGAGGCTGAGCAGGAGTCCCGCGATTACCTGCGTCAGCGTACGGAGGAAGGGCATCTCGCGGCGGGTCGCACCCCGCCGTCGCAGAAGGCTGCCGGGCGCCGCGTCGGTGCCACCAGGGTCGTAGATCAGTCAATTCGGAACTACGTCCCCATCACGGAAGACGAGAAACTCCTGCAGTCGGAGAGCCGCCCGGACGATTTCACGCGCACCGATCCATGGCGCGTCATGCGGATCATGGGTGAGTTCATCGAAGGGTTCGACACCCTGGCGGGCGTCAGCAAGGGCGTCTCTATTTTCGGCTCGGCACGTATCGGGCCCGACGATCCGCATTATGCAAAGGCGGAAGAGACGGCACGGCTCCTGGCAGAAGCCGGATTTGCGATCGTTACCGGCGCGGGTCCCGGCATCATGGAGGCCGCCAACAAGGGAGCGAGGCGCGGTAATGGGCGATCGATTGGGTGCAACATCGAGCTGCCATTCGAGCAAGGGGCAAATCCCTACGTCGACACGCTCATAAACTTTCGCTACTTCGCCGTAAGAAAGACGATGTTCATCAAATACTCCAGCGCGTTCGTCATCTTCCCCGGAGGCTTCGGCACCCTTGATGAGTTGTTCGAGGCCCTGACGCTTATTCAGACCGGCAAGATCTATCAATTCCCTGTCATCCTTTTCGGCAGACACTATTGGGCTGGACTCATCCGCTGGCTGCAAACTCGCGTTCTCACGGAAGGAAAGATCTCTCCCGGCGACATCGACCTCGTGCTGTTGACGGATGATCCAAGGGAGGCGGCTGACACGGTGATGGCCGCATATGAGGCACAATCGCGGACGGCGTCGCAGCGCATGGAGCAGGAGTGATGGCGAAGAAGATGAATGGGCGGGAGACGAAAGGCGGAAGGCGGGAGGCGAGACCCGGAGAGGAGAGCGGGACTTCAGGGGCGGGAGGCGAGAAGCGGAAAGCAACACCTGGGCGCAAATTAGCGGAGAAGCAGGAAACCAGGTTGGGCGAGCGCGGCGGCTTCAAAACCTCGCGCCACGGCAGTTCTTCGGCAGCGGGCCCGAAGTCGCAGCAGAAGAAGGCCGCCGAGGAGCGAGAGGCGGGTAAAGGAATCAGCTCGCACAAGGGTCGCTCGGTCAGCCGCTTCCTCAAGGGCACGCGTATAGATCCGCGCCGCATCAATGGAAGCGAAAGCGTAGCTGACCTGATTGACGAGACCTTTCTCGCGTACAACGCGGCGCGCCTTCGCGAGGCCGCACAGCTCTTCACGCGCAAGATGCTCGAGCCCGACGTGACCGTGGGACTCACGCTAACCGGCGCGTTGACTCCAGCGGGACTCGGCATGGCGGCGCTTATCCCGCTGATCGAAGCCGGGTTCGTCGACTGGATCATTTCGACGGGTGCCAATCTCTACCACGACACCCACTTCGGGCTTGGCCTCGCCATGCACCGCGGCAATGCGCAGGCAAGTGACGTCATCCTGCGCGAAGAAGGAATCGTACGAATCTACGACATCTTCTTCGGATACGACGTTCTGCTTTCCACCGATGCCTTCTTTCGAAAGATCATTCAGGGCGCTGAATTCCAGCGCGCTATGAGCAGTGCTGAATTCCACGCGTTGTGCGGCAAATATGTGCGGGAGCGCGAGCGTGCGCTCGGAATGGGGCAGAAATCGCTCCTGTCCGCCGCCTACTCTGCCGGTGTCCCGATCTACACGTCGTCGCCGGGCGACTCGTCCATTGGCATGAACGTCGCCGCGCTTGCGCTGGATGGTAGCAGGTGTCTTATCGATCCGAATCAGGACGTGAATGAGACGGCATCCATCGGGCTGAGCGCCAAGCGCGGTGGCGGCCGAAGCGCCGTAATGATTCTGGGTGGAGGCAGTCCCAAGAATTTCATGTTGCAGACCGAGCCCCAGATACAGGAGGTGCTCGGCATCGACGAGCGTGGCCACGATTTCTTTTTGCAGATAACCGATGCACGTCCAGACACGGGCGGCCTCTCCGGCGCAACGCCGGCCGAGGCTGTGAGCTGGGGCAAGATCGATCCGGACAGGCTTCCCGACGCTGTCGTCGCTTACGTGGACTCCACGATCGCCCTGCCGCTCCTCACGTCGTACGCCCTGGCGCGCCGGCCGCCGCGCCCCCTGAAGCGCCTGCTTGACAGGCGCGAGGAGATGATGCGGCTCCTCGTGAAGGAGTACAAACGGTCGTCGGGTGAGCCGGTATCGTCGGAGCGAGCGGATTCGAAGCTGCCGCAACATAGATAGGTAAGGCGAGCTCCCAGCGTTACGCCGACCCCCTTCCGGTCGTCTTTTTCCGTAATGCAGAAGCCCCCCCGTTTCGATCCCACCGCCCCGCTGCCGCGTCGGACTGCCGCCAACTTCATCGCAACTGGTGTGGGGCGAGCTGATTCCACGCGTTTGGTACGCTGTGGGATCATAGGCGCGGCGGGCGCGCTCGCCGTACCGGTCATACTGCCCAGTCTCTGGCTTCTTGCCGTTCCTTTCATCTGTCTTGCTTCATTTGCGTCCTGGGGGCTTGCAGCGCAAAAGACGCAGGAGCTGGATCTCCGCCACGCCTCCGCGCCTGTTATCCGGCGGTGGCTCGGAGCTGCACGGCTCGCGGCCACCGTAGTCGGAGGAGCGGCAGCGGTCGTCGGTGTAGCGACGGTGACGCTTCTCCTCATCGCTTCCCAGTAGCGCCGGTCGCGCGGACGGCACGCACAAAGTTCCGCTTGGAAAGATCGCCCCCTGAGACGTAGCCAATGTAGTCCTCCGTCCCAAGCACTTCCCGCGTGATCGCCGCGTCGCTCTGACCCTCCGCAATGCGGGTGTCGACCTCCGCCACCATCCCGTCCAGCCAGTCTGCCTTTGCGTTGAGCGCGGATACCGGGTTCGCGACAAGCCCGCGATGCGCGTCGAACATCACTCGCGGCTGGAGCGCTGCCGCTGCTCGAAGACTCCGAGTGAGCACCCGCGGATCCTCCCCTGGACGCGCAACCCGGACTTTCACGCCAAGGAAGAGATCAGCCGCGAATAACGTCTCGCGGTCGGCGTCCCAGACAACGTGATGGTCTGCGGAGTGGCCCGGCGCATGAATCAGGGTCATCTCATCGTGCTCGAAAGCTGAAGGTGCTTGCCGCTGTGAGTGCATGGTTCCCCACACTATCCTGCGGTACAGGCCGGTACGTTCGGCCGGCCGGAGGGCGGCGAGCGTCCGCGGGGATGCCCAAACCGGCAAGCTTTTATGGGCGACTGCCTCGAGATTGCCCGCGTGATCCTCATGGTGATGGGTGAGTATCACTCCAGCGGGACGTGCGTGTTCCAGGAACGCAGTCATATCGGCTCGTACATCAGGAAATCCGGTGTCGATCAGGACGTCCCGGGTCAAAAACGCGCTCACCGAGTATCCGAAGGCGCGGCTCCATCGAGTTGACATGGTGACACGCACCACGTGCCCGAGCGTTTCGAGCTCTATCATCGACATGTAGGAGGAAACAAGCTCAGCAGCATGCTGATTACTGGTTCCCAGCGCCTGCTCTCGGTGTATCGGTGCGCGGGCAGAAGAAAATGGCCCGATCCTGAAGGACCAGGCCTATCTTCGTGCGAGCTCGCGATAACATGACTAATTCTTTCTGAACACGAGCTGGATGCCGGTGTCCGGATCGGTAATCGTGATCGTGTTTCCGTCGATGATGCCTACCAGGCTCACGTCAATGCCGTCCTGATCTGTTCCGTCGAATGTGATCCGGTTACCGCTTTGACTGTAGAGCCCGGCGTAAGTCAGGATCGATGGAGTGTCGTCTATTTCGATGCTTAGCGTCGCGTCAAAGCGACTAGCTTCCAGCAGGAGAGTGCCCGATTTGACCTCCAGCCTGGACGATCCGTTAGTGAAGGTTGCCGGCAAATTGAAGCCGCCAGCGGTTCGCAAACTATAGGTGCCTTGGACATCCACTGGACCGGTAGCAGCATCGTCGCCACACGCCGCAGCGCCCATAACCGCCAGAGAAACAATCACCGCCGAAAGAAAATTCCGCACGCCGCCTGAGTTCGTGGTAGTTAAACCGAGCATTGCTTCCTCCGAGGTGACAAGATACTTCAGCCGACTACACCAACTGCCGAGGCAACCGTATGACACGGCCTCATGAAAAAATAGCAGAAATCGCGCCCTGCCGGCACGCTGCGCCAGTTATGGAGAGACTTCCAGTTGGCACAGGGGACGCGAAATGCAGCCCCGGGCCGAAGCGCCACTGGTATTTCGGTTACGCTCCACTAGAATGGAGAATAGCACCACCGGCACAGCGTTTGTTGACCGGGCTCCGAACACCGGGAACCGAGAACGACACTCGTTGAGCACCGAACCCCTGTTCAGGACCAGCCAAGATCGCGCCCGGCTTCCGGCCGGGCGTTGCGTTTTCCCTCCAACTGCGTTGCGAAATGATCGAAAGCCTGAAGTTGAAGCTCGGCGACGAACTCGAAAAGCTGCAGTATGAGCTGAACATCACACTTCCCGCCGAGATTCGGAAAGCCGTGGAGCATGGTGACTTGCGCGAAAACAGCGAGTACAAGGCCGCTCTCGAGCGCCAGCAGTTTGTTCAGGCCCGCCTCGGACAGCTAAGGCAGCGCCTGAGCAAGCTTTCGCAAATCGATGTCTCGCAGATCCCCGCCGATAAAATCGGCCTCGGCTCGCGCGTGGTAGTCGAGGACAAGAAAACGGGTGACGTCGAAAGCTACCATCTGGTCTTCGGAGACGCCGTCGAGTTCGAGGAGGGGCAAGTGACGATGTCGTCGCCGATAGGCCGCTCCCTTGTCGGGAAAGCTGTGGGTGACAGTGTAGTGCTTAAGCTTCCGAACTCGACGCGGCAGCTCAAAATTGTCGAATTGCGAACCATACATGAACAGTGATACGTGATGCGAGATAAGTGATACGTGATCCGTGATCCGTGATCCGTGATCCGTGATCCGTGCCAGGCTGGAATGCAATCATCGACTTATGAAGAAATAGTAAGTGACTGAACCCATCAGGCAGTTTCACTGTTCACCGTCCACCCCAAACATTGCTAGCGCGTCGGCTTCATAACGCTGCAGCTCGCTCATGATACGCTCTTCATTCCAGCCAAATACGGGTGCGAGCCTTCGCGCGACGGGCTCGGCTACCGCCAAACCGTGATCCCGGGTTTCGAAGGCGATGTGGAGGCGGCGAATCAGCACATCGCTCAGCGTCATCGGCATCTCGCGCGAAGCGGCGTGCAGGAGTTCCGCGTGGATGTAGGGCAGCCCCTCCACGACGGGTAGTGAAAGCGACCGATCTGCTTCGGCAAGCCGCCACACCTCTCGCCATTCACTTCCGTAGGCACGAACCAGGTGCTCGGCAATGGTTAAATCACCCACCACTGTTTCCGCAGCCCGAAGCTCGTCGTCAAGAGAGCCAATTCCGCCTCCAGGCAGGGGAACATCGGCCGTTGTGTTCGGAATGCGCTTTCGCCCGAGTGCGCGTACGACCATGTCTACCGCTTCCGCAGCCATCGATCGGTAAGTTGTGAGCTTGCCGCCGGTTATAGCGAGAATGGCTGGTGTGATCCACTTGATGGCGTGTTCGCGTGAGGTGCCTGATGGATCACTGGCTTCGCTCGCTACAAGCGGTCTGATTCCCGCCCATGCAGCCACGACATCCGAAGGCGAGAGGTGAGCCGCCGGAAAGAAGGAGTTGGCGGAACGAATGAGATAGCCAATGTCGGCATGGGTTGCACGTGCCTCGTCAAGCGGGCCGTCATATGCGGTGTCGGTGGTTCCAATGATGGTGAGGTGACCCGAAGGAATAACAAACATCACTCGGCCGTCGATCGGCGAGAGCAGGGTCAGGGCTCCACGGTTGCCAACGCGGTCGCGCGGTACGGCGATGTGCGCCCCCTTGGTGCCACGCACGCTGGCGCGATCTCTGGAGTTCACGAGACGGCTTACATCATTGGTCCATGCTCCAGCCGCTGAGACGACGACACGGGCGGCGATGCGAAGCGTAGCGCCGGTCAAAGTGTCAACCGCTACTGCCCTGGGGAACTCCCCATCTGCGAGGACCTCTCTCAGCTCTAAGTGATTCGCCACAGCAGCGCCCAGTTCCGCGGCGGACCGCGCGTTCGCGAGCGTGAGACGCATGTCGTCCGTGGCTGCGTCGTAGTACATCGCGCCGCCCTGTATGCCTAGTGCGCGTAACTCCGGCTCGAGTGCCGCCACATCGTCCGGACGAAGGTTACGGCGACCTCCGGCGTTGCGAAAAAGGGAGAGTGCGTCGTATAAAAGAAGGCCGAGCCGAAGCTTCCAATGGGACACGCGCGCATTTTCATACACTGGCCACGTGAAAGAGAGCGGTCTCACGAGATGTGGCGCTATTCGCGATAAAATGCGACGCTCCCGGCTTGCCTCGAATACGAGATGCAGATATCCATGCTCGAGGTAGCGAAGCCCCCCGTGAACGAGTCGGGACGACCGCCCCGAGGTGCCCGACGCGAAATCATTGCGTTCGATCAGCGCCACCGAGAGGCCCCGCATGGCTGCGTCCCGCGCAACCCCGCATCCCGTTATCCCACCGCCAACGATGAGTACGTCAAAGGTGCGAGACTCGAGCATCCGTAGGAACTCCCCGCGTGCCTGCGACGAAAACGTCTGCCGGCTACTCTCTCCGTAAATCCCCTTTCCCCCGTCCTGCCTGCCGTTTCCCGCCGCCGGCCTCCCACCCTGAGATCGCTCGTCCTCCGCTCCCTGTTCCACTGTCGCCGTCTCGTCTACCTTATTCACATGACTACCTTCGGTAACGGAAACCGGGTCGCCATCATTGCGGGCGTTCGCACCCCGTTCGCCAAAGCTGGCACCGTTTTCAAGTCGCTTTCCGCGATCGACCTCGGCCGTCTGGTAACAGCGGAGCTCGTTCAGCGCGCCGCCCTTGACGGCGCTGACGTGGATACGCTCGTCTTCGGCACCGTAGTTCCCTCCGTGCTCGCGCCTAACATCGCGCGTGAGGTGGCACTCCTCCCAATGCTCCCCAAAAACATTCCAGCGGTGACCGTCGGGCGCGCCTGCGCCTCGGCCAACCAGGCGATCACCGATGCCGCCGACCAGATCGCGCTCGGTCATGCCGACGCGGCCATTGCGGGTGGCGCTGAATCGCTTTCGAATGTGCCGATTCTGCATTCGCGGGGAATGTCCGATGCGCTGGTCGCCGCGTCCAGGGCAAAGACGCTACCGCAACGCCTCTCGGCCCTTTCCCGAATTCGGCCGCGCGACCTTTTACCAATTACTCCCGCCATTGCAGAGCCGACTACTGGCGAGACAATGGGGCAGTCGGCGGAAAAAATGGCAAAGATCAACCAGATACCTCGGCAAGAGCAGGATGAATTCGCGCTTCACTCGCACCTTCGGGCGGCAGCGGGAACGCAAGACGGTCGGCTGACGGCGGAAATCATGCCCGTGTACGTACCGCCGAAATATGAAACAGTCGCAACCGCGGACAACGGCATCCGGAGCGACTCGACACTCGAGCAGCTACAGTCACTCAAGCCCGTGTTCGACAGACAGTACGGCAGTGTTACCGCGGGAAACTCTTCGCCGCTCACCGACGGGGCGGCAGCCATCCTCCTCATGAGTGAGAAAAAGGCGGCGTCACTCGGGGTCCGACCGCTGGCCTACATCAAGTCGTATGCCTATGCCGCGCTCGATCCGGGTGAGCAGCTGCTTCAGGCGCCGGTGCTCGCAGCCCCAGTCGCCCTCAAGCGCGCTGGCCTCACGCTCAGGGACGTGGATCTGGTGGAAATGCACGAAGCCTTCGCCGCCCAGGTTCTTAGCAACCTGCGCGGACTCGAGAGCCAGAATTGGGCCGAGCGTGCCGGCTTCTCCCGGCCCGTTGGTGCGGTTGACCGCGACCGGCTCAATGTAATGGGCGGCTCAATCGCCATCGGGCACCCCTTTGGCGCTACAGGGGCTCGCATCACTACCACGCTCGTAAACGAGCTCCGCCGTCGCGACAAGCAGTTCGGTCTCATGACGGTGTGTGCAGCCGGGGGGATGGGGTTCGCAATGGTTCTTGAGGCGGCGCCGTGACTGCGGTATTCGATGCGCCCCCATTGCGCGATGCCCTGTCCGTGCACGTCACAAGGGAAGGCGTTGCCGTTCTGATCTTCGACGTTCCAGACGAGCCGGTAAACAAGTTCAATCGTGCGGTGAAGGATGAATTTCTCGCACTACTGGACAGGCAGACATCCGATCGAGCGGTGAAGTCCCTGGTGTTGATCAGCGGCAAGGCCGACAGCTTTATCGCCGGCGCCGACATACAGGAGTTCCTCGAGCTCAAGAGTGCCGCGGAGGCGGAGCAGCTGAGCCGCGAGGGTCAGGCGATGTTGAATCGTCTTGCCAGTATGACCAAGCCCGTGGTCTTCGCGATTCATGGCGCGTGTTTGGGCGGTGGGCTCGAGGCCGCGCTCGCGGCTCACTACCGCATAGCCACGGACAGCCCGAAAACCGTGTTGGCGCTTCCCGAAGTGATGCTGGGCTTGCTGCCGGGCGCCGGAGGCACACAGCGTCTGCCGCGCATTGTTGGCCTCCGCAACGCGCTGGACATGATTCTGTCGGGGCGAAATGTGCGGGCAAAAAAGGCACTCAAGATCGGCTTGATCGATGAGCTTGTGCACCCGTCGATGTTACGCGACATAGCGGTCGACCGCGCAACGGCGCTCGCGAGTGGAAAACTTGCGCGCTCGCAGGGACGCAAGGTACATGGACCCGCCGACGCGGTGTTGGACGACAATGCCGTGGGACGCGCGCTCGTACTACGAAAGGCGCGCGAGCAGGTTCTCGGGAAAACGCACGGCAATTACCCTGCGCCACTGGCCGCCATTAACGCAGTTGCCACTGGCTACAAGCACGGTCTGGATAGAGGACTCGCACAGGAAGCCAGGGCATTCGGCGAATTGTCTGTCACCGAAGTCTCGAAGCAGCTCATCTTTCTCTTCTTCGCTACAACGGCGCTCAAGAAGGACCCTGGCGTCAGTGAGCCGGCTCCCACTCCGGGGGCGATCGCCAAGCTCGGAATACTCGGCGCCGGATTCATGGGGGCGGGAATCGCAAGCGTCGCCGTAATGCAGGGCACACTGGTAAGGATGAAGGACGCCGAGCACGCGCGCGTGGCAAAAGGGATGAAGGCGGTGTCGGATGTGCTTCGTGAGCGGCTCAAGAAGAAGCAGATCACACGCCAGCAGTTCGCCGATCAGATGTCGCTCGTTGGCGGCACGGTGGACTATTCGGGCTTCGCCAACGCTGACATGGTAATCGAGGCCGTGTTCGAGGATCTGGCTATAAAGCAGACCGTGTTGCGCGAAGCGGAGCAACACCTTCGCCCGGACGCCGTTTACGCTTCCAACACCAGCAGCATCCCGATAGCCAATATCGCGGCGGCGGCACAGCATCCCGGGCGCGTGCTCGGAATGCATTTTTTCTCGCCAGTTCACAGGATGCCGCTGCTGGAAGTCGTGGTGACCGGTCGCACGGACCATGCGGCGACGGTAAAGGCTGTCGCCTACGGGAAGAAGCTCGGCAAGCACGTGATTGTCGTCGACGATGGACCGGGTTTCTATACGACTCGTATTCTCTCCGCCTTCATGAATGAGGCTGGCAAGCTGATTGATGAGGGCGCCGCGATTGACGAGCTCGATAAGGCACTCACTGGGTTTGGTTTTCCCGTAGGACCTATAACGCTCATGGACGAGGTCGGAATCGATGTCGGGGGAAAAATTGGCCCCATTCTAGCGCAGGCATTCGGAGCACGAATGGCTCCCGCGGATTCATTTCGCCGAGTGGTAGAGGCTGGACGCACGGGTCGGAAAGGAAAGCAGGGGTTCTATGTGTACGACGAAAAGGGCAAGAGAGGCGGCGTGGATGAGAGCGTGTACGAGCTGCTTCCCACAGGAACGCAAAGAACGAGTCTGCCCTCAGACGAGATGGTGGAGCGCACTGTACTCGCAATGGTGAACGAGGCGGCGCGGTGTTTGGAGGAGGGCATCCTTCGTTCGCCGCGCGACGGCGACATTGGAGCGGTCTTCGGGCTCGGATTTCCCCCCTTTCGGGGCGGTCCATTCCGGTACGTCGACAGCGAGGGTATAGGCACTATCGTCAGGAAGCTGGAGGAGTTTCACCGGGCTCTCGCGCCCAGATACGAGCCAGCCGCCATCCTGGTCGACATGGCCAGGGCGGGAAAACGCTTTTACCCGCCGGCCGGGAAGCCGGTGTAGGTCGGGCAAATGGGGGAGGCGGAGAGCACTGACAACTCAGACGTGGACCGCGGCTGAGTCTGGCCATTGCAACTGACGCCAACACTTTCCCCGCTAATAGTCGAAGAACTTAAACTTCCATGCGAACCGTCTACTTCCTAATCGCGGTTATCGCCCTTGCCGCTTGCTCCAGTGGCGAAACCCCGGCATCCGGGACCGAGACTGCTGACACGGCGGCGATTGCTCCCACGTCGAGCGATAGCGCCGACGCCCCACCCAGTGCGGCCACCGTCATGCAAGTAATGCTTACCGGCGGCAAGGACCCGGGTACCTACAACGCTGTTTCAACTGGCAGAACGTGCAGTGTGGGTACGAACGAGCTCGATGTCTGGGCCAGCCAATTCACGGATGACACGGCATCGAAAGGGCTGAGCACGCTGCAGGTCACCATTCCGGGCGCGGCGAAAGCGAAGGCCGGTACCACCGAGTTCAATGTGGGAATCGTGATCGGCAACTTCATGCAAGGGAACGATTACAGCATTGAGACTCGCCCCACGGTCAAGCCTTCGCGTGGAACCGGTACAGCGAAGGTTGATGACGACGGCGCGACGGCAACCATCACGGTCAAGGGGAAGTCGGCCACCGGCGTCGGCATCGACGCGACTGTCAAGTGTATCAAGGTCGCGCGGGGGCGATAAAGAGGGATTCTAAAGGGGAGTGTCCTGGAGGGAAGAAAAGCCGGCAGTGTGATTATGGTCCCCAGTCCCGTGACACCTCAACCAGACAGCGCGACGCCGACTCGCGCTAGCGAACAGGTGGTAACGTTGATCGCGGAGGCTGTGGGCCCCAAGCCGTATCGCGCCTTTCAGTTTGGGTGTGCGCCTGGGTAGAATTCGTCGACTCAGCCGACAGGGAAGACATGCGTTCGAGGAAGCTTATCGCGGTGGTCCTGTGCGCCGCCGCCGCTCCATTAGCCGCTCAGAGCGGCACGACTCAGCTCACAGTCGACAGAATTTTCGCCAAGCGCGAGTTCACCAGCGCGCCAATGCCCACAATTCACTGGCTCAAGGATGGCGTCTCGTATCTCGACGTTCGTTCCGCGAAAGGGGGCGGAAGTGACATAGTGAGAGTGGATCTCACCACTGGTCGGGTTTCCGTGTTGGCGCCGGCGTCCGCGTTGGTGGACGAGAATGGAAAGCGAATCGAAGTCGAAGAGATCGCGCTTTCGGAGGACGCGTCCAGAGCCCTCCTCTTCCACGGCTCCGTGCGCGTGTGGAGGACAAATACGCGCGGAATGTATCATGTACTCGACTTCAAAACGCGAAGCGTCAAACCGATCGCGGGCACAGCAAGGCTGGCGGAGGGCGCGCCTGCAAGGGGTGACACCACCGAATCACAATCTCTGGGCAAGGATCCGAGCTTCCTCGCGCCGAGCGTGGAGAGCAATCTGCAGATGTTCGCGAAATTTTCTTCGGATGGCCACCATGTCGCGTTCGTTCGCGACAATAATCTCTTCGTCACTGACCTGGCCAGCGGAAGGGAACACCGGCTTACGAAGGACGGGAGCGCCGACATCATCAACGGAACCACGGACTGGGTTTATGAGGAAGAGCTCGGGCTGAAGGACGCATTCCGCTGGAGCCCCGACTCGAAGCGGCTCGCATACTGGCGCTTCGATCAAAGTGCAGTGCCGGCCTTTCCCATGGTTGACGAAACATCGCTCTATCCGAGTGTAGCGGTTCTGCGCTACCCCAAGGCCGGTGCGCCGAATTCCCGCGTCTCCGTGGGCGTCATAGCGGCAGGCGGCGGTGAGACGAAGTGGCTGGACGTGGGCCCGGATACTGGACAGTACATCGCCCGCATGGAATGGATGGGTGCGGACAGTCTCGTCGTTCAGCGCATGCCTCGAAAACAGAATCAGGTTGACGTTCTGATGGTTAGCGCGACGTCGGGAAAGGGCCGCACAATTCTGACAGAACGGGACTCCGCTTATGTGGACGTTGAAGGAGAAGGGGCGATCGAATGGATCAAGGGGGGTAGGCAATTCCTGTGGCGCAGCGACAGGAGCGGCTGGCGCCAGATATTTCTGCATGACCGCAGCGGCCGAATGATCCGGCAGGTTACAGCCGACGGCGTCGATGTCCTCGCCATAGTGGCTGTGGACACCGCTCGCGGAGATCTCTATGTACTGGCCGCCGCCCCAACTCCTACGCAGCGGCAGCTCTTCCGATACTCGATCGACAGCCAGCGTGCGCCGCAAAGGGTCACTACAGCCGCGGGGTCGCACACCGTGACCATTGGGCCCACCATGCGCTGGGCTGTTGATTTCCATTCCTCCATCAGCTCCCCAACCGTTGCGACTCTCCACGAGTTACCGTCGATGCGGCCGCGTCGCGTCCTGACGGATAACGCGGGCCTGAAGAAGAAGCTCGCGGCGCTGGAATCGCATCCCGCGCGTTTCTTTGAGATCCCCATGCCCGATGGCGTGAAGCTCGATGCCTATCGCATCGTGCCGCCCGGCTTCGACAGCACCCGCAAGTATCCGGTGCTGATGTACGTTTATGGCGGACCCGCGTCTCCCACCGTCACCGATGCATTTGGAGGCTCGAGACAACTCTGGCATCAGATGCTTGCCCAGCGTGGATACATCGTGGTGAGCGTGGACAACCGGGGCGCCGCCTGGCGGGGACGCGATTTCCGCAAGACCACGCAATATCAACTGGGCAAGCACGAGTCACGTGATCAGATCGATGCCGCAAAATGGCTCGCGAAGCAGCCCTGGGTAGATGGCGCGCGTATCGGCATTTGGGGGTGGAGCTACGGAGGCTACATGTCGTCGCTCTGCGCAGGCAAGGGCGGCGCGGTATTCAAGGCCGCGATCGCCGTAGCCCCGGTGACCGACTGGCGCCTGTACGACACTATTTACACGGAGCGGTTCATGTGGCTGCCCAGTGAGAACGCGGAAGGCTACAAGGAAAGCGCACCGCTCAATTACGTCGATGGCATTAAGGCCAACTTCCTGCTCGTCCACGGAACCGGCGACGACAACGTGCACGCGCAACATTCCATCCAGCTGGCTAATCGCATGCAGGCAGCAGGCGTTCCATTCCAGCTCATGCTCTACCCTAACAGAACGCACTCCATATCCGGCGGCAACACGCAGTCGCACTTGTTCGAGATGATGACCCGGTTCGTGATTGACAAGCTGTGAGGGGACGGAGAACCAATGAATCATGAACCAGCGTCAACAACCGGCAGCCAGGTACCTGGACGCCAGGCCCAAGGAACCAAGCCCGGAACAGTGGACCAACCAACTATCATGGCCAAAAGACGATTCCTCAGTGCACCCGTTCTGGTCGCGAGGTCAGTCGTGGCTCCTGCTTCCCGGTTCCTGGTTCCGGGTTACTGAGTACCCATGCTCCGTCAAACCTTTCTCTTTCTTTCCAATCAGCAGAAACTGTACAACTTTGCCAGCCATAACAGCCTCGCGAAAAAGTTTGCGTCACGTTTCGTCGCGGGTGAGACACTCGATACCGCTCTTCCCGCTGTGGCTACCCTCAATGCCAAGGGTATAACCGCATCTCTCGACCTGCTCGGGGAAAGCGTCAGCACTGAAGCAGAAGCTCGGCGCGCCGGTCAGGAGTACATAACGATGCTCGGGCAAATCCACGAGCGCCGGCTGGACGCGAATGTATCCGTGAAGTTGACTGCCATGGGCATCGATATTTCCGAAGACCTCTGCGTCTCTGTCATGCACGGCATTCTCGAACGCGCTCGCGAGTATGGTACATTCGTGCGAATCGACATGGAGGGAAGCCAGTACACGGAGAGGACACTCAGCATTTTCGAGGATAGGCTGTATCCATCGTACGCCCAGAATGTAGGCATCGTCCTCCAGAGCTATCTGTATCGCACGCAGGCCGACACGGAGCGCGCCAACGAACGCAGGTGCCGAGTGCGGCTGTGCAAGGGAGCGTACCAGGAGCCGGCGACGGTCGCGTATCCCGACAAGGCGGACGTGGATGCGAATTACGTTCGCTGCATGCACGCCCTTCTGCAGCACGGAAACTATCCGGGCCTCGCTACGCACGACGAGGCGATCATCGCCGACGCAAAGCGGTTCGCCCGCGAGCATCACATTGCGTCCGACCGGTTCGAGTTTCAGATGCTTTACGGCGTACGGCGCGACTTGCAGGAACGGCTCGTGCGCGAAGGCTACCGCATGCGCGTGTACGTGCCATTCGGGACGCAATGGTATCCATATCTCATGCGCCGCCTCGCTGAGCGGCCGGCTAACCTGGCATTCATGGCCGCTAACGTGATGCGGGAAATGGTCTCGGGAGGGCGATGAGCGGGCGTCATCTTCCAGCCGACCACTCCAAGGGTGATGAGAGCACCCTGGGCGGATACATGGCCGTGCACGACCGGCCCGCTGCGTTCGAGGGAAGCGATAGCCTGTCCTACAGCGTGTCCATCGAGTCTGAACCAACTGGTGATTCCCGCGCTCCATGGGCAGCGTACATTCTCTTTGTCCGCTGGGGCAGCGGCGAACCACGGGTAACTGGTCATCTCGAGACGGGATTTCTCTCGAAATGCGCAACCGAGGAGGAGGCTCGCTCCCTGGTTGGCGCATTTCCACTGCATGAAGTAAAGCTCCTGCTGGATACGCTGATTCGAGAAAGCGCTCCGGCGTCGGCCCTCCCGTGGTGGGAGGCGATGAACAGTGATACGTGAACAGTGATATCGCTATCTCCTGGCTAATTGCCGTAGTCGCTCCAGCCTCGATCGCGCTTCCGCAACCAGGCTCTGCGACTCCGGATCGGCATCCTTCCACAGCTCTATGAAGCGGGCATAGTGCGCGGCGGCTTCCTTCTTTTTGCCCAGACTCTCATAGATCTCGGCGCGGCGCATATGGGCCGGGGCGAGGAAGACGAGCTCCGGGGAGGAGAGCTGTGCCATCGAAGCGTACCAGGCCAGCGCTTCCTCGCCGCGGCCCAGCTCGCGCAGTAGATCCGCGCGGAGGTAGCGCTCCACGGCGAGCGCGTGGATGGGCGACTGCGACAGCTCTTCCCGTCTCGCTGTCGGCATGATTTGCTCCAGTAATTGTAGTGCTGCCTCCCGACGGCCCTGCCATCTCGATGTGTAAGCCTGGATTCCCAATGCCAGGTTCCGAGCAAGGCTCGCTTCGTGTGGCGGGATCTCCATGTGCGACAACGCTGCTGCGTATCGTAACGCGGCTGCGTTGTCGCCCGCGCGCGCGCTGAGAGTTCCGAGAAGGTATGTCCGAACCAGGCGATCACGCGTTACTTCGCCAGTATCCGGTTCCAGATTTCCTTTCCGCAACCCGTTACGCAATTGAAGCAGTCGCTCCTCTGCAATGGGCACGAACGGCAGTGAGGCCACAAAGGCAGAAGCGACAATCGAGTTGATTTCGGACGGGCTTCCGGACACCAGCTTCTCCTCTGCTGCGTGCCACCTGCCCTTTGCGAGCTCCAACTGGGCGAGCAGGGTATTTCCAAGACCTGCAGCGTTATCCGGCTCCAGCAGAACGCGCGCGAATCGCTCGGAGCCAGCGAGATTTCGAGAATAGGGGACGAGCTGCCCAACTACACTGGGGAGCGTGGGAATCTTCTTGAGCTGGGCAATAGCTCGATTCTCCTCCGTCTGATTGCGAAAGGTGAGGGCGCGCAAGGCAGCCACCTCCAGTAAGCGTCTATCCCTGGTTGTGTCCAGTTCAGAGATGGCGGTCTCACGCGGTCATCGCAACAACGCGGGCGAACGCCTCGGATGGTGTCTGCCAGCCGAGCGTTTGTCGAGGGCGTCCATTTAATTCCGCCGCCACAGCGTCGAGCTGGGCTTGCGTGTACC
>JBPCJT010000033.1:0-17557 GCA_051005015.1 Gemmatimonadaceae bacterium | reverse complement strand
AAATTGCGTGGCCGGCGCGCGCTGTACCGGCAATGCAGGACGGCACTGCATTCTTCAGCTACCTTCGCGACTTCACGGCATCAGGATTCTGGTCCAGCCAGATGGGAGTACGAGACCTGCGCTACATCGGGAACGTAGCCATGGCGAAATGGGACGGTTGCCCACCCGCAGCGCTTCGAAAGTTAGGTGTTTCCTACGACGGCTGATCGCTATACCATCCGCAGGTCGCAATTCGCAATTCGGAGTTCGTAGTTCAATCCATACTCCACAATCCTCATCATGAACAACCGTCTCGGTGTCGGCATCGTTGGCAGCGGCTTCATCGCAAGATTCCACCTGCAGGGGTTCGTTGGTGTTCGCGACGCCGACGTTCTTGGAATCTGGAGTCCAAACCTCAAGCGGGCGGAGGGCACGGCGGCTTTCGCCCGTGCGCTCGGCGTGGGAGACGCAAAGGCGTATCGGTCGATCGCGGAGATGGTTGCGAATCCAGCCATCCAGGCCCTCTGGCTGTGCGGACCGAACCACGCGCGCATCGAAAACGTCGAGGAAATTGTCGACACGATCGAGCGCGGCAGGGGAACGCTCCGCGCAATCGCCTGCGAAAAGCCGCTCGGGCGAAACGTGGCTGAAGCCAGGATGGTTGCGCGGCTCGTCGAGCGTGTCGGGCTTAACCATGGCTACCTGGAGAATCAGCTTTTCGCGCCGCAGGTGGAGCTCGGGCGGTCGCTCATCTGGGCGCGCGGCGCTTCTACCACGGGCCGTCCCTACCTGGCCCGTGCCGCGGAAGAGCACAGCGGACCGCACATGCCCTGGTTCTGGCAGGGAGCGCTGCAGGGAGGCGGTGTGCTGAACGACATGATGTGCCATTCCGTCGAGGTAGTGCGGCATCTCCTGACTGAGCCGGGCGCGCCGCGTGCTTCACTTAGGACCGCGCGCGTAACGGCGCACGTCGCGAGCCTCAAGTGGACGCGTCCCGAGTACGCGAAACGACTTTCCAAGTCGATGGGGAAAGGCGTCGATTACAGCAAGAGTCCGTCGGAGGACTTCGCGAGCGCGACGCTCGAATTCGAGACCACGGACGGCATGACACTGTTCGGCGAGGCAACTACGTCCTGGAGCTTTGTGGGCGCGGGACTTCGGCTCTCGGCTGAGCTGCTTGGCCCCGAGTATTCGATGTCATGGAACTCGCTCGACACCGGCCTCAAGCTCTTCTTCAGCCGCGAAGTCAAGGGGAAATCAGGCGAGGAGCTGGTCGAAAAGCAGAACGCGGAGATGGGGCTCATGCCCGTAGTTGCGAGCGAGCCGGCGGCGTACGGCTACGAAGCGGAGAACAGACACTTCGTGCGCGCATTTCTTCGCGGCGAGAAACCGATGCTCACGTTTGACGATGGAGTGGAGGTGGTGCGGACGTTGATGGCAGCCTACATGAGCGCAGAGCAGGGACGAACGCTGGCCTATCCACCAAAGGGCGTGGACAAGTTCATCCCGAAAGTCGCCAGGGGAGAGTGGAAGCCCTGACCCGTTTTTTCACCGGTTTCCACCGGCGCACAGACAGCGACAGCAGTTCAGTCCGCAGTTTATAGTTCGCAGTTCGCAATTCGCAGTTCGTAGTTCGCAGTTATAATCCCTGGTACTTGTCCGACCCTTGCACCCAGATGAATGACTGCAGGTCGATCATGTCGCGCGGACGAAGGTCCCGAAGATCGTGCCGCACCCTTTCGGCGAACTGAAGCAGGCTGTAGTAGCTGTTCCAATTCGGCCGGCTCTCATATTGAAAGTCGGCGCCGTATGCACGAGCGGCGAGCCGGGTGACGTTCGGCTTTAGGAAAATGTGTCTTTCCGGCAGCCCAATGAATCCGAAAACCGTCACGACGGGCCAGGTGAGCACCCGAGTCTGTTTGCGTGGCAGCTCGGCTACGACGTCGCACCAGCGCTCGAATTTCTTCTGGTCGCCACCCGCGCCATGAAGGAACGCATATAACCCGGTCGCGAACGATCGCGCCCCGGTCGGCGATTTCACCGCATCCCGGAGAGCCATCTTCTCGAACGAGAAGAGAAGATTGGTGCGCGACTCGATCCGCACGGCGCGCGTGGCGATCTCCGGGAAATCACCATCCTCGAGCAGCGAGCGAAAGACCTTTGCGTTGAGCGCTTCGTTCCAGCGCTGGTGCGCTTCCCACTTGTAGTTGCGTTCCCAGTCGAGGTAAGTGTCGTCTCGAAATCCTCCCGGGAAGAAGCGAAGGAACTTCCGCCTGCAGCGCTCGGCGCCCGGCAGCCTTCGCGGTGATCGGGCGGGGCGCGACTTATCAGTAGGTCGGGCGGGTCTTGCTGTCGTCAAGTTGTGGCACGGGTGCAAGTGAAAGGCGAAGCGGTGCGCCACTCACAGATTCTGGTGCGTGGCGATGGCGCGCCCTTTTTTGGTTGTTGGTTTCCGGGCAGCCCTTGCACATCAAGTGCCAACTTCGCTCGGGGGGGTTGTGATCGGGTCGGTTGCGCACTCGTTTCACGACCTCTGCTCCGTCCGATTCCGTCCATCTTTCCGCCCAAACTCCCTCCAATTATCCTTAGCCGCATGAGTCATTCTCCAAGTCGCCTCGTCGATCCATCCATGAGAACGGTACCACGGAGCTTTCCGCTTGCTCTTGCCGTGTGGCTGGCCATCGCGACAGGCTTCCTCGAGCTTGCCTTCCGGGTTGGAATGCGGTACTGGTCGGGCCGCCCGCTAATGGCCGGACTCGACCTCGTATGGATGGCGCCGGCCTCGACACTGATCTGGTTTGGGCCGTTGGGCGTTGTGATGCATCTTGCCGCACGGCGGTGGCCGGAGCGGGTTAAACCGGAGATTGTCATTGCGGTCGTGAGCTTCGTCCTGTTTGTGAGTCTCACGTGGCTGATCCCCGGGATGCACAAGAAGGCAGCGACTGTTCTCGCTCTTGGCCTCGCTGTGCAGACGGGCCGCCTGTCCGCAAATCGTTTCGATACGATCGACGGGTGGATCCGGCGAACCGTCAAGTGGCCCGTGGCCGCTCTGCTTCTGGCTCTTGTCGGAGTTATCGGCGGCCGGTGGGCACTGGAGCGATGGAGATTCGCTTCTTTGCCGGTTGTATCTGCGCCTTCGGAGGGTGGCGTGCCGAATGTGTTGTTGCTGATCCTGGATACCGTTCGCGCCCAGAATCTCAGTTTATACGGTTACGCAAAGCCGACGACACCCAACCTCGAGAAGTGGGCCGCGGAAGGCATACGCTTCGACCGCACATTTGCGACATCGTCCTGGACGCTGCCATCACACGCGGCGATGTTCACTGGCCGCCATGCGCACGAGCTCAGCATCGTCAAGGGCAAGCGTGTCATGTGGGCAGCGCCTCTCGACGACGAATACCCAACGCTGGCAGAAGCATTTACCAGGGCTGGCTATGCCACGGGAGGATTCGCAGCCAATCCCTCTTACATCACTTGGGAACACCGTCTGAATCGGGGATTTATTCACTTCGAGGACTTCATTGTCACGATCCACTCGTTCGTGACAGGCTCCATGATTGGCCGCATTGTCGCCGACAACCAGCGGGTGCGGGAGTTTCTTGGTCGGCGTGGTCTGAACCGCAAGTCCGCAGCCGAGCTGAACGTACACGTAATGGAGTGGCTCGATAAGCTGGATGACCGCCCTTTCTTCGTCATGGGAAACTACTATGACGCCCACACGCCGCTCTACGTCCCGGCCCCCTTCGATTCAATCTTTGGGGATTCTGGCCTTGTACCGGGCAAAAGGCCATATCACGTGTCGTCCTATGACGGCGCGATTGCCTATCTTGACCAACAGGTCAATCTTCTCCTGAGCGAGTTGAGGGGGCGGGGTTTGCTCGACAAAACGCTCGTCATTATCACCTCTGATCATGGGGAGCAGTGGGGAGAACATGGCAAAATCTTTCACGGGAACAGTATGTACCGCCAACTGCTCCACGTGCCTCTCGTCATGAGGTTCCCGGGGCGCATCCCGAAAGGTGAAGTGGTGCGAACGCCCGTGAGCCTGATTGATTTGCCGGCTACGATACTCAGTATGGCCGGCCTGGAAAACGACGGGCGGTACCCGGGAAAGTCGCTAGCCGGTCAATTCAACGGAAGTAATACAGCCGTCTATCCCCCTATACTTTCGGCAACGTCGCGCGTGCCACCGAATAGTCACATTTCGCTAATTGCGAGCGGCTTCCATTACATTCGGATGCACGACGGTCGCGAAGAGATTTATGACCTGGACAATGACCCGCTCGACTCCCTGAACCTCGTAGCTACTCCGCGTGGACAGGCCGCGCTCCCTGAAATTCGCGGTATTCTGGAGGCCATGATCGCGAGCCCGGCCGCTGCCAACGGGAATCGATAGCCCTTACGCATGGCGCTGCCCGCCAGGTGTTGCGCCACTCATAATGAGTGACCCAGGGCACGGCGCGGTCTAGTTCTTGCCTTTGAGTCAGCTTCCTTGCCGCCCCGGAGCGATTACGCAAGTTACACGTTCATACGTACTTGGACTCTCCGCCTTCTACCACGACAGCGCCGCCTGCCTGCTTGCGGACGGAGAGATAATTGCGGCGGCAAGCGAGGAGCGATTCACTCGCATCAAGGGCGATTCAGCCTTCCCAGCCGAGGCCGTGGAGTATTGCCTCGGGGAAGCGGGCATCACCACGAAGGATATCGGGACCGTGGCCTTCTACGACAAGCCCCTGCTGAAGTTCGAGCGGATCCTGGAGACTTACCTCGGAGTAGCGCCTCGCGGATTCAAGTCCTTCCTGATGGCCGGCCCACTCTGGATCAAGGAAAAGTTGTACATGGATCGCCAGATTCGTGAAGCTCTGGGCTACGAGGGCGATCTGCTGTACGCGGAGCACCACGAGTCGCACGCGGCGAGCGCCTTTTTCCCATCGCCGTTTAACGAGGCGGCAATTCTGACGATCGATGGGGTCGGCGAGTGGGCAACTGCATCGATGGGAGTCGGCAGAGGCAGCGATCTCACGCTGCTAAAGGAGTTGCGGTGGCCCGACTCGCTCGGCCTGCTGTATTCAGCCTTCACCTACTACGCCGGCTTCAAGGTCAACTCCGGAGAATACAAGGTGATGGGGCTCGCGCCATACGGCGAGCCGAAATACGTCGACCTGATTCTCAAGGAGCTGGTCGACCTCAAGGACGACGGCTCGTTCAGCCTGAACCAGAAGTACTTCAACTATCTCGCCGGCTTGACGATGACGAGCCCGGCGTTCCACGATCTTTTTGGCGGGCCGCCCCGGGTTCCCGAATCCAAGCTCACTCAGAAAGAAATGGATCTCGCGCGGTCCGTCCAGGTGGTCTGCGAAGAGATCATGTTACGGATGGCTCGAACGCTTCATGCCGAGACCGGTCTGAAGAACCTCTGCATGGCTGGTGGTGTCGCGCTCAACTGCGTGGGTAATGGCCGGTTGCTTCGGGAAGGCCCTTTCGAGCAGATCTGGATTCAGCCAGCCGCTGGCGACGCCGGCGGGGCGTTGGGTGTGGCACAGCTTGCGTGGCACCGGCACCACAGGAAACCGCGGCGAGCAGCAACGGGTCGTGACGGAATGAAGGGTGCCTGCCTGGGCCCCTCGTTTACGCCGGAGGAAATCGAGCGTTACCTCACAAGCATCGATGCGAAATACGTCCGACTGGAGCCGGATGAGGTCTTCCGTCAGACAGCGGAACTTCTGGCTAGCGAACGGATTATCGGCTGGTTCGATGGCCGGATGGAATTCGGTCCGAGAGCGCTGGGGTCGCGGAGCATCCTGGGCGATCCACGCAGCGCCAGGATGCAGGCGGACATGAACATTAAGATCAAGTTCCGGGAAGGCTTCAGGCCGTTCGCACCGAGCGTGCTTCGGGAGCGGGTGAGCGACTATTTCGAGCTCGATCGAGACTCGCCGTATATGCTGCTGGTGGCGCCTGTAAAGGAGGAGCGGCAGATACCGATGACCAGCGAGCAGAAGAATCTCTGGGGTATCGACCAGCTCAATGTGCCGCGCTCGGACATCCCGGCGGTAACGCACATCGATTACTCGGCGCGGATTCAGACGGTGGAAGAGGAGACCAGTCCCCGGTACCATGCGCTCATTAGGGAGTTCGAGCGTCTGACGGGATGTGGCTTGCTGGTGAACACGTCCTTCAACGTGCGGGGAGAGCCTATCGTCTGCACACCCGCCGACGCATATCGCTGCTTCATGCGCACCCACATCGACGCGCTCGTGTTGTTCCCATTCCTGCTACTCAAGGGAGACCAGCCGGCATGGAAGGAAACCGGGAATTGGCAGAAAGAATTCCAGCTCGACTGACGCCCACGGAGGGCCGGAAGTTCGGATTAACCGTTGGGTTGGCATTCGGCGTTCTGGCCGCCATATCCCTGTGGCGTGGTCATGACACGGCACCGCTGGTGCTTGGAGCGCTGGGCGGCGCCCTGCTCCTGGCCGGGATTACGATTCCGACCTATCTCGGGCCAGTCTATCGGGGATGGATGCGGTTCGGGTTGCTGCTGTCGAAGGTTACCACCCCGATCTTCATGGGGCTGGTATATTTTGTGGTGGTGACACCGATGGCGCTTTTCATGCGGCTGTTGGGACGAAACACTCTGGTGCAGAAGCGTGTTGATGACAGCTATTGGGTCACTCGGGATCCGGCTGCGAGCGCAACCAGTTCAATGATGCGTCAGTTTTAGGCGTTGAGCGGAGAAGCAGCCATGGCACGTTCGGGATTGATCAGTGAGCTGTGGGCATTCATGAAGGCGCGGAAGAAATTCTGGCTGCTCCCGCTAATCCTGATCATGCTGATGATCGGAACCCTGCTGGTATTCGCTCAGGGATCGGTTCTCGCGCCATTCATCTACACGATCTTCTGAGATGTTCCGCGTCGGTTGCGCATCCAGTGGCGCTTTTCAACCAGGCGACGGCGCATAGCCACGGAGCACGATCTTCTCGAAGGAGAAGAGAAGATTGGTGCGCGACTCGAAGGTGGGACTTCCCGGAGATCGCCGCGAACACGTCCGAGCTGTATAATGCCGGCAGGTCGGTTCGGCGGAAAAGCCGGGTCAGGATGTAGCGCTCGCCGAGGTATGAGTGCGCCGCTCCGACGGCCAGAGTAAGCCCCGCTGCCAGTACGAGCCAGCCGCTCATGTGCACGCGTTGAACAGACGCCTTCCGTGTACTCTCACACCTCCTGCCTTTCCTTCGCCGGCCTGAACAACACCGCGAACACAATAAGCACAATCACCGCCATCGCGGCGGGCACGAGCCAGATGCTGCGCCAGTCGTGCGCCACTGCGCCAGACTGCAGGGTCGTCGCATATGTCTCCACCACGCGCCCCGATATCCACGCCCCGATGAACAATCCCACCCCCTGGGTGACAAAGGCGATGAAACCCTGAGCTGCCGCGCGGATCTTCACTGACGCCTGCTGGTCCACGTAGATCTGTCCGGTGACGAAAAAGAAATCGTAGCAGATGCCGTGCAGCAAAATGCCGATATACAGCATCCAGACTAGCGGCCCCGTGTCGCCGAACGCGAAGAGAAGATACCGGACTGTCCACGCCGCCATGCCAACGAGCAGGATCTTCTTGACTCCGAGCCGACGGAGGAACCACGGCATCAGAATCATGAAGCCGATCTCGGACATCTGTCCCAGCGTCATCTTGCTCGCCGGCTCGGACATGCCGGTCTCGTTGAGGAAGAGGTTGGTGAACGCGTAGTAGAACTGCAGCGGAATGCAGAGCAGGAACGATCCGATCACGAACGTCGCGAAGGAGCGGTCCTTCATCAGCGAGAGAGCGTCGAGACCGAGCACGTCCCGCGCGCTGAGTGGCTTTCCGGCGGCGTGCGGTGGCGTGTGAGGTAGCAGGAGCGAGAAGGCCGCCATGACCACCGAAGCGCCCGCCGCGATTCGCATTGGCACCGCCGTCGCTTCGAGGCCCAGGCGTCCCACCAGGAGTCCCGCGACGATCCACCCGATAGTGCCGAGCACGCGGATGCGCGGAAAGTCACGCGCCGAGTCCGCTACGTTGTCGAACGAGATCGAGTTGGTGAGCGCCAGCGTGGGCATGTAGCAGAGTGCGTACGCGATGAGCACCGGGTAGAAGGCGCCGAAGGACTCGAGCGTAGATGCGTAGTACAGCAGCGCGCCGCCGAGGAGATGCAGTACCGCGAGGATTTTTTCAGTGGAAAAAAACCGGTCCGCGATCATGCCCACGAAGAACGGCGAGATCATCGCGGCGAGCGCGGTGCTGCCGTAGGCGAGGCCGATCTGCGTGCCGTCGAATTTGAGCGTCGTCCCGAGGTAGGTCCCCAGGGTCACGAACCATGCCCCCCAGATGAAATACTGGAGAAACATCATAGCGGAGAGCCTTGTGCGGACGCTCATGGCAGCACGCGGATCTTGATGTTGCGAAATGCGACCCAGTCGCCGTGATCCTGGAGCGCAATGTGGCCCGTCGGGACGCGCCCATAGCGCGGCACCGTACTGAATTTGCTCTTCCTCACACGCTCCTCCCAGTCGGGGCTGCCGAGCTCGTATTCGACGACCTTGGTATCGTTGAGCCAGTGCTTGACGTGATTTCCATTCACAAGCAGCCGTACCGAGTTCCATTCTCCAGCCGGCTTCACTATTCCAGCAGGCGGCGGGTAAAGCGCGTAGTTGGCGCCCGCCGAAGTCAGACGCGACTTGCCGTCAACGTGCCGCTCGTCGTCGAGGATCTGCATCTCGGGGCCGGTCTCCCACACGTTGTTCTCTTCTTCGCTCACGTGAAAGAAGATCCCGCTATTTCCGCCTGGCGCGACCTTCCACTCCAGCGCTAGCTCGAAGTTGGTGAACTGGTCTACCGTAATGATGTCGCCACCCTCCGCGACGCGTGTGAGCGCGCCATCCATCACGCGCCACCCGTCGGAAATGGCCGGCTTGCGGAAGGCGCGCCAACCGTCCGTCGTTTTGCCGTCGAAGAGGGAGCGCCACCCCGTTTCGTGCTGGGTCATGCTCTGGCTATCACGGTCTGCCTCGGGCGAGGGAGAGCCGGCCGGTCGGGCGCATCCGCCAATCATGAGCGCCGCCGCTATACATATGCATGCGGGGAGGGAAATCGGTTGAATTGTCATTGACGTCTCTGCGCGATGGCATGATGATTGGGTGGCGAAAGACTGGTGATCCAGACAATACGCTCCGCCCGGCTGTCGCGGAAGAACGTGTCCATCTGGTTATCGGGCTCCAGGGGCTTTATGGTATGCCCGGATTGTCACGCCGTCCCTCGTACAAGGTGATGTCGAATGTTGCATTGTCTCAAGGGTCAGGTACTGCTTACGGCTGTGATGTGCCTTCTGTCCGTAGCGGCTCTGACAGCTCAAACGCTCGGAACCATAAGCTTTCCCACCTCGGGGCGGCCCGAGGCGCAGCCACATTTCATGAGAGGCGTCCTCTACCTGCACAGCTTCGAGTATGAGTCCGCGGCTGCGGCGTTCCGCGAGGCACAAAAGCTCGATCCCGGCTTCGCGATGGCGTACTGGGGTGAAGCGTTGACTTACACACACCCCGTCTGGAACGAGCAGAATGTGGAGGCGGCACGCACGGCGCTGCGGCGCCTGGCGCCCGCACCGGAGTCGCGCAGAGCCAAAGCGCCCACGGCGAGAGAGCGTGCCTACCTCGAGGCTGTGGAGGTACTGTATGGTGACGGCGCCAAGGAGCGGCGTGACACGCTGTACTCGCGCGCGATGGAGCGCCTGTCGCACGATTACCCCGATGACCACGAGGCGCGCACGTTCTACGCGCTTTCGCTGCTCGGGTTGAGCCAGGGTACGCGAGACGTTTCCACCTACGTGCGCGCCGGCGCGATCGCGGACGACGTCTTCCGTACCAGCCCCAATCATCCCGGCGCCGCGCATTACGTCATCCACGCCTTCGACGATCCCGTTCACGCCCCACTCGGCCTGTGCGCGGCGCGCGCGTACTCCAAAATCGCCCCCGATGCGGCCCATGCGCAGCACATGACGACGCACATCTTCGTGGCGCTGGGACTGTGGGACGACGTGGTGTCCCAGAACGTTATCGCATCGGGACACGACCATGCCGCCTGGCGGCCCGGTCACTATACCGCGTGGCTCGGATACGGTTTGCTGCAGCAGGGTCGGATCAACGACGCGCGAAAGCATCTCGAGACGGTACACGGGAACGTTCGCAGCGATTCCCGGCCGCCCGTTCGCGCATACTTGATGAGCATGCGCGCCCACTACCTGGTCAACAGCGAGCGGTGGGACGATCCGGCGCGAAGCTGGACCGTCAATCCAGCCGGTGTCGGACCGGGTCCACAGGTAATGGACGCGTTCGCGCTCGGCTACGCCGCGCTCAGGCGTGGAGATCGCGCGGAGGCCGGCCGCCATCTCGCTGACCTCATCGCCCGCGGAAATCGCTCGAAGGAACACGACCGCTACGGCGCGAGCGCCAAGCTGCCGAGCATCCTCGAGAAGGAGCTCAGGGCGGTGATAAGGAACGCGGAGGGCGCGCCGGACGAGGCGATATCACTGCTGCGCGAAGCGACGGCCATTGAGGACGCGCTGCCGGTGGAGTACGGGCCACCCGATGTGGTAAAGCCATCGCACGAGCTGTTCGGCGAAGTTCTGCTTTCGCTCAGGCGGCCCGCCGAAGCACAGAGGGAGTTCGCTCGGGCGCTGGAGCTGGCGCCCAGGCGTGCGCTTTCCCTGCTCGGCCTCGCGCGCGCGGCAGCGGCGGCCGGCGACAGCGCAACGGCGGCGCGAGCGTATGGTGAGCTTCGCGACGTCTGGCATCGCGCGGATGCGGAGCTTCCCGCGCTGGCGGAAGCCAGGCGAGTCGCCGCGGCGGCAAAGTAGAGCTAGCGGCCATCGCCACGGCACTCGAATCCATCCTCAAGCGAGACCGCGCGCTGGTCCTGCTTGGCCTGAGCGCTATCGCGGGGCTGGCCTGGTGGTACGTGATCCATCTCGCGCGGCAGATGAGCCCCAGCGCCATGGACATGGCCATGCCCATGATGCAGCAGTGGCGCGCCGCGGACCTGACGCTGCTGTATCTGATGTGGCTGGTGATGATGGTTGCGATGATGATTCCTTCCGCCACCCCCATGCTTCTGATGTTCGCGACCGTTGCCCGCCAGCGGCGCGAGCGCCAGCAACCCGCCGTGCCGACCAGCGTCTTTCTCCTTGGTTATCTGCTCGTCTGGGCGGGCTACAGCGCGGCAGCGACATTCGCCCAGTGGGCGCTGCACTCGGCCGCACTCCTGTCCCCAATGATGGTGACGACGAGTGGCCGGCTGGGCGGCAGCCTCCTCATTCTCGCCGGACTTTTTCAGTTTACGCCGCTAAAGTCACTGTGCCTTTCCCGGTGCCGGTCACCGCTCGGTTTTCTGACTGCGGAATGGCGCGAGGGAGTACGCGGAGCGCTGATCATGGGAATCAAACACGGCGGTTACTGCGTGACATGCTGCTGGAGCCTGATGGCTCTCCTGTTCGTCGCCGGCGTCATGAACCTGCTCTGGGTAGTGGCGATCGCCGTGCTCGTGCTGTTGGAGAAAATGGCACCGTCGGGAAGGCTGCTGGGCCGGGCAGCGGGAGTCGTGTTTGTGGCGGTTGGGATCTGGATGGCGAGCGGAGGGGGGTGAAAGAGGCGATTACGTAGTTTGCGCTGACGCCTCAATGTCTTCGCTGCTCGCATCAAGAAGGTACCCTACATCCGCGATGCTTTTGGATGCTCTTGGCCAAACCGTAGCTTCACGTACCGTACTGCGCGTGGCTCCTCGAATGGGGAGTTGAGGATGGGTTGATTGACTTCGAAGCTCATGACGTGCTATGGGGTAGCAGCTTCGGCATTCTAGCGTGCACCTTTAGCGCGTAAGCCCGAGCTGTTTCACCTTGCTCCTGTGCCGCCTCAAAGCCGCTACCCGGATAACGGGCAAGCGCGCCATAGCGCAAGAGAAATTTGCACTCTTCGGTCAAATCGTCCACACGCGCGCCGAGACGCTGGCATTCACGGAGGAGCGCGAGAAGATCTTGAGTCTTGGCGTGCGTTGGGACGTATGGCAAAGCCGATCACGTAATGTTGACTATGGTCCTTGACCATGGTACGCTTGGTCTATGCCCACGGAGCCCGAAACCATCGCCATCTCCAAGTTCAAGGCAACCTGCCTTGCGGTGCTCGAGCGCGTGCGCCGCACGGGCCGTCCTGTGCTCATCACGCGATTCGGTAAACCAGTGGCTGAAGTCATACCTCCCCCTCTTCCGCAGCGGCCGCCCAACTGGCTGGGGTCTCTGCAGCACACTGGCCGCGTAGTCGGCGACATAATCGCCCCGGCTTCTGATGCGAGCGACTGGGACGCGCTCCGCTAGTGAAGCTGCTGCTCGACACGCACATATGGATTTGGAGCTTTCTCTCGCCCGCCAGTCTGTCGACCCGTGTCGCGGACGCGCTAACGTCACGCGATAACGAGCTCTGGCTATCGCCTATAACGATCTGGGAAGCGATGCTGCTAATCAAAAAAGGGCGCGTAGCCGTCAGTAGCGCCCCAGCACAGTGGATCGAACTCGCGATGCGGTCGGCTCCGTTGCGCGAGGCGGCGCTCACCATCGAAGTAGCCGTGCAAAGCAGACTGGTCAAGCTCAGGCAGGAAGATCCCGCCGACCGCTTCCTCGTCGCCACAGCCAAAGTCTACGATCTGACTTTCGTTACGTCCGACAAGCAGCTCCTCAAGACTCGGGAAATCCAGGTGCTCGCGAATCGGTAAAAGGAAAGGGCTATTTCGATTGCCCCTCAGCGTGCCGTTCGCGACTAACGCTCTAGCCACGCCCCTGAATCAGGAATACTCTCCCTCCCAATGTCCCTCGCACGCAAGCTCCTCATTCGCGCCTCCCGCAGCCAATGGCTGGCCGAGCAATTCCGGCGTCGCGCCTTCGCGCGGCGCGCCGTGCGGCGCTTCATGCCTGGCGAAGAGCTCGGCGCGGCACTCGAGGCCAGTGCCGAATTCTCGCGCCTGAATATCGGCTCCCTCCTTACGAACCTCGGCGAACGCGTCACTACACCGGGCGAGGGGGCGGCTGTGCGCGAACGCTATCTGACCGCGCTCGCGAGTATTCGAGCTCGTGCCTTGCCAGCACAGATCTCCGTAAAGCTCACCCATCTGGGCCTCGACGCCGATCGCGACCTCTGCACTCAGAACCTTCTCGCGCTCGCCGGCGAGGCGGTGAAAACCGGATCGTTCGTCTGGATCGACATGGAGGAGTCTCACTACGTTGCCGCTACGCTCGAGGCCTTTCGGCGCGCGCGCGCCGAGCATTCGAACGTCGGCGTCTGCATCCAGGCATACCTGCGGAGGACGCAGGCAGACATCGATGCCCTGCTGTCACTCGCGCCATCGATCAGACTGGTGAAAGGGGCGTACAATGAGCCCGCGTCAATCGCGTACACGTCGAAAAGTGACGTTGACGCCCAGTACTTCATGCTGGCAAAGCGCCTGCTCGACAGGGCCGCACATGGCGGCGCGCCGGCGGTCTTCGGCACCCACGACATGCGGCTGATCACACGCATCCGAGAGCATGCAAGCGCGATTGGCGCCGAGAAAACGGCGTACGAGATTCACATGCTGTACGGGATTCGCGCGTCGGATCAACGCGCACTCGCAGCCGACGGATGCGTGGTGCGTGTTCTGATCAGTTACGGCACGGCGTGGTTCCCGTGGTTCATGCGAAGGCTGGCGGAGAGGCCTTCGAACGTCTGGTTCGTATTGAGAAATCTGGTGGGAGGTGGTTGAGGGTTACAGTCACCGCGTGGTCCGCTCGAGCTCGGCCAGAATACCGTCCAGCTCCTTTCGCAGCAGCTGATATCTCTCGACCGCATCCCGGCCGATCTTCTGATCTGCCTGGGTAGTGAGTCCGTACAGGTACGCGATATGTGCCTGCAGCGCTGGCTTGCTGTAGCGTATTGGCGGCGTGACCAACCGCTCCGCCAGCGACGAGAGCCGGGCGAGGGTATCGGCCGCGGGGCCTGTGCCGTTCGCAAGCCGCTTTCTCGCTTCCTGGACGCGCGCGACCGCGGCGTTCACCTCGCTCACCATGTCACGCACGCGGACGTTGTGCGCGAGTTGCTCGCTCAGGTCTAATGCGGTGACGCCGTCGGCGGCGACGCGGGGGTCAATTTTGATGACCAGCGGCTGTGTCGCGCTCCAATTGCCGATGGCGAGACGCACGGTGTAGTTACCGGGTACCACCATGGGCCCGTTGCGTCCGCTGCTTTTCGGATTGGCGTCCCACGGCCCCGCGTACTGGAGATCCCAGATGAAGCGGCTGAGTCCCTCGTTCGTGTCGAGCCGTGGCGTGCCGACCCGTTCCATTACGGGCGCTCGCATGCCAGGCTCCGCGGAGGCCTGGGACGTTTCACCAGGTGCCTCGCTCGAGAAGCTCCGGACCGTCCTGCCCGCCGAGTCCAGGATATCGAGTGTCACAGGTGCGGCCACACGCGGGGGGAGCCAGTAGTCGATCATCGCGCCTGCTCGCGGATACTGCGGCAGATCCGGCGAGCTGCGCCCCGACTCTACACCTCCGAAACTCGCGGCGTAGCGCGTACGGTAAGCATCACGCGGCTTGAAAAAGTTGGGAGTGGGCTTTCGGCGTTTGGGAGCAGCGCCCCTGCTCCCTGCTCCCCACTCCCCGCTCCCCATTGCATGCAGAGGCGCAAGGTTGTCGAGAATCCAGAACGAGCGCCCTTGCGTGGACAGCACCAGATCGCCGCGATGCACCTTGAGGTCGGTAACCGGAGTCGCGGGGAGATTGAGTTGGAAAGGTTGCCATTTAGTACCATTATCGTACGAAATAAACATGCCGAATTCCGTGCCAGCGTACAGCAGGCCGGCGCGGCCGGGGTCCTCGCGCACAACCCGAGTCGGGTGGTCGGTGGGAATGCCGTTCAAGCCGGTCGTCAGGCGAACCCATGTCCTGCCGTAGTCGGCGGTGCGATAGAGATACGGCTGGAAATCGCCGAGCAGGTAGCGAAGCACGGCGTAGTATGCCGAGCCCTTTCGGTGCGGAGAGGGCTCGATGTTCTGGACGCGGCCGCCGGGCGGCAGATCCTTCGGCGTGATGTTAGTCCAGGTCTTGCCGCCGTCGCGCGTCACGTGGAACGGACCGTCGTTGGCGCCCGTCCAGATCACGCCAGGCTCGAGCGGCGACTCGCGAATCGCGTAGAGAGTGCTGTAGACCTCCTCACCCGTGCCATCGATCGTGATCGGCTCGCCCGAGGATTTGTGCTGATACCTGGCATCGTTCGCGGTGAGGTCGGGGGATATGCGCTCCCAGGTCGCGCCCTCGTCGCGCGTGCGGTGAACATACTGCGAGCCGTAGTACAGCGTCTGCTGATCGTGCGGCGAGACCTCCATTGGGGACACGCGCTGGAATCGGTAGACGAGATCCTTGCCGGGGTTTCCGTACAGCGACTGTCCACCAATCCAGTACTGCTTCTCCTGGCCTGTGCGAAGAGAGAGGCGGCTGAACTGCCCCTTGCACGAGCCGTACACCGTGTCGGGATTCGTGGGATGCGGCACGATGGGGCCAGTCTCGCAACCCGCGCCCTGCCTCCAGCTCTGAAGCGGGTCGTCTGGCGACGCCGCCGAGAGGGGCAGGCTCGGCACTATCAGCGTCGAGTTGTCCTGCTGGGCGCCGTACAGGCGGTACGGGAACTGGTTGTCGACATACACCTGGTACAGCTCGGCTGTGGGCTGGTTGTACAGCGTCGACCACGACTTGCCGCTGTCGAGCGAGACGTTGGCGCCGCCGTCGTTCGACTGCACCATGATGCTGGGATCCCCGGGATTGATCCACAGGTCGTGGTTGTCGCCGTGCGGCGTCGGCATGGTGGCAAAAGTCCTGCCGCCGTCGGTGGACTTGTAGAACCCTTCTGTACCAACGTATACGACGTCCGCATTCGCGGGATCGGCATCGACGTTGGTGTAGTAGAAGGGGCGAGTTATGAGACCTGCCGTCGTGTCATTCACGGCCGCAAAGGATTCGCCGGCGTCGTCCGAGCGATACAGGCCGTTGCCGGGCTTTGCCTCGACGAGCGCGTACAGCCGGTTGGGCATCGCTGGGGAGACAGCGAAGTCGATCTTGCCGATCAACTCGTTGGGAAGACCATTGGTGAGCTTCGTCCAGCTGTCGCCGCCGTCGGTGCTCTTGTAGACGCCGCCTTCGCGCGCGCCGCTGACTATCGTCCACGGCTTTCGCTCGGCGCGCCACATTGCGGCGTACACGACGTTGGGTTTGCCGGGCTGGAGCTCGATGTCGACGGCGCCCGTGCTGTCGGATATGTAGAGAATCTTCTGCCACGACTTACCGCCGTCCCTTGTGCGGTACACGCCGCGCTCGCGATTCGGTTTGAACGGGTTGCCGATGGCGGCGGCGTAGACGATGTCGGGTGTTGCTGGATGGATGACGACGGCGCCGATCTGACCGGCATTGCGCAGCCCTGCATGGGTCCACGTCTTCCCCGCGTCCGCCGACTTGTAGACGCCCTTTCCAATCGAGACGTTGCTGCGAAGACCGTCGGAGCCGGTGCCGGCGTAGACGACGTTGGGGTCGGAATCGGCAACATCGATCGCTCCCATTGAGGCAGCCTCGAAAAAACCATCCGAGATGTTGAGCCAGGAGCGTCCGGCGTCGGTCGTTTTCCAGACGCCTCCCCCGGTGGAGCCCATATAAAACGTGTGCGGCTGCTGAGGCACGCCGGTGACCGTGGTGACGCGCCCTCCGCGCGAGGGGCCGACCATGCGGTAGCGGAGGCCGCGGAGCAATGTAGAGTCCAGGCGGGCATTTGTGGCTGGTTGCGCGCCGACGGGTGAGATTGCGAGAGAAACCAGCGCTGCGACGACGAGCTGTGCGCGGCGACGGAGTGAAAGAGCGTGCAGGGAGACAACCACTGGAGTACCTCTGTCGGCGTGAGTGATCCGGGATCAGAAACAATACGCAGTGGAAGGACGGGATGCTGCCGTGCACTTCCTTCCCAACTGGCGTTGATTCTTACCCGCCGGCGAATTCCCGGTGTGCGCAGTCCGGCCGATCGTTTGCACCCTGCAAGGTTACGGCGTGGCGCGCGGAGAGACATGTTTGGCGTATGCTGCGGAGTCTTGCAGCCATTCGCCGTTCGCTGCAGCATATGTGGGCGACCTGCCTGGAAGTTGGGCGGCGCGGTTTTCCCATTTCAGCATTGGAGAGCATATGAAAAGCTCCCGACAGTGGGCGCTACCAGTTCTTGTGACGTTGGCTGCGCTAGCCTGTACAAAGCCGACTCCGCAGACCGACACCCAGGCTGACGTAGCGGCAATTAACGGAGTACGGGAACGAGAGATGACGTTTGTGAGCGCAGGCAACACGGACAGTCTGGTGACCGTATATGCGACGCCCGCGCAGTCACCCGTGCCGATTGAGAAGGAGCCGCGACATCATCTTAAATTCGAGAATCAGTACGTGCGCGTATTCTACGTCTTCATCCCTCTGGGTGACACGACTCTCTTTCATACACACGT
>JBPCJT010000032.1:0-13148 GCA_051005015.1 Gemmatimonadaceae bacterium | reverse complement strand
CACGCGGAGCACCCGGTGCAGCGGGCCAGATCCACGGTCATGGCCCAGCGGCGGTTGGTCATCCCGCTGGAATGAGCTGGATCGTACATCCCCTTGTCGTTCGCTTCCTTGTCGGCTAGCGCTCCTTCGGCATCTTGCGCGACGGGCGCGCGGAGTCCGGGAAGAAACTCGTGCGACGCGTCGCCGGGAAAGTGGTGCGCGCCCGCTTCGGTTCCAGCCTCCGCACCGTGCGTTGCGGGGGGTTCACCGGCGGTGGCGGGTGGGGTCGCTTCATACTCCGAAGCGTCCGCATCACGCAGCCCGGTAGACGTCAGAACCAGTGCGCGTCCAATTCCCCTCCCGTGCTGCCGTGCCGAGCCCTCGGTTGTAACGAGCTGCTGGTATCCGCCTTCCTTGCTGACCTTGACCTTGATGGAGGTCCACGCCAGTGCGCCAGAATTTGGTTCGAAAGCGGGTAGCAGAAGATCCAGCGGGTTGACGCCCACGCCCCTTGCGTAACGGCCGTAACCTTCCAGCACTGTTCCTTCCGGGTAGCCACGATAAGCGAGTGCACCCGGGCCAGCACGGGACGCACGGTGCCCCTGACCGAACACCATCCCAACAGTATCCTGCCGAATCCCGGGATACACGTAAGCGGGCACCGTCAGCTTGACCCCCGTTGGAGACTCCAGCGTCAATAGCTCCCCCGGATCGACGTCGAGCCGGGCGGCCGTGGTTGGATGAATCTCCACCCACGACTGCCAACAGATCTTGCTGACAGGGTCAGGCAACTCCTGGAGCCACGGCTTGTTGGCCCCGCGGTCTCCAAGAACCGCCGATGGATAGACGACGAGAAAGAAATCACCCCCCTGGCCTTCCAGTGGAGCGGCAGCGGTAATCGGAGCAAGCTCGCGCAATGGGCGGGGAGCGGGTGCTTGCGCGTCGATGACAGCCGTCTCAAGCGCTTTCGCGAACCCCGATGGGCCGCCCGGAAATTGACCAATGAGCCAGGAGCGGTAGTCAGGCGCTGGATATTGAGCCGCCGTTGTCTGGTTCCCTTTTGCAAGCGCAATGAGCACGTCCGCTGTCGCACGCGTGCTGAAGACGGGATCCATCGCGGGCTGCTGCAGCGACATGACGTTTGCTGTTGCCTGCGCGTCTCCCCACGACTCGAGCGGATGGTGATCCGGCAGCACCAGGTCGCAGAGCTCGGAAGTCTCGTCCGGATAACTCGAGAAGCTCACCTTGAATGCAACCTTCGCTATCGCTTCGGCAAACCGGCCGCTCTTTGGAAGCGTGAAGAGCGGATTCGCGTTACGAACCATTAGAAGCGGAACCCGGCCCTCCCCCATGCGCGTAAGCGCTTCCGCAATTTCCGCGGGTGAGGACAGCGTGTCGAACGCTGATATACCTTCGGAAGGCCGGATAGTGAGACCTACGTTTCCGGCCGACTGATTCAGCGCGTTCACGGCGAGCGCTACCGCCATCGCATTCCCGGTGGTAACGCCTGAGAGCATCAAGCTGGGTTTCGTGGCAGCCCATTCGCGTCCAAGGCGCTCCAGCGTAGCGACGGGTACGCCAGCCACCTGCGCTGCCTGATCCAGCGACGCGCCGGCCGCCCCGCCCAAGGCGTTCACGATGGCGAGCTCGCTCCCGGGCTTGCACGGGATCCATTCATCCGCGTTGAGCCCCGTGAGTGACCGTCGCGCTCCGATGTACACGAAACGAGGAGCGCCTTCTATTTTGGCGCGCGCATCGGCGAAGTCGAGCTGCTGCGGCACGGGCGCGCCCCAGGCGTCGAGGAAATCGGCGCCCACAGATACAATGAGCTTTGCCTCAGAGAATCGAAGCGCCGGCCAGGACACGCCGTATGAATGCCGGTTCGCTGCTACGGCGGATACGTCTGCAAGCGCATCGTAACTCAAGTGCGCTGGAATTCCGAAGCCTGACAGCCACTGATCCACGAACGCGGGGAAGCTTCCGGTCTCGCTTCCATTAATAAAAACAGCGTCTCCCGCGCGGCCGGAGCTCTGCACCTCTCCAAGCTTTTGCGCAAGAGTCTGCAGCGCCTGATCCCACGTAACGGGCTCGAGCCGGTCGTTGCGCCGCAGCATCGGCCCACGATAGCGATCCGGGTTATACAGTCCCTGCAACGCCGCCTGGCCGCGCGCGCAGAGTGCGCCGCGATTCAGCGGGTGCGCGGGATTGCCCTCGAGCTTGATAGCGCGTCCGTCACGCGTCTCGGCGATCACGCCGCACGCGACTGCGCACTCCCGACAGGTCGTTGCGTAGTATGTCGAAACTCCCGGAACGGTTTCGTCGGGGTGATTGAGATACGGGATGAGCCTTTCGACGCGATCCGAGCTGCAGCCAATGGCGGCGGTCGTCGCGGTAGTGGCGCCAAGGATTTTGAGGAACTCGCGCCGCGTGCCACCCGAGCGGGTAACGCCGTTCGGCTCCTTGCTAGAGCTCATGTCGTCTCAGTAATGGCAGGTACTGCAGTCATACCGCGCCTTGAATGGCGGATTCGATTCGCCAAGGTGGCAGCGGACGCACCAACCCATGTTCAAGGAAGCAACCTGTGTAACGCGCTGCATGTCCTGCACCTGGCCGTGACACGTCTGGCAGCTGACGCCGGCATTCACGTGGCGCATGTGCGGGAACTGCACATAGTCGGGCACCTTGTGGATGCGTACCCAGGGAATGGGGTGGCCTTTCTTCCAGAACTCCTGAAGGATCGCGACTCCGGGACGTTCGCTACCGTCAGGCTTCTTCGGGCCTACGATAATATGGCAACCCATACACGTGGCCACTGCGGGCAGACCTGGATCAGGTGACTTGCCCGCGGCGAAGTGGCAGTACATGCAGTTCATCGCGAGCGTCTTCACGTGCACCGGGTGGGGGAATGGTAGAGGCTGCGCGATATCGCGTCCTTCGTCACTCGACGCGCCGCTGTACGCGGAGAGAACCACCGCTGCCGCAGCGAGAGCAAGAAGCCCGGGTATAGCCGCCCACTTCCTCATCGTCGTCGTCATTCACGCCTGGTTCGTGTCGAGTGCCGGGTTTCGCCGCGGCGAAATGTGACGGGACATGTGGGGGGCACGCAAGGTGGTGCTGCGATGGCGCTAAACAATAATTCTTTGCGCCACGAGTCCGGTGCCCAGTGCCCGGTGCTCGGTTCCCGGTTGCAACGACGCGGGGAGCGGTGCTCGGGAAATAGGATGCAGGTCAATGATTGTTGAGTATGACTAACGCCGGGTAGATACGTCCTCGGCGGTCGCCAGCACGCTTTGGGCAACGTCCTCGGGCAGGAGATCGAGATTGGCGCGCGGAGTCTGGCTCAGTCTCAGAGGCCAGCCGCTGCCGTAAACGAGCCGGTCCGCTCCAATTGTGCGGATGAGATGCGCCAGGTCGTCGTCAGGGGGGCCCCATATCCAGGAGATGTCCCACCAGAGCCGCGCGCGTTCTTCCGGAGTGAGGCCCCAGTGTACCTCCTCTATTGTCGCGCGCCCAGCGGCGGTTACGAGTATCCGGGTTCGCTGGCTTGCTCGGCCAATCGAGCGAATCGCAGCGCCACTGAGGTCGCACGCCGTGTCAAGATGATGGCGTTGGCGCAGGTCCTCGAAACGGACAGTGAGAAGCAGAGCAACGCCTGCCTCTCCGCACGCAATAGCGAGCGCATGCATCGCGGAATCATGAGGGCCCATTCCCCACTGCGGCGGGTAGGCGCGCACCGCCGGAACGCCGAGTGCAACCGCATCGGCGAGTGTGGTTTCCCACTTCGGCCAATCTGGGCGAATGGTCGGTACAGGTGACAGAGTTGCCGCATACGGCTGCGTCGCGGCGAAGAGCTCGGAGTTTCCATGCGACGGGTCGCGGTAGAACGCGCTTGGAAGGTGTCCAACCCAGGCGCGCTGGACTTTTTCGCGCGCAAGAAGCTTTACGAGAACGTCTGGATCCGGATGCGGCACGTGGCGAAAAGGATACGGGCCGATAAAGGTGTTGACGTCGGTGGTGCAGGATACGTGAGACGTGGTACGTGATACGCGAGACGTGAGACGTGATGCCTGAGACGCGGTACGTGATACCTGAGACGTGGTACGTGATACGTGATCGGGTTGTTCGCTCGCATCTCCAACTGGGCGCGCAGTCATGCGGTCTGGCTCTCGGTTAGCTCGCCGCGTCGGCTCGAGCCGGAAAGACTTTCCTCCGGAAATATTCGTGCGGCGTTGCCACTCGTCACCGCACGGATTTCCTCCTCGGTCAAACCCACCATCGGGAGCGCGCGGAGTTTGGCGAGTCCGGTTTCCATTGTGATGTCACTTCCCCAAATCAGGCGAGCGGCGCCAACAGCGTGATACGCGTCGTCGAGCATGCCACGGTCTACACCGCTCCCGGAGAGCTCCAAAAAAACGTTAGGCAGGTCGTCGACCGCTGGAAATGTGTGGGCCCAATCCCCTCCCCCGCCAATGTGCGCGAGGATAAACGAGACGCCTGGGTGACGCGCCGCCAGTCTGCCCAGCTCGACCGCGTCAGAGGCTTCCTGTGCGGGCCATTCGCGACGGCGATGCTGCCAGATGTGATGCAGGACAGGCAGTTTGTGCAGTGCTGCGGCTTCGGCGACCGGGTCGAGCAGAGGATCGTCAGCGCGGCGGCTCGCAGCCAGCTTGAGACCGATCGCGCCGCGTGCCACGCATCGGTCGATTTCCTCCAGCGCGTGAACGATATCGTTCGGGTTGACGGTCACGTAGCAGCGAACGCGCTCCGGCATCCGGCTCTGGAGCGCGAGCATCTCGTCGTTACCAAGTGTCACATCGCGAGGTGACGGCAAATATGTGGGCGAACTGAAGCCGAAAGTGCCGAGCATGGAGGCAATGTGCACGGTAATTCCCATGCGATCGCCAGCGCGAAAGCGGGCCGCATTGAGGTCGTGCCAGTCTGCGCGACCGCAGGCGGCGTGAAAGAAGTGCGCGTGCGCATCCACCAGCGGCTCGCTCACGGCTCTTCCTCTCGAAGCCCGACGAAAGCGGCGCTGGCTGCCCCTTCTATAGCGGCGATGGTATCGTCGTCGTGCGCGAGTGAAGCGAAGTTGTATGCCCCCCGCTTGAACAGAACGCCGTCTTCCAGAGCGAGCTCGAGGAAACGGGATTCCGAACGGGCGTCGTCGAACCTGAGAAACCACATGGGTGCGATGCCTTCGACGCTAACGCCATTCACGCCGCTTGCGGTCACAGCGCGCGTCACAGCCGCCATGATATCTCCTCCGATGCTCCAGAGCGCCTCACTTACCTCCGCTCGTTCGTGCCAATCGAGCACTGCGCCAGCGGCCGCCAGCGCACAACCTTCGCTCGCCAGCGTGGAGGAAATCCAGGTAGATCGCGCCGCATCCATGACCGCTCGCTTTCCGACGACAGCCGCGAGTGGAAATCCGTTCGCCATTGCCTTTCCGAACGTCGCAAGATCTGGAGTAATGCCGGCGTATTCCTGGTAGCCGCCCTGGCGCACGCGGAAACCTGTCTTGATCTCATCGAAGATGAGAACCGCCCCATAATCGTCGCACGCGTGGCGAGCGACATTCAGCCACTCTTCCGACGGCAAACGCTCAATTACCGGCTCGATCACGATGGCGGCGAGCTCGTCTCTGCTGCGCTTTGCGGCTTCGTGCAGCGCGTCCGCAGCGTCGAAAGGAACCGGCTCGAAGTCCGCGTGAGCGCCAGCGGGCAAGCCGGCCGCGCCCTTCCACCAGCCGAGCCAACCGAAATATCCGCAACCGATCACATGCGATCGCCCGGTATGTGCGCGGGCGATGCGTACGGCTGCCGCGACGGCCTCGGCACCCGTCTTGAGAAAGCGCACCTGCTCGGCGCACGGGATAACGGCGGTCAGTCGCTCCGCTATCTCGACCTCCAACGAGTGCGACAGTCCGGTGGCATTGCCGGCACGCGCGACGCTGATCACGGCTTCGATGACGGAAGGCTCGGCGTACCCGAGAGCCACCGCGCCGAGAGCCATGGAGCAATCGATCAGCTCCGTTCCATCGGTAGTGATGAGACGGCATCCTTCCGCACGCTCGAAGTGGGTCGGGCCAAAGGCGGTCTGAGCTCCGTACAGCGCGTCGGGACCCTTGCTTCCGGTGGACGCGCCGCCGGGGATCAAATCAGCCGCGCGCGCGCGCCACGTCGTGACGTCGGAAGAAATCTCCTCCGTTGCGGACGGATCCCCTGTAGCCTCGTCGCCATCCGGGTCGCGATTCGAAAAGAATGGCATGACGGTAAGCAGCGTGCCTTGCGTTCGAGCGTCAAGTGCGGCGCGAGATGCGCTCGATCGTCCTGAGAACCTCTATAGCCATCGAGCGCATGAGGAGAATCTCGCGGGAATCAGGCGCCGCACGGCTGACGAGCGAGCGAAGTGTCCGGTTCACGTGCTCGGGATTTCGCGTCCGAAAGAAGTCCAGCGCGGCGAGCGCGCGCTCCGCGTCGGAGAAGAGCTGCTCATACTGTTCGCTCGTGGCCGGTGGTGCGTCCTTTCGGGGAGGGGCGAGCATGCGAGTGGCATGGGGCGTCGCCAGGTGCAGCTCGTACAGGGCTATGAGCACGGCCTGCGCGAGATTGATCGACGCGTGATTGGTGGTCGGGATGGTAACCACGATGTGGACGAGATCGAGCGCATCGTTGGGAAGTCCGTGATCCTCGCGGCCGAAGAGCAGAGCTACGCGACCTTCGGATGCAAACGACAGCAGGTTGCCTGCCGCGGCACGCGGATCCAAAAGCGCTCGTTTTGCGGCTCTTCGTCGCGCCGTGAATCCGGCCACACGCACGCAGTCAGCAAGAGCAGCGCCGAGCGAATCGTAGTGCTCTATGCTCCGGACTATGTCTTCCGTACCGTGCGCGACACCCTCGATTCGAACGGGATCGTATGGCCGTGGCGCAACCAGCCTCAGTCTGCCCACACCCATATTTTTCATGGCGCGCACCACGGCCGCGATATTCACCGCATCCTGCGGCTCAGACAGGACGACGATGACATTATGAAGGATACTGGCGTCAACCATTGCTTGCAATGAAATGCAGGAATCGAGAGGCGTCATGGCGGTCGCCACGCAGGTAGACGAACTCGCCCGCGCCACCACTCATCACAAGCTGCCCGCGTCTGCGTTGCCTGTCTGGCGCCATATCGTTGACAATCACGTCCAGGGAAAACCGGGCCGGGCACTGGTCTCCCAGCGCCCGCAAAGGGACGCAAAGTGTAATCTGGTATCCGGTGTCCGTTTTCTTCCACCTTGCGTCGAGCGGCACGCCCGAACGCGAACCGTCTATCTCGCGTAGTCTGGGGCGCGGCTGCGCGTGTTCGGGGACAATCAGCCACCCGGCAGGTTCACTCCAACCTGGCGACATGAGGTAGAACTGAACTCCATCGCTGTGGATGTCGGGATGCTCATTGTCCAACGCCGGCTCGATCGCATTCGGGTCGCGAAACACGATCGGCGTTTTCATCACCTCCACTGTCACTCCGACATGTTCGCGGAGCACGCTGACGCTTACAACCGCGCGTGGTTCACCGGCATCCGACCAGGAAACCTCGGAACGGCGATATTCTCGTTCAGCCAGAACGTACCTGGCCGGCGCTCCACCGGAGTGAAGACGCTGGCTGGGTGGGATCAGAGTCGCGGAAAGCGCGCTCAGCGGTACAGGTGGCGTTTCGCGGCGAGGATACATCCGCATGCCAGCGAGGTCGATGCTGCTTCGCCCGCCGGCGGCGAAGAGCTCGACATGCCACGCCCACTCTCCACGCGTGTGCACGTGGCGAGCGTCATCCGTAAGCTGAACGTGGAGGGCCCCGGCGTGCCAGGTCACACCTCGCACGGCACCGGCCCAACTCCAAACCGTCGTCAGGCTGCCCCCCAGACCGGCTACGCGTACGAAGTAGAACTGTTTGTCACCCTGCCCCGGTGCACCGGGGGCAACCGCACGCCACCACTGGGCACCGTCTGCATTTGTGAGCGCCCACGCTTCTGCCATGTCACTCCCCAGCGTTGCAGTAAGATGGACAACCGCGTCGCGCTCCGCTGTTGCAACAGACGTCTCGCGAAGAAAGGAGAACCCATCCTCCGCTCCACGACCTCCGCTCGGCACAGCGCTGCCAGGCTCCCCCAGGCCATCGATGGTAGCAACAACGTGCATTGGGAGATCGATTGTCACGTCGTGCGGTGCGGTCCAGTTTATTTGATCGACCAGGTAGTCCGGCATAACCACCACTGCCCGGGACACGGTCACGTCTTGCGCGATGCCGGGTGAAGGCACCTCCGCTACGATCCAGCCCCCGCCGCCACGCTCGTCGAACGCGCGCAGAACTCCGTGGGCACGGGCCTGCGATCGTCCGCCTGCGAAGGGAGCGTTGTGTGCGAGAGTGCTTCGGTACCAATGCAACGACGCATCCACATACGAGCCCGTTCCCATGTCGTCCAGCCAGCGCTGTTGACCGTCCACGAGCAGAAGATTCAGGCGATCGGGGTGGCCATGTCCTCCGCCGGAGTGCCCATAGTCGAGCGCGACATAAACGCGTCCGTGGTTTCGGCGAATGACACCGATCCCCTGCTCCTCCAGCAGAATGGACCCTTCCGCGGCGGGCTCGAGTAACGGTAGCTCAGGGAGCGCCATGAGCAGCGACCGCCAACCGAGGTCGGCGCGGGTGAGCTGCGTGGGCGGTTCGTTGCGCTCGGACTCGGCGGTGGAGCGCCAGCGACCGGTTGCGCGGCGCCGTTCTTCGAGGTTGCGCACGCCGCCCCGATCGAGAGGCGGATTTTCATACAGCTCCCAGAGCGCGCCGAGCAGGCGAGAATCACTGTGCCGTGCGAGACCAAGCTCGCAGGATTCGGCAAAACGCCACTGGCGCAGGGAAATGCCGTACTGCGAGTCACGGCGTGCAGGCAGGGTAAAGTCGGGGAGCGCGGTTGCGAGAGGAGTGGCAAAACCTTCATCGAACCGGGAAAGCTGCCGAGCGGGAATCTCGGTCTCGGTATTGTGCGCAAGACAGACACCATACCACAGCCCGCGATGAGCAAAGAGGTGGTAGTTCTCCCCTTCGTACCAGGTGCCATCCGGCAGCAGTCCCCCATCCAGATGCGAGATGAGTCCCGAGGCCCCTGTGACCGCGCGAGCGGACTCCCGTTTTCGACCGAGCAGGGAGTTGGCCGCAATGAGCGCCGCATTGTTCCACACCTGTCGGTTTGATGCGCCTTCGTCGTAGCTGCCGATGAGGCGTAAGCTGGGCTCGATGACGCGATCGCGAAAAGTACTGGTGATCCGTCCAACGGCGCCGCCGGCTTCGAGCAAGTCGAGCGCGACGCAAAGCTGCACGAGCCAGATTGACTCCAGGTAAGTCGAAAAGAAGGGACGCGTGGGTCCGAGCACATTGTCGCGATTCGGGTACGCTAGGTAACGCGCGGAGTACCCGTCGAGGATGTCGCCGACGACTCGGCGCATCGCGGTTTCCCCAGTCAAGGAAAAGAGAAGCGCCGCATGCACCGCGCGCTCCGCAATCCAGAGCTGCCGGAAGGTCACCCACCAGCGATAATGCGGTTCACCTTCCCACACGTTGCCGCAGACTGGACAGCGGTGCGCGCCGGGTGAATAGGGGTCGAATTCGAGCATGGCGCCATCGCGCGGACAGCGGCCGCCTTCACGCGTAAGCAATGCTTTGACTTCCGGTATTTCGGGGAATGTCTCCACGATGGGCTCGAGATCGGCACGCAGTGACGCCGTGAGCGCGGCGAGCGGACCGTTCGCTACCTCCCGTCGGCGAGAGAGAGCTTCGCGCGATATGAGAAGCGTCATTGTGCCCGGGACGCGATCGTTGTGTCCGACTCGATGTACCACTCGGATAGCGTGGCCATCTCGCCGCGAAGGTCCATTGTAACGCCGCGAAGGCGCCGTGCCACTCCCTGCAAGCCGCGCGCATGATATATCCAGGCGCCTGGTACCTGGCTGGCGAGCTCCCGCTGCACGGCGAGCCAGGCGCCGCGCGCATGAGCATCTGTGTCCGCCGTGCGCGCCCGATCGAGCAGTGCGTCGAGCACCGGAGTGTGATAACCCGCATAGTCGAGCGCGCCACCCGCGAGCTGGGAGTGATACATGGCAGCGATGTACGCGAGCGACAGGTCGCCGGGAATGCCGGTGTACAGGACATCGAAATGTTTTTTCAGGGCCCGCGCCTCGGCGAGGAACGATGCGAGCTCGCGCTGGCGGATCTCGACACGGATGCCTCGCTCGGCGAGATCGCCCTGAATGAGCTGCTCCGCCGCGTTATCACCGCTGCCGACCGTGAGGAGCTCGACATCGAAGACCCTGCCGTTTCGTGCGCGGCGGCCGTCGGGGCGCCGGCGCCAGCCAGCCGCGTCAAAAAGCGAGTCGGCCAGCATGGTATCTCGCGTAGTGAAGGATGCGGCCGAATATGGATGGCCGGGCGGCACCGGCCCGCTGGCGGCCGTCGCGTACCCTGCCAGGGCAGCCGAGATGATTCTGTCACGGTTCACAGACAGCGATATCGCCTTCCGCGCGCGTGGGTCATCGAACGGCGGCCTTGTTGTATTGAAGACCAGTCCAGTAGAAAAGAGAACCGGATAGTCCAGTACGCGCAGCGAAGGGTCTTCCTCCACCAGCTGAGCAATCCCGGGCGCGATACCCGCCACCTCCAGTTCGCCGCCGACAAGACCGGCGAACTTGGTCGTCGCCTCGTCCACCACGGCGATGACAAGGCGATTCGCGCGCGGCGGCCCGCCGAGCTCCTCGGGAAAGTGAGAATTGCGCTCGAAAACCCAGCGCTGCATTGCGCGTCGCTCAGCGAAGCGAAAGGGACCGTTGCCCACGGGCGCGGTGCTGAAAGCGGCCTGGCGCATCGCGCTTCTCGGCACACTCGCGAGCAGATGCGCGGGGACGATGGGCAATTCGCACAACACCAGCGGGAATCGCGGCTGTGGTCGGGCGAATATCACGGCGACGACGGAATCACTTTCGGCGGCGACGCTCACGATCCCGGCCAGATCGGAGTATCGCGGATATCCGGTTTGGGGATCGCGAGCCGCATCCAGCGTGAATGCGACGTCCCGCGCGGTAGTCGCAACGCCGTCATGCCAGCGCAGTGCCGAGACGAGCAGGAACCGCAGCACCGTGCGATCCGGCGTCCACTGCCACGAGCGCGCCAGGTAGGGAACAGGCTCGAGCAAGGTGTCGTAACGCGCGAGCGTGACAAAGAGTGCATGGCGTTGCACCTGGCGCGACGCCGTATGGATTGTAACGAGCGGGTTGGCCGACTCGAGATCGGTACCGGAAGCATAGACGATCGTCCCCTCGGGGCGATCCGGAGGGCCACACCCGAGCGCGAATAAACCCAGCAATGTGGTGGCGCCCGTTGACGCGCGGCGGCGTGCCTGCATCATCCGTGCATGCTAATGGTCGCGCGCCACTTCGTGAGTGCAGTGGTCCTGCTCTGGTTGGTTCTGACGCTCACCTTCTTCCTTGTGCGTGCGGCGCCGGGTGATCCGGCGTCGTTGCTCATCCCGCCGTCCGCATCCTCCAGTGACGCGGCGCGATTGCGTGCCGAGCTTGGCCTCGACGCGCCCGTGGTCGAGCAATATGCACGCTGGGCGGGGGGACTGCTCAAGGGCGAGCTGGGTGAAAGCTTCACGTTGCGGCGCCCGGTCGCGGACGTGCTGGGGGAGGCGCTGCCACTGTCACTCCTCCTGGGAGTGACTTCGCTGATGTTGACCTTCATCATCGGAATAGCGGTGGGCTCATACCAGGCGGCCCAGCTTGGAAAAAAGCGTGACGTCGCGTTGACGGTGCTGACGACGGCGGTGTACGCCGCACCGAGCTTCTGGCTGGCGCTTTCGCTGATCGCGGTGTTCACCTACGGGGCGGCGCGGTGGGGTTTTCCGCAATGGCTGCGACTGCCGGCATTCGGGGTGCGCGACCCAGCCTCTAATGCCACAGGGTTCTCAGCATTCTACGATGTCGCGCGCCACGCCCTTCTTCCCATCGCGACGCTTGCCGCAATCGGAGCGGCTGGTATCGCGCGCTATACACGCACTATCGTGGCCGATCTGTCTGGACTGCTGTTCGTGCGCGCCGCAAGAGCGAAAGGGGTGTCTGCCGCGGCTGTCTTTGCGAAACATGTGCTTGCCAACGCCCTGCCGCCGCTGGTGGTGCTCTTTGCCCTTGCATTCCCTGGTATTCTCGCGGGGTCTGTCTTCGTCGAGGGCGTATTCGCATGGCCCGGAATGGGTCGGACGATGCTGACAGCGATCGCCGCGCGAGATTATCCGGTGGTGCTTGGCGCTACGGTACTTTATGCAGCAATGGTGGTTACCGCGAACCTTGCCGCGGACCTTGCACTACCCTGGCTCGATCCGCGAAGGCGCACGTGACTGGAGAAAGAGGGGGAGTGGTGAGTGGTGAGCGGGACGCAAGACACTCATTTGTGTTCGCGACGCCCATTGCACGCGCATCCATCGCGATTCTTGCCATCGTCGCTGGTGCCGCTGCGTTGGTTCCAGAGCTCGCCAGTACGGACCCGCGGGCGATCGGCGATGTTCTGGCATTGCGATTCGTCGCACCAGGGGGGACGGATGCCGCAGGTAGCTGGCACCCGCTCGGCACCGACCGCTTCGGACGCGATATCTTCGTGCGCATGATGCTCGCCGCGCGTCTTTCGTTGATTGTCGGGCTGGCCGGCTCCACGCTGGCGGGCGCACTGGGGATCGCATTAGGAGTGCTTGCCGGATGGTACAGTGGGATAGCAGACCGTCTGCTAATGGCGCTGAGCGACGCATTGCAGGCGATCCCGAGGCTGATTCTGCTACTCGTGTTCGCTGCACTATGGAAGCCCGGTGCGTGGATGATAATCGCGGTGCTCATAGTGACGGGCTGGATGGGAGTGGCGCGCCTCGTCCGGGCAGAAGTGCTGGGGCTGCGCGCACGCCCTTTCGCTGAGGCGGCGTATGCACTGGGCGCCCGTCCGCGGCGCATAGTGTGGCGCCATATCCTGCCGAACGCCCTGGGGCCGGCGGTGGTCGCGATCACACTTGGAGTCGGGAACGCTATCCTGCTGGAAAGCGGACTGTCATTTCTGGGACTTGGTATTCAACCTCCGCAGCCGAGCTGGGGAAACATGAT
>JBPCJT010000031.1:0-7437 GCA_051005015.1 Gemmatimonadaceae bacterium | reverse complement strand
GGAGAGCAGACAGCGTGCGGTACGGCTCGGGGAACGCTTCAATCAGTCGCATCATGTCGTCGACGTCGAGCCAACGCACCTTTGGCTTCGCCGATCCTGCTCCTTTAACCTGCTTGACCGGGTTCAGCGTCAGAACCTTGATATCCACGAGGTAGCTGCAGAACGATGAGAGAGCGAGTCGTCGCTGAATCCGCATCGACTGGCCGCTCTTTGTTCTCCATGGCGCCTGGGGTGGTGATGCCTGCCACGCGGCCACGCAGGCCGGCGTCAATTGCGCTCGCGGGAACGGTTTGCCTTCCGACATGAGCGTGCGCACCACCGCCACGTAGCGCTCAACCATCCTGCTTCCTTGTCTGAGCTGCGCTCTAAGCGTGTCCTGCCACGCGGGGATGAAATCAGTGAGATCTACGACATCGAGCGTTTGCTCCAGCGTTTCAAGCTTTTCGGTGCGGAAAGCCTCGAACAGCGCCACCAGTCTCTCGCGGCGCCGGCGCGCACTACGTTCTTCGGTAACGAGCTCGAGCAGCGGCCAGCGGTGCTTGTCGACGAGGGTCTTACACATGCGCTCCATAGCTTTCGCCGTAGCCCGATCGGACGTACCCGCCGCGATGATCCTCCCCGGCCGTCCGCGGCGAGGGATCCGAATGTACAGCTTCGCACCACGCTTGTACGGGCTCACGCAGCATGCTCCGCGGCACTTTGGCCGAGTTCGCGGTTAGAGGTTTGGTGCTGTCGCGCGAAGGCCTTACAAGTCTCAGGAAGGAACCGCACCGAGCGGCGGTCCCCTTCCCCGGGCAGCAGTACCGCAGGCACGTTCGCCCGTACCCAGTCCGGCCCCTTCTGGAAGAAGCACGCGGCTTCGACGATTGTCCACAGCCGATCTGTTGGCAGTGAGCCAGAGCCGGCGACCGCAGGCGTGATTTTCACCGGCCACCGCTCCCAGCAAGCAGCTCGCGAACGCGTGGCCACTCAGTCCCGATACGGCCGATAATCTCCCGCTCCGCCTGCTCCTCAGCCTGTGCTTGTTCCCACGCCTTCAGATCCAGCACGTTCATTATTTCATCCCGGACCAACTCGGCCAAGACCGTGGGCGTCAGCGCGTCGAGCTCCCAACTCTGATTCCCGTAGTCTCGCTTGTACGACTCGTAACGAGCGTCGGTCTGCTTCGCCGGATTGGGGGGCGGGTTGTACTGACGCACCTGCTCCATGGTTAGTGCGATCCGGCGGATCTCTATCTCCGACGCGCACTCTGAAAACATTTCCAGTCTGTCCGTGATATCCCGCGTCATATCGATGCCGCTCGGGTCGTGGTCACCGAAATGCAGCACAATCGTGCGCTCCTTCCCTACATCAACGAGTCGCTGCGCTGCTGCCCACACCTCACTGTCGCTTGTATAGCCGCGGCAACTGAAGAATGGGACACGCCATTCATTGGCGGCCCGCTCGAACACCCCCATGAGCGCGTCCTTTTCAAACCACACTTCGACGTAGGCTGGCTGGGCGTCCCACAGCTTTCGGTAGTAGGCTTGAGAGACGATATCCATGAAGGCCACGGGGGAGTCGTAGCCGGTTACTCCGCGAAGCTCCCTGGTGCGGTCCTCGATGTCATCCCAGTCTATAAGGCCTGCACGGCGCGCATCGCTGATAATGACTCCGAGCCGCTTGTAGGATCTTTGGGTATTGGGCAGGACGTCCCGCGCCACGAACTGATAGTACAACTGGCGAAGAGTGAGACTGAATCCCTGCTCCTGATACTCAGCCAGGATGACATTCGCATGCTCAATCAGCTGCATCGTCTTACCTGCGAACTTGCGCTTGATGTAGCAAATCTGGGGCATGGCTCAATCACCCCTGGTTGGCACGACAGGCTGAGCTGCCACGGCCGTCGCCATGAGTTCGGCGAGCCGTGCTCCATCGGCCTTCGAAAGCCTATTGCTACGTTCCGGTATGGCGGCGTGTCGGACGGAGTTCATGCAGCACCCCGGCGTGGAAGCGAGTCGCGCCGTTGAATGGCTTCGAGCACCGATTGTTCTTCTTCCCCGCCCGGCGGTATTTCACGCTCCGACTCCAGGGTTACTCCAACTACTCCACCCCCTAAAGGGTGGGTGGAGCGTTGGAGTTGAGTACCCGCGCGCCCATTGGAGTGACTTGGAGTGCCGTTGGAGTTGGAGTTGAGAAGGAGCAATCCCGATTCTGTAACCTTATACCGGGAGCCGGAGTGCTTCACGTAACTCTGCTGCACTAAACGAGTTCGCGCGTTAAAGAAGCTACTTTCAGCGAGCTTGGAAACAGTCTTCCAGTCTTTTGCTGACGCGCCTTCGTTGCCAAAACCGTCTTGGAGTGCATGGAGCACTCTTCGTTCGTTCGCGGTCAGCACTCCAACGTCGTTTTTGGAGTTCGTGCAAAGCACCAGACTCTCCCCTATCGGCATCGATTCCAGGGTAAACTGTGTGAACTCGATAGCGTCTTTTTGCTTGGTGCATTTGAGCGTCACCTGGTTTCCATCGCGCGTAACCGAGATCTCGGTATCGAGTGCAGCTGGAAGTGCCGAACTTCCCCTGCTTCGCCCGATTGCCGCGTGTCCTTCGTGATGGACAGCCAGGATCGTGGCGCCGCCGGCTTGTGTGCGTAGGCGGTCACACCCCTGGACAAAGGCACCCATGTCTGCGTCGTCGTTCTGCTTCCCACGGAAGTTCCGGCTCAGCGTATCAATCACGATGAGTACGGGTGCTATTTCCGATTCCTTGAGCTGTGCGAGCAAACTTTCTACATTCAGGCGCTCAGTCACGATGACGCTTTCTGGAATGAAGCTCACTCCGATTCTGCCGCCAATGTCGTTCGCCTGCTTCCATGCTGAAACCCGCGCCTTCATTCCTCGGGCACCTTCAGCGCATATGTAGACGACGGGGCCACGGTGTGTCTTGCGACCATGCCAATTGCAGCCGGAAGCAACGCAAAGGGCGATATCGAGCGCGATAAAGGTCTTCAGCGTGGCCGGCGCTCCGAAGATCGATGTGAGTGTGTCGCGCATCAGAACACCTTCAACGAGCGGCTCAGGATCCTCGAGATCCTCCAATTCATCGTCACCGAGAATCTTGACCCGGAGCAGCTTCGGAGCAGCCGGTGACCATTCCTCGGCACTCTTCGCGAGTGCAGAAATGGTGTTCGCGATCGAATCACTTCGCGGCTGCATTCAGGCAACGCCACAGTGTGAAGTGCGCTCGAGCCCTGAACCAACGGCCCTTCGGCCATGCTTGCGTGCCGAGCGATATACGGCGTCAAGCTCGCGATGGCTCAGCGGTGGCCGGTTGTGTTCGTTCCACGCAGCCACCCATGGCCACGCTGCACCATCCGGCAAGGCCATGTCATGGGTGAGAAAAGCGGCAAAACGGAACGCCGTTTTATTTCGGCCGTCGCCATCGGCTAGCCCGGTTGGGATCTTCGAGAGATATCCACGGATGCGCTTCTCGAGCTCGCCCGTATCCGGTAGCGGTGGCGGCTGCCAGTCGGGTGGTGGAGACTCGATGTCCAGGTGGCGCTGGCGCAGCTCCTCGAGCGCGAGCGGTGGCAATTCAGCCACAGTTCGTGCTCCCTCGAGCCAGCGGTATACGCGGCCAGTTGGATGAATCGACGGCGGCAAAAGTACGTATCCGCCGTCGCAGCGGACGTCGATGTGGTCAGCAATCGAAGAGTTCCCTACCGTGAAGCCGGGGTGCGTGAAGTAGAGGTGGCGCCCACCCTCTGGACGGCCGGTTGCGCACGCAAGCGTGTCAACGTCGAACAAACCCAGGCGCCTAGCGCTCGCTTCGCCAGCAGGCCCGTCTATGTCGAGTACGCACAGCCCGGCTCGCCCTGGCGGACATCCGATATTTGCGCGTGGATGCCGAGTCCACGTTGCCCGCGTCTTCATAGGGTCGCACGATGCGAGCTTGTGTCCGCCTTTCCCGTTCATCGGCTCTTTGCCACGTGGCCAAATGGGGAAAAGGAAAAGCCCGCGTTCCGCGTACTTTTCGGCAGCCTGACCGAGCTCTGAGAGCGTAATGTTCACAGTGTTGCCCGCTCCATTGCGGCGCAACACAACTTGCAAACACGCCAGCGCCCCGGCTCGTGGTTGGCCAGCGGGCGTGGTGGCGATTGATAGAGAGTATTCGTCGTGCGAACAGGCTCCCATCCGCAGGCCGGCATTCCGGTCGTGGTGGCGACGACGTGATAAACGGAGTCGCCACGGATGTAGCCCAGAATCATTACGACGGACGACTTCGCAACCGCGGGCTGGTGCTCCGTGAGCGCTCGCCAATGCGGCTCCATCACCGTTTCGATCGCGGGTATAAGGTTCACGGGTGGGGTGCCGCTCCAGGCCGGATCGTAGTGGCGGACGACGAGCTCACCGCCCGCGCGACAGATTTCGTCCACGATAGCGTTGATGTAGCGGACGCTGCGCCCGCTCGCAGTGACTGATGTCAGAGCGGAGCTCATCGTTCGGCGCCCTCGGCTTTCCGAACAAGCTGCGTGATTACCCACCACGACTTCTGAAGAGCGTCTCGCGTGGTGGGTGAGCCATCAGCGCTCAAGAAGTACTGGACCCAGTGTCGCCGGAGCACTCGGACGAGTTCGATCGACAGGCGCGGTGCATCTAGCGCCGGTGGGCAGGAGCAGACTAATTTCAAGTCAGACATTCGTAACCCTCCTGATGGGTGACGGGGTTTAGACTCGGCTCGCCGCGTTCGTCGCGCAGCGGGCCGCGTTGCATCAAGCAGCTGCGATGTCACGCTCTCGTTCACTGAGAACGCGAGCGATGCTTTCCTGAGCCACCGACCATCGCCCATTGACCAGGCGACCGGAGAGCTCTCCGCGCAAGACCATACGTCGAGCCACTTCATTGCTCACAGCCAAGCGCAGAGCAGCCATTGGCAGTGGGATCTCCTCGAGCTCTTCCATAGAGTGGTTTTCCTTTTGAACTTGTTAGATGCGCCGTTATTGGCTAGTTTCCTTCAGCCTCAGACACGTTAAGCGTACTCGCGACTTGGCTCAAGTCCCTTAGCCATCTTGGCTCATAATAATGAACTCAATCAGCAGCCGGGTAAAGGAAATCGTAGATGTCCACCACCATGGTTCGGTGACTGCAGCCGCCAGGGCGATGCGGATACCGCAGCGCACCCTTGCTCGAATTGTCACCGGCAAGTCCCAAATCCCGGCGGACGCAATTCCTCGCATTGCCATGCTGTATTCGCTCAGCCTGGACTGGTTGCTGACAGGCGAGGGTTCCGGGCCCAAGCGGCAGGAGGGATCTCAGGGGCTGGGGGGATATCAGGGGTCGGATGTTGGTTTCCATTTGTGGTCGAATGCTAGTTTGCAGTGGGTCGGCCTGGTCCTAAGCCTGGGGCTGTACGAAACCGATGTGGCGTTGCACAATGCAGTGCTGAATCTTCCGCACTCGGCGAACCAGGCATCGCTGCTTCTGCATCGCGAACAGCCCGCGCTGGAGGAGATTGGCGGAATCGCTCGAGGCACTCCGCTGCTCCGGCTCGCAGCGAAACGCGAGTTGGAAACGTGGATCGCGTGGGTCGAGGGGTGGCTCAAGCTCGTGGGCCGTGACGAGCTGCGTGCCCGGCTCGAGGGCCATGCGAAAGAGTTTGGCGAACGCCTCGTCAACGTCCCTCGCTTTGTCCAGCCGAGACCAAGCCGTCGCGCTCCCCGGTCGCGATAGCCGCCGGCCAACGAAAAAGAAATCAGCATCGCCGTCAACGTCCGCTCTCGCGGCGGCATCGTTCGATAAACAACGTTGCGGTGATCGCGGCCGCCGTCGCGCTGTCCAGTTCGAACCCGTGCTTTTCGAAGAGCGGCCGGACGCGCTCGAGCGCGAACCTCGCGCAGGACAGGTAGCTGTCGCACACGCTCGCCAAAGGCCTGGCTGGCTCCGCCGCGGCGATGCTCGTCACCGCTCGTCCACTCGGTGGCACCGCGTCCGTCTTCGGCTTCTTATCCGTCGCCGTTCCGATGACGAGCCGGCTGTGTTTCTCTCCGGCTTTCTGCTCGAGCAGAATGGTGAAGAATCTCTGGAGCAATTTGAGTTCGATGGGCTGCTCGATGCTGTCCGCATCGAACGCGGGCACCTGCTCGAGCACCCCCGCGACGTGAAGCGCTGCGAGGGGTATCGGTGAGCTGCCCTGGCAAGAACAACAAAGTTTTTGGCTCTCCGTTGATCGTGCCCCTTAGTCGTACCTGCGGGCCGAACTTCCCGGGCACGATATCGGCGTACCGGACATCGATATCAAGCGGCACGTTGACCGCGAGTTTGATGATCGCCATCAAAAAGCCTCGGTCGCCGCCGCCGGCAGATAGCCGCGTCGCCGCGCCTCCGCCAGACACTGTGTGAGCGCCGCAACGAGAGCTTCCATCTCCCCGATTTCCGTATCAAGAGTGAGCTGGCCTTCCGCCTTCTTGTACAAGGAAAGTTCGGTGAAAATCCGCCCATCCGATTCTTCTGAATCCGGTGAAAACCACATGACGACATTCACGCCGTGGCCGGCGCCGGGGATGTTCGCATCGACGGTGACGACGCCGTTCGTGCTCGTTTCGAGCTTCACCCTGGTCGGCATCGTTAGCGCCCCCCGTAGACCATCGTGTCGAACTGTGCGCGACAGTCCGGGCCGTTGCCATCGTGCATGCGGCGACCTGCCAGCTCGATGACGCCGTGAGAAGAAAGGATCGAGCGGCCGCACCACACGCATTCGTGTTGGCGCATTCCGCACTCGAGGTGCGTGAGTTTGCCGTCGACGGCCAACACGTCACGGTCGGTGATCGGCTTCGAGCAAAGCGGGCAGACGCCGAGCGTCGGCGAGGGAACTGGCTCTAACCGCCCCTTAGGGGCGGTCCGGGCTGCGAAGCGTTTGCCGTACGTTGCGCGCAGTTCTTTTGCGGTGATACCGGGCATGGCTGGCTCTCCTCTTGTTGTGAGGAGCCAGCAACGGCTATATTGCCGATGCGCCCCTCGTGGGTGCTTGAGCCGTCCTGAACTTCTTCGCGGGAGACAGGGCGGCTCTTCTTGACTTCTACTGTGCGAGACTTAAGATATACGAGAGCTAATACAGTGTCAAGACTCGCATACTATCGAGGTTTCGCATGATGGTCTATTCTGATGGGGTGCGATTGCGTATCCCTGAGCTCCTGAAGGAGCACGGCATGACGCCCTATTCGCTCTCGAAGCGATCGGAAGGGCGCATCAGCCTGTCAACGGCATACCGGCTGGCGCGTCTGAACGGCCGCGTAAAGACTTTCGATGCCGGTATGCTGGAGGTGATGTGCGAAATGTTCCGCTGTCGCTCCCTCGATGAGCTGCTCGAGCGCGAGGCGGGCGGAAAGAAGCGCGCGAAGTAGCGAAGGAGTCGCCAGCGCATGCCTACAAGATATTGGGAACTGCAGGACCGAATCGACAAT
>JBPCJT010000030.1:0-10965 GCA_051005015.1 Gemmatimonadaceae bacterium | reverse complement strand
CCCAATGATCTTTCGCCGATCTCGCGGTCCCTTAAGCTCATCCACCCTCGCCGTTACACTTCGGCTTGTGCTAGCGGTTGTAGGCGTGGCAATCTGGGCATATGGCGCTCGAATCGACGATTCAGCTCTGCGCTGGGCCGGCATCGCATTTCTCGCCGTGGCCGTCGCGACTCGTTTCCTGCGATGGAACAAACCGCCTCCCGACTGAAATTGCCGGTTCCAGCCACCAAAACAGAATTATCGCAATCCATACCGCCGGAATGGGCCTCACGGTGCATTCCTTGCTACGAAATTCCTAAAGTACCCGTGCGAGGAAAAATTTCATGTCCGAACCAAAGCGCCGCCGCCGGCATCCCATCCCGGCAGACATAGCGCCGAACGAAGCGGACCGCGACATACTGGATCAGTATTTCGCGGAAGTCAGCCGCTATTCATTGTTGAATGCCCAGCAGGAAAAAGATCTCGCCCGACTGATCCGCGCGGGGGACCAGAACGCCCTGGAAGAGTTGACCAAGCGTAACCTTCGCTTCGTCGTCTCGGTGGCGAAAAAATATCAGAACCGCGGGCTGGCGCTTATCGACCTCATTGGGGAAGGGAACGTCGGTTTACTCACGGCTGCCCGGAAATTCGACCCGGATCAGGGAGTCAAATTCATCTCGTATGCCGTGTGGTGGATTCGGCAGGCGATTCTGTCGGCGCTCGCTCGGCAGGGACGTACGGTACGCGTGCCGCTCAACAGAACAGCGGATCTTTCTCGCGTGATCAAGGCGAGTGCCCTGTTGCGCGATAAACTCGGCCGCGAGCCGACGCCGGAAGAAGTGTCACAGCTCACCGCTATTACACCCGAAATCGTACAGGCCCTCCTTGCACTGAACACGGCTGACGTTCGCCTGGACGCCGCGGTTGGGAAGGATAGCGACCGCTCCCTCATTGAGCGCTTTTCAATGGAGGAGATGCCCAGCACCGAGGATCAGGTTCTGAATAAGTTTCGCACCAGCGAGCTCGAGAGGGCGCTGGAGACCCTGCCTCCACGCGATGCCAAGATTCTTCGGCTGTACTTCGGCCTGGAGGCCGACCGCGAGCACACACTGGACGAGATCGGCAAGATGCTCGGTGTCACTCGCGAAAGGGTGCGTCAACTCAGGGATCGTGCGCTGAAGCGGCTGCGCGAAGGGACCGTGGGGCAGGCCCTCAAAGAGGTTGCAGCGTAAGTTTCAAGCGCAGGTTTCATTGGAATCGGCGTGTCAAGCCGTTACATTTCAAGCTGTTATGACACGCCGATTCACCCCCGAGCTGCTCTCCCCGGCAGGATCGCTCGATGCAGCCAGAGCCGCGCTCGCCAATGGCGCAGACGCGATTTATCTCGGCGCCGAGAGGTTTAACGCACGCGACGACGGCGCTCAGCTCACCATGGAAGAGCTCGCCGAAGCGTGCCGGCTCGCGCACGAGCGCGGCAAGCGCGTCTACCTTACCCTCAATACCCTGGTCAAGCCGGCGGAGCTGCGGGATGCCCTCACCCTTCTTGGTGACGCGATTGACCTTGGCGTAGACGCCGCGATTGTGCAGGATATCGGCCTCACCAGAGCGATTCAGCGCGTATATCCGGGGTTCGAGCTGCACGGCTCCACACAAATGACGGTGCACGACGCAGCCGGCGCGGCCGCAATGCACGAGCTCGGGTTACGACGCGTAGTTCTCGCCCGGGAGAATACCCTGGACGACATCCGAGCCATCAGAGCGTCGGTCCCCGACCTGGGGCTGGAAGTTTTTGTCCATGGCGCTCTCTGCATAGCGTACTCGGGGCAGTGCTTCATGTCGGGGATGATTTCAGAGCGCAGCGCTAACCGCGGTGCATGCGCCCAGTCTTGCCGAAAGGACTACTCGCTAACCGATACCGTTACGGGTGCGACGCTGGACAAGGGCTTTTTGATTTCCGCGAAAGACCTGGCTGCCACGGAGCATCTGGAGGCGATAACTGACGCCGGCGTAATCTGCCTCAAGGTGGAAGGCCGAAAGAAGAAGGCTGAGTACGTTGCCACCGTCACGAAGAGTTACCGTGATTTTCTGAGCCGCGTCGAGCGAGGGGAGCCGGCCATGGCGCGACCGGATGAAGCCAGGGACCTCGTTCAGATTTTCAGCCGCGGCTTCACGGGCGGAATGTTGGGCGGCCGGGCTGGACGCGAATACATCACGCGGGACCAGCCTGACAACCGTGGACTCCTGCTGGGTTCGGTGGTGGGTCTCGAGCGCGACAGGATCATTGTCGAGGTGACCCAGGCGCTCGAGCCCGGGGACGGAATTGGGCTCGAGCGGCCGGGTGGAGGCACCAGGACCGGTTTCGTCCTGGGGGATGTGCGCACGATACGGCGCAGCGAACAGGGAATCCGCCAGTGCGTGAAGCAGAACGGATCCCGTTCTTCCACGGCAGCCGTTCGGGTTGGCTGGAGCGTCTGGCGCACGTCCCACGCGTCATTGCTGGAGCGTGCGCGTGGAAGTTTCGCTGCGCTCGCGGGTCCACATGGAAGCCGGAAAACTCGCGTCGATATAAGGGTGTTCGGGCAGCATGGCTCACCGCTCAAGGTCGTCTTCACCGCCGGCGACGACACTGTAGATGTTCGGAGCGAGATGGGACTCGCGCCGGCCACAAACCGCGCGCTCGATGCTGCCCAGCTTCGCCTGCAGCTTGGACGGCTCGGTGACACGCCCTTCGCGCTGGCCGGCCTGGACGCGAGCGGTCTCGCACCAGGACTCTTCATTCCGGTAAGCGAGCTCAATCGTCTCAGGCAGCACGCGGTGGAGCAGCTTCGTATGCGCCGCGACTGGGCCGAGCATGCACGGCTGCAGGAGCGGAAGACGAGGATCGGCGCCGCGATTGCGCCGAGCGTCGAAATGGTTGCCCCCTCCGACGCACCACCAGCCTTTATCCTCGCGGCCGAGGTTTACCTTCTCGCCGATGCCTGGACCTCTCTTAACGCCGGGGCGACGGAAATCACGTTCGATCCGTTCCTCCGTCACCCGATGCCACCCGTAGCGCACGTTCGGACACTCCAGGAGGAAGCCACGCGCCGCGGAACGACGTTGCGTCTTCGCACCCCGACAATTGTGCGCCCCGCCGAGCGGAAGCTTCTCACCAAGTGGCTGGCGCTGGAAACCCCGATACTTTCCGGGCATCTCGGCCTCGTCACCGAACTCGCGCGCGAGGGGCGTGACGTCGTCGCGGACTATGCCGTAAACTGCTTCAATCAGCATACGGCCTCGGAGTACTTCAGGCTGGGCTCCCGTCGTATCGTGCTGTCGGTGGAGTTGACGACGGATGAGATTGCCGCTGTGACAGCACCGTGGCGCGGGGCGGGCTTCGACGCGGTGATATACGGGCGTCCAGAGGGAATGACCATCGAGCATTGCGTTCTTTCCGCAGCGTTCGATCGCGGCCCTTACACGTGCCGCGATCTCTGCGTCCAGAAGCACCCCCTCGTGCAGATAACCGATCCGGCGGGCTACACGTTTCCGGTCGCAACCGACTACGCCTGCCGGAACCGGCTTCTGCATTCACGACCTATCGAGGGCTCCGAGTTCCTGCCCCGGCTCTGGAGTGCCGGCATTCGCGGCTACCGCTTGCTCTTCAACGTCGCGGGCGATCCAGTAGCGGAGCTGGTTTCCGGATATCGCGCCGCGCTGGATGCCATGTCAGCGGAAACAGCGCCCGCATTGCAATCCGTTCGAGCGATCGTGGGCGGCGAATTCACGCGCGGGCACTTTGCTCGCGCTGTTTGACGCTTCCGGCCGCCGCAATTTGATGCTTCCATGCACACGGCGTCCGCACACCGTCCGCTGATGTCAGATCATCCGACGATCGAGCAGGCGCGCAGAGCGCTTCAGGCGCATTTCGGCTATCCCGCGTTCCGCCCCGGCCAGGAGAATGCGGTGCTTTCTGTTTTGTCCGGGCGTGATACGCTCGTCATCCTTCCGACAGGCGGCGGGAAGTCACTCTGCTTTCAGGTTCCGGCACTCATTCTGCCGAAGCTGACCGTGGTTGTCTCACCTCTCATATCCCTGATGAAGGACCAGGTTGACGCGCTGCGTGCACGCGGTCTTCCGGCGGCCTTCATCAACTCGACACTTAGTGGCAACGAAGTCGCTGACCGTATGGCGCGCGCGCAGAACGGCGAGCTGAAATTGCTGTATGTAGCTCCGGAGCGCTTCGATGCCGGGTCGACAGCGGAGCGATTGCGGGCCATTGGCGTGTCTCTTCTCGCCGTTGACGAGGCTCACTGCATCAGCGAGTGGGGCCACGATTTCAGGCCCAGCTACCTGCGCGTCGGCAAGGTCCGCGAGCTATTAGGGGCGCCTCCCACGATCGCGCTCACTGCCACGGCGACTCCGGAAGTCCGGAACGACATCGCGCGCCAACTCAGCCTTCGAGCGCCGAAGGTGATTATAACCGGGTTCGACAGAAAGAATCTGCACTACCACGTCATTGCCGCGCGCTCCGATTCGGACAAGGATGTCACTCTGGCCGAATCCCTGAGAAAGCACGAAGGGCTCGCGATCGTATACGCATCGACGCGAAAAGCAGTGGAGCGCATTGCGACCGACCTTTCGCGAGCCGGAGTGCCGGCGGAGGCGTACCATGCCGGTCTTGATGACGCGCGGCGGCATGAAGTGCAGGACGCCTTCATGCGCGGGCAGGTTCGCGCGATTGTCGCTACCAACGCCTTTGGCATGGGAATCGACAAGGCCAATGTCCGCCTCGTTGTCCACTACGCAATGCCAGGAACCCTTGAAGCCTACTACCAGGAAGCCGGACGCGCCGGACGCGACGGACAGCACTCCGACTGTGTGCTGTTGCACGCGTTTCAGGACCGGTTCACGCACGAATACTTCATCAAGGGAGCATACCCATCCCGCGCGACAGTGGAAGCGGTGTATGCCGCGCTTCGGCGTTTCGCAGACACTGCCGGTATGATCGCGGCAACAGTAAACGAGATAGCGGTTGAGACCGGCGGAACCGGGAGCGAGCGCGAGATCGAGTCCGCTCTGCGAGTGCTGACTTCCACGGGTGTGTTGAGAAATGAGCCGGCCTGCTCATCCCGTTTCTTCGTCCGCCTGCTCGCGACTCCGGACCGGATTAAGCGGGAGTTGGCGGGCTCTGGCAACGCAGTCGAACGCGACCTCTTGCGAGCATTGTGGCGCGCGGCGGGAACTGCTATTTACACGGGCACGACAATCGATCCAACGGGACTTCCCCCGGGCTTCGGCGGCGCAGCCGGCGTGAGCGGCATGCTGCAGAGCCTGCAGAGTCGCCAGTTTATCATGTGGGAACGCACTGGTGGTGGGCTTCGCCTCACCGATCTCAGCGCGCCAGTGAGCGCCCTGAGCGTTGATTGGAGCTCGCTCGAGCGCCGCCGCCGTGCCGACATGGCCAAGCTCGACGCCGTCCAGAGATACGCATACGCCACAGGTTGCCGCCGCGGCTTCGTGCTTCGATATTTCGGTGACCCGGCCGCGCAGAACGCGTGTGAAGGGTGTGACAATTGCCTGGGCACTCACCGGAAGCGTAATTCGGCGCCAGAGCGGGCAGCTGCCACGCAATTGGGGACAACGCCGAATTCGAAGCGCCTGCGCCGCGCTGCGCCAACAGAGAGTTCCGAGGCTCAGCCAGCGTTGTCAGGGCTGGATGCACTGCTATTGACGACACTGAAAGAACTACGCGGAGCCATTGCGCGCGAGGACAAGGTGCCGGCGTACATCGTTTTTGCGGACCGCACGCTGGCGGACCTTGCCGCCAGCCGGCCGCGTACGCTTGTGGCAATGCAGGCTGTGAGGGGCATAGGGCCGGCAAAGCTGGAGAAATATGGGGCGCGTTTTCTTGCTGCGATCGAACGCGCCGGCAAACGGGAAACCGCCTGACTAATGGATGATTCGCTGTACTTATCCGAACAACAGATTGCTGTACGCGACATGGTGCGCGAATTCGCGCGCGTGGAAGTTGCTCCCGTCGCCGCTCGTCTCGACGCGAATGCCGAGTTTCCCTGGGAAAACGTCAAGAAGATGGGAGACCTCGGTCTGCTCGGAATGCCATGGCCGGAATCTCTCGGGGGAGCCGGCCTCGATTACATCAGTTACGTCACCGCTATTTACGAGATGGCCAAGGTCGATGCATCCCACGCCATTACCATCTCGGCGCACACCACGCTGGGAACTTCTCCGATCATCAATTTCGGAACCGACGAGCAGCGAGAGCGCTACGTTCCACCTCTCGCCAGCGGACGCGTTCTGGGCGGATTTGGCCTGACGGAGCCAGGCGCCGGAAGCGATGCCGGGGGAACCAGCACGACCGCCGTTCGCAGGAACGGGCACTACGTCCTGAATGGGTCAAAGATCTTCATCACCCACGCGGGCGTAGGTGAGATCTTCGTCGTCACGGCCGTCACCGACCCTTCGAAGGGCACCAAGGGGATTAGCGCCTTCATTGTGACAAAGCAGACCACAGATCTTGAACGCGCCTTGCAACTCGGTATCGGGCACGACCCTACACTCGGCGCAATGCCGGGCCTTAGGTCGGGCAAAAAGGAGGACAAGCTGGGTTGGCGCGCGTCCGATACGCGCTCGCTCTTTTTCGAGGACGTGGAGGTCCCGGCCGAGAATCTGCTTGGTGAGGAAGGCATGGGTTTCGTAAACCTTATGCGCACGCTGGATTCGGGCCGCATCGGAATAGGGGCACTGTCACTCGGAATTGCGGAAGGAGCTTTCGAGGAGGCGCTCAAGTATGCATCTGTCCGCAAGCAGTTCGGGCGGACTATCGCGAGCTTTCAGGGAGTCCAGTTCCAGCTATCGGACATGGCGACCGAAATCGAGGCGGGCAGGCATCTCGTATATCACGCGGCATGGCTTGCTCAGCACCGAAAGCCGTTCGGCAAGGAGGCAGCCATGGCAAAGCTTTTCTGCTCCGAGCTAGCGATGCGTGCAACCATAAAGGCGATTCAGGTGCATGGAGGATATGGCTACACCAAGGAGTATCCCGTCGAACGGATGATGCGCGACGCGAAGATTTGCGAGATTGGCGAGGGAACCAGTGAAATCCAGCGAATCGTCATCGCGAGACACCTGCTTGGACAGCTCGCGAATTGAAGTACACCTCGGCAATGCAGCGGTTAAGGGTACCGATCGGCTTTCTGTTTGCGGGGCTGTATCTGTTTTTCGCTCCAAGCTACGCTACGCCACTCACTCTGATTGTCGGCGGGTCGGTGGCTCTCACGGGGCTGTTGATCCGCGCCTGGGCCTCGGGGCACATAGTGAAAAATGAGGAGCTGGCGGTAACCGGACCGTACGCACACAGCCGCAACCCGCTGTACTTCGGAAGCTTTCTCATCGCGGGCGGATTCGCGATGATCGCGCACTGGAGTCTTCTGCTCCTCGTCGTGGCGCTGTTCGCGGCGATCTATATGCCGGTCATCGAACGCGAGCGGAGCAATGTCCGGAGCAGGTTTCCTGACGCGTACGCCGATTACGAGCGCAACGTCCCGGCATTCGTTCCCCGTCCCGTACCGTGGCGTCGTCCAGCCGTCTCAGCGGCTGAGGGCTTCAGCTTCGACTTGTACATGCGGCATCGCGAGTGGCAAGCCGCGCTGGCGTTCGTAGGCGTGATTGCGTTTCTCGTCACACGCATGCGTTACAAATGGTAAATCGCATGCCGATCGCTTCAGGATTTCGCAATACCATTGCCCACCCGCGAGCGCTCATGCCTCCGCCCGGGCACGAGTCCGGTCTTTTTCTGCTTTTCTTCGGTGTCTTACTTTCAGGGCTTCGCGCCATCGGTCTGCGTGCAGGCCCGCAGCAACGGCTGTATCCCGCGATAAAAAATGAAACGAGAAATTCTCATCAACGCGGCTCCGCGCGAAACGCGAGTCGCAATTCTGGAAGACGATCAACTCGTCGAGCTGATGGTGGATCGTCCCGACGCCCGCCGCATGGTAGGCGACATCTATCTCGGCCGCGTCGAAGCGGTCCTGCCAGGCATTCAGGCTGCGTTCGTCGACATAGGTACGGATAAGAGCGCCTTTCTTCACGCGTCCGATCTCGTCTTTCCGGGGGATGATGAACGCGATGAAGATGCGATCGGTGACGACGACGACGACACGGAGGACGACACGTCGCGGGGCCGTCGCGCCAAGGCACCGCCCATCCAGGACCTGGTCAAGCGCGGACAGGACCTTCTGGTTCAGATCACCAAGGAGCCAATCTCCACCAAGGGTCCACGAGTCACCGCACAGATCTCGCTGGCTGGTCGCTTTCTCGTCTACATGCCCGATGCGTCCCGCGTGGGCGTCAGCCGCAAGATTGGAGAACGCGCCGAGCGCCAGAGGCTGCGTGCCCTGGTGCAGGGGGTGCTGCCCAAGGATTCCGGCGGCGTTATCGTGCGCACGGTGGGGGAGGATGTAACCGAAGAAACATTTCGCCGGGAGCTCTCAACACTTACCACGCAGTGGAAGAAGATCAAGCGCAAGACTCACTTCCAGCGCGCGCCGTCGCTTGTGCACCGGGAGACGAACCTGACGCGCGGAATTATTCGCGACCTCTTCAGCACCAAGGTCGATTCGCTGACCGTCGATTCCCGCCAGGTTCATGGAGAGATACTCGAATACCTCAAGGGCATAGCCCCCGAGCTCGCGGAGCGGGTCAAGCTGTACGAAGACAATGTTCCGCTCTTCGACAAGTCAGAAGTCGAAACGGAGATTCGGGATCTCTTTAAACGGCGCTGCGATCTTCCATCCGGCGGTTACATCATCATCGAGCAAACCGAAGCGCTCGTATCGATCGACGTGAACTCCGGCAGATACACGGGGAAGAAGGATCCGGAGAAAACCATTCTCAAGACCAATACCGAGGCGGCGCGAGAGGTCGCCCGGCAACTTCGGTTGCGCGACATCGGCGGCATCATCGTCTGCGACTTCATCGACATGGAAACACGCACCAATCGCGAGCGGGTTTTGCAGGAGCTTCGGACGAATCTGAGCCGCGACCGCGCCCGCACCAAGGCCTTTGCCGTGAGCGATCTCGGACTTATCGAGATGACCCGGCAGCGCGTCCGGCCGAGTCATTTGCACGCCATGACGGAGCCTTGTAGCACCTGCCAGGGAACGGGCCGCGTCTTTACACCCGACACCGTGGTTCGGCGTGTCGAAAGGTCCGTGAGGCGCATGGCTGTCGAAGCGAAGAAGGAACGCCTGACCGTAAGACTTCATCCGGAGGTCGCCCTGTACCTGCTGGAACAGGAGCCGGACTTCATGCGCAAGCTGGAGAAAACCGCCGGCTTCGCTCTCGAGCTGCGCGACGACCCGCTCCTTAAACCGGATGAGTTCAAGCTTGTCGTGAAGGGAGCCGGGCGAGATGTGACGGAGCAATACGCGGTGGCGTAGGGCGGTAAGGATTGCGGACATGCAGAGGACTGCGGATTGCGGATTGCCGACACGCAGAGGATTGCGGACCGCGGACTGTGCCCTATCCCGGTCCGTTGACATCACCATAGGCTGCTGCTAAGTTCTTCAGACTGTATTGTTTACTTGACGTTCTTCGATTTCAAATATGAGCTACGCAATCATTCGCACCGGCGGCAAGCAGTTTCGTGTCGAACCGGGCAAGACCGTCCGCATCCCGAGCCTCGCCGGAGAAGCTGGGGAGCAGATCGCATTCAATGATGTTCTTCTCGGTTCGGACGGCGACAAGATCCAGACTGGCGTGCCAACACTGTCGGGCGCCAGAGTAACCGCGAAAATCGTCAAGCACGGCCGCGGTGACAAGATCATCGTTTTCAAAATGAAGCGCCGGAAGAACTACGCCCGCAAGCAGGGGCACCGGCAAGGCTTCACCGAAGTTCGCATAAACGACATTACTCTCAGCTGAAGAGCGCATAATGGCACATAAAAAGGGAGTCGGCTCCAGCCGCAACGGCCGCGATAGCAACCCGAAGTTCCGCGGTGTAAAGAAATTTGGCGGCGAGAATGTCGTAGCCGGAAACATTATCATTCGTCAGTGTGGCACCAAGTTCCATCCGGGACGGAATGTGGGGATGGGCAATGACTTCACCATTTATTCCCTGATCGATGGCGTGGTGAAGTTCGAGCACAAGAACCGGCTTCGCTACAAGGTCAGCGTTTATCCCGCCACCGGCGGGGAAGCTTCCGCCGCGTAGGCTTTGCGCTCGCGGCAAATCGAACGCCTCCGCCATGCGGAGGCGTTGTCGTTCGCAGCGGAAACCTTTTGCCGGTGACTGGCGTAGATAGCAGTGCATTTACTTTTACTGGAGCACGGCAATGGCGATTTGGAACAAGCTCAAGGAAGAGTTGGACAGCGCGGGCAAAATGGCCCAGGGCGCGCTCGATGAGGGAAAGGTCAGGCTCGACTCATTCCGCACCCGGCAGCTTGCCGACAAGGCTGCTCAGGTACTTGGCTACGCCGTGTACCGCGCGCGCGCCGCGGGTCAGGAGCTCGACACTGATACCTACAGCCGCCTCAGCAGCACCCTCGCGGTCCACGAGATAGAGGCATCACGCCTCGAGGATCAACTCTCAGACATGCTTTCTACGCGCAAATCAGGGCGTAGTGGCACCAACACCTCGGATTCCGGGGGGCCGACGACGCCGGGAGCCACCTCGGCGACAACCGGCGACGTACCACCCCCGGTCTGACCGGATTCTCGCGCTCTGGTTGAAACCCCGCAGCGGCAAATGGCACTCGTGGCACTCGCCACTGCTGATCAGGGGCGTCAGTAAGCTGCCACCCCAATAACAGCCGCGAACAGCACCACCAAAAGCGTCATCCGGAGGAATGGTGCCACGGGGATGGAGGTCGCCGTCGAGTCAGGTACGAGACGAAGCTCCGGATATCCGGAAATGTCGCGTTTCAGCCCCCCCTTTTCCAAACGGGTGACGCGCAGGTGAAGCGTGTCACCGCACGAATGTGAGT
>JBPCJT010000029.1:0-19811 GCA_051005015.1 Gemmatimonadaceae bacterium | reverse complement strand
GTACATCATCGGCCGAATGACGACCTGGCCGTTCTGGGCGACGGGCCGATCCTGGATCTTGTGTAGACCGAGAATGCCAGACTGCGGGTAGTTGATGATCGGCGTGGAAACGAGTGAACCGAATACTCCGCCGTTTGTGATGGTGAAGGTGCCGCCGGTAAGGTCGTCCATGGTCAGCTTTCCGTCGCGAGCGCGCTTCGCGATTGCGCTGATGTCCCGGCTGATATCGATCATGCCCTTGCGATCCGCGTCCCTGATCACCGGAACGACGAGCCCCTGATCCGAGGCCACCGCCACTCCCATGTTCACATAGTGTTTATAAACGACCGCGTCACCATCTACCTGGGCGTTCACGACTGGGATGCTTTTGAGCGCCATCGAAGCGGCCTTCACGAAGAACGGCATGAAGGTCAGCTTTACTCCATGCTCCTTCTCGACCTTCTCCTTGAGGCGGTCGCGGATCGCCTGCACGGCCGACATATCCACCTCATTGAAGGTGGTCAGGTGCGCTGTCGCGTGCTGGGATTCGAGCAGATGCTCCGCTATCCGGCGCCTTCGCGTCGACATCTTTTCGCGTGTCTCGCGGTTACCGCTGGATTGCGTGGAACTGGTAGGCGGAGCGGCAGAAGGATGCAGGGTGCCGAGGGTGGTGGCGGCAGATTGTTTCACCGGGGGGGGGGCCCCGTGCGATGCCGCCGAGTCAACGTTGGCGCTCCCGGCCTTCCGATTATCCAAATGCGCGACCATGTCGGGTTTCGTGACTCGCCCAGAGCGCCCTGTGCCACCCACCCGAGTCACGTCCACACGTTCCTCCGCGGCCATCCGGCGAACAGCTGGTGACGTCCTGGGTGACTCTGGCGCAGCCGCGTGCGGTTCGCTTTGCGTGTCTGGCTTCTTTCCCTCTACCTTGGAGGACGTGGTTGCACCAGCTTTGTTTCCGCTGGCCTCTGTGGTCTGGGCAGTCGGAACAGCGCTGGCGGAGTCCGCCACAGTGTTCACTGCTGCCGGCGCTGCCGCCGCGTCCATCTCGCCAAGAACTTCATCGACTTTGACTACATCGCCTTCATTTCTCAGTTGTTTTGTGAGGACGCCCGGCTTGAACGCTGGCACCTCCACTGTGATCTTGTCCGTTTCCAGCTCTACCAGCGTTTCGCCTTGGGCGACGGCTTCACCGGGCTGTTTGAGCCACTTCGCAATCGTCGCTTCCACGATCGATTCGCCGAGCGGGGGGACCTTGATCGAGATCATGCCGTGGGCTTCCCAAGGAAAATGACTGATGACTGAGCGCTTCGCGCTAATATAATCCTTCGACTCAATCGTGCGAGCACTTACCATATCGGCGCACGGCGGCCTCGAGCAGATCAGCCTCCGTGACGACATCCCAATTCCGGAGCTTCGCTCGTCAACCGATGTACGCGTGCGAGTCATGGCGGGCGCGCTCAACCATCTGGATCTGTTCGTGCTTGGCGGGCTTCCGGGAATCACTATAGCGCCGCTCTGGGTGCTCGGTGGCGATGGCGCGGGAGTAGTCGATGCGACCGGCCCGGATGTGACCGGGCTCTTGCGCGGGGATTCGGTCGTTATCAATCCCGGTATCAGCGATCGCACGTGCAAATACTGCCGGGATGGCGAGCATTCGCTGTGCATCAACTACAAGCTGCTCGGCGAGCACCTTCCCGGAACGTTCGCGGAATACATCGTCCTTCCCTCGGCGAACGTGCGTGCAATTCCGAGGCATACCTCATGGGACGTTGCAGCCGCGTTCACGCTCGCGACGCTGACCGCCTGGCGAATGGTAGTGACCCGCGCTCGAGTGAACGAAGGAGAGGATGTGCTGGTCTGGGGGATTGGTGGCGGCGTCGCGCTCGCGGCTCTGCAGATCGCGAAGCTGCGAGGCGCTCGTGTCTGGGTTACTTCGGGAAGCGACGCGAAGCTGGATCGTGCTCGCGCGCTGGGCGCCGACGAGACTCTGAATCACCGAACGCAGGATGTTGCCAGCGAGATCCGCTCGCGAACGGGGAAGCGCGGCGTGGATGTCGTTATCGATAACGTCGGCTTCGATACCTGGAAAGCTTCCCTTGGCGCGCTCGGCAGGCGCGGCCGGCTCGTGACGTGCGGAGCCACGTCGGGTCCGCTGGTTCAAACTGACGTGCGCAGAATGTTCTGGAATCAGTGGTCGCTGTTGGGCTCGACGATGGGAAATGAATCTGAATTCGACGCGATCGTGCAGGCGTTCAGGGAGGGGAAGCTCGTCCCCGTTGTCGACTCCGTGTTCCCATTGGAGGACGGCCGGCGTGCCTTTGAGCGGCTCGAGTCGGGTGAGCAGTTCGGGAAAGTCGTGCTATCTGTGGGGAGCGGGGAGTCGTGAGATCCAATCCTCTCAAGCACCGCCCCAAGCACTACGTGGTAGGTTCCGGCATTACAGTAACACACCGGGAGCGGCGAGGCCCTCGGCGCCTCGCGAAACGGGCATCAACGACGAAAGGTTGTACGGATGCAACGGATTGGGCGGATGCATCGGATTGCTCAGGGCAAGGCTGAGCGGCGGTGCGCCGCGTCGAGGTCTGAAGACTTGATTGCAAGAATAACGCGATGCACTAACACCAAGCTGCACAGGTCAACTCTTGTCGTTGATGGTGTTGTTTGCAAGGAGAAGGCTGCGTTCCGATGGAGACTCTGACCACAGTCGAGCGAGGCTCAACGCAACAGCGATCGATCCGTTTGATCCGTTCAATCCGAAGCATTCGGGCGAATTTCTTGACGTACTCTACTCCAAACCCCCGTCGGCATCATGCGCTTCCCGCTGGAAACTCGCTACCCCGACTATGATACGAAGGGTCACGTCAACAATGCCACCTTCCTGACATTCTTCGAGATCGCGCGTGGGCGGGCGTGGGTGGAGGCGATGGGACAGCCGATGGATCCTGATTTCATCCTTGCGGAAGCCAACATCCGGTACTTGAGCGAGGCAATGATCGGGGAGCTGCTCGACATTGAGATAACCACGGCCGAAGTGCGCACCAAAGCCTGGGTGTGGAACTACGCTATTCGAAGCGTGGGCGACAATCGAATCGTTGCTGAAGGACGCACCGTGCAGGTCATGTTCGACTACGCCGGCAAGCGATCGATTCCCATTCCAGAGGACATCCGCAAGCGTTTGGCAGTTCTCTAGGCTCGAAGCGATCTACCCCCACACTTTCGCAAGGCGGCGCGCGCGTCCGCAATTCCAGCTATAGAGGCGATATCGTATCGGGTTCTTCCTATAATAGTCCTGGTGGTAGCCTTCCGCCGGATAGAAGCGAGCCGCCGCCACTATAGGTGTGACTATGCGTTCGCGGAACCTGCCCGATTGTTCGATCGCGCTTCGGGATAAGTGTGCCAAGTGCTTTTGTTCATCCGTTTCGTAGAAGATCACCGCGCGGTACTGACTGCCCCTGTCGCAGAACTGACCGCCTGCGTCCAGTGGATCGATGTTGCGCCAGAATACCTCCAGCAACCGTGCGTAGGTGACTTTGGCCGGATCGTAGGTCACCTTCAGCGCTTCGTAGTGTCCCGTGCCTCCTCCAGAGACTTGCCCGTATGTCGGGTTGACGACGCTGCCACCGGTGTAGCCCGAGGTGGTTGCAACAACGCCAGGCGTCTTGTCGAACGGCGGCTCCATGCACCAGAAGCATCCACCGGCAAATATGGCTACGGATACCTGCGCGTTGCCTGTCTCCATATTGCTCGGCGTCGCTTGCCCGGAGGTCATACTAAACATTAGTTGAGCGCACGCCGCCAGTAATCCGGCGGCGAGCCACGAACCTCCCACGGTCAACCGCGGAGTGGCGGCAGCTTCTCGCCTTGCGCTACGAAGCGCAGCGCGACCCCGTTATTGCAGTACCGTTTGCCGGTTGGGCGCGGGCCATCGTTGAATATGTGACCCTGGTGACCGCCGCAGCGTGCGCAATGGTACTCCGTGCGCGGAACGATCAACTTGAAGTCCCGCTTGGATTCCACCCTGCCCGGTAGGGAAGAATAGAAGCTTGGCCAGCCCGTGCCGCTCTCGAATTTTGTCTCGGAGGAGAAAAGCGGCAGGTGACAGGCGGCGCACACAAACGTCCCGTCGCGCTTCTCCCCATTAAGAGGGCTGCTATACGGCCGCTCGGTGGCCTCGTGAAAGAGGACGTCGTACTCCGCTTCGCTGAGCAGAGGACGCCACTCTTTCTCAGGCTTGTTCAGCTTGGTAAACGTCTCTTGAGAGGCCTGCTGATCCTTAGCGTTCGGTGTCATGTGACTGCCCATGTCGGCCAGCGCGAGCGCCGGCTTGAGTAGGGGCGTGGCGGCGAGTGCCACCGCGCCGTTCAGGAACATCCTTCTGTGCATACGCTACCTCACTGCTGATTGGCCGGAGAGTCGCACGTGCTGCCTCGATGAACCTATACACGAGGGGCCGTTGGAGTTCCCCGTACAGCCAGCCCCCGATTACAGCTGCATCTTCCGAACGAGCGCCGCAAACCGCTCGTCAGAGCGCAAAGGGCCGAAGATCGGGTTGACTCGGAGATAAACGAGCCACCCACGCCGATCTTCACAGGCCACTTCCATCCAGCCAAGCGCGTGATCCGCGTCGCGCATGCCCAGGTACAGAGTCGCGAACGCGACGGGCGACACATATTCCTTCTCCGACCTGGCCGTAAGCTCGGCGAGCAAAGCCTCGGCCTCGCTCAGCTTGCCGGCGCGCGCCAGCGCATAGCCCAACGTTGCGATGGTATAAGAGCCCGCTCCCGGCATTGTGACGGCCTCGCGAAGTGTGCTTTCGGCTTCGTCGAACTCCTCCTGCATAGCCAGAGTGAGCCCGAGGACGCGGTAATTCTCCTCCGCCATGGGATTCATCACGATTGCGCGCATCAAGTGATACCGCGCCTCGCCATACCTGCGGGCATAGTAGTACTGCCATCCAAGGCTGCGCCGTCCGGAAACCGACGCAGAATCCAGGTCAACCGCCGTGTGTGCCTCCACCAGACCTTCGTCTGCCCGAGCCTGCGACGTCAGGAGGAACGCGTACCACTGGTGTGCCGTCGCGTATTTCGGATCCAGCTCGATTGCGCGGCGGAACGATAGCCCCGCATCCACCCAGTTCCAGTCGTATATGAAAAGGCTCCATGCAAGGGACGCGTGGGCCTCCGCAAGGGTGTCGTCCAACTCCAGCGCCTTGCGTGCATAAGCCTTGGCGCGCTCGAACCCTTCGACGACCGGAACGCTGCGATAGTCCACGTGCAGCGCGTATGAATCGGCGAGTCCAGTGTACGCCAAAGCGTAGTTTGGGTCCTCCGCAATCGCCTGCTCGAAGAACTCTATCCCTTCGGTCACCCCTTCCTGGCTGTGCTTGTTCCAGGCGTATCGCCCCTTGAGGTACAGCCCATACGCCTTCACGTTGTCGGTATACCGCTTTTTCGGGGGCGCGGCGATATCAGCGAACGACGTAGCCCGTAGCGTATTCACGATCGTTCGCGCGATTTCGTCCTGAATCGCAAAAACATCGTCCAGCTTCCTGTCGTAACGGTGCGACCAGAGCAGCTGGCCATCCTGCGTGGATGTGAGTTGGGCGGTGATGCGTAACCTGTCGCCGGACTTACGGACCGTGCCCTCCAGTATCTCGGATGCTCCGATCAGCGCACCGATGGCGCGAATGTCCCGCGGCTTTCCCTTGAGCGCGAACATTGACGTGCGGGACGCGACGCGCAGTCCTTCGACCTGGGTGAGTGCATCGATCAGCTCGTCGGTGATCCCATCGCTGAGATACTCGTTCTCGGGATCGGGACTCGCGTTGACGAAGGGCAGAACGGCTACACTGCGGGTGGCTGCGGAAACGTTGCGGCCGGCGTCGGCATCTTTCGCCTGAATGGCTGTCACAAACTCGGCGGCGCTGTTAAAGCGCATCCGCGCATCCTTGGCGAGCGCCTTTGCAATTGCCCGTTCGACTACGGCAGGAGTATCAGGCCGCAGCGCTCGCACGGGTCGCGGAATCTCCGTCACCTGCTTCGCCATCGTCGTACGCGCGCTGCCTCCGCTGATAGGTGGCTCCCCCGCAAGCATTTCATACAGAACACAGCCCAGGCTGTATACGTCGCTCTGCGTGTCGATGCTACGTTCTCCGCTGGCCTGCTCGGGACTCATGTACTCGGGAGTGCCGATAGTCAGTCCTACTTCCGTCACGGAATCCGCGCCGGACTCGCAGCAAACGCGCGCGATGCCGAAATCAGCTAGCACGGCATGACCATCCGCGAACAGAATGTTCTCGGGCTTGACATCGCGATGCACGAAACCGTTGCGGTGCGCATAGTCGAGACCCATGCCGATCTCTTGCGCGATGCGTATCGCGTCCTTTACGGAAAGTCGTCCATCACGCTTCAGTCGCTCGCGCAGCGACCCTCCCGGGACATACGGGGAAACGTAGTACAGAAGCCCTTCGCTCTCCCCCGAATCGATCAGGGGTACGATGTGGGGATGCGCGAGTCGCGCCGCTATGCCTATCTCGCGCAGAAAGCGCTCGGCACCGACCGACGCGCTGAGCTCCGGCCTAAGGACCTTGATGGCGACCTTGCGTCCGTGTTTTCGCTCTTCGGCCAGATACACGGTCGCCATGCCGCCCTGACCGAGCTCACCCTCCACCAGGTACCGATCGGCGAGGGCGGCGGACAGCAGAGCAGATACATCGAGCATGCCAGCCAATATGCAGGAAAGGCGCGGCGGATGGCAGGCATCTCGCCAAAGGCAGGTTGCCTAAAGGACCGCTGGCGCGATTCGGGCATGCCATGAGGACGCGTGCCTCGCCCTCATCCGAACGCGAGCGCGACGGCCAAGACCAGAATTTTCAGCGTGCAAGCCAATATGGAGGACGGACGGCTAAATTGCATTGATAGACCGCCCCGTCAGGCATCCCGGTTCCACACATCTTCAGCATTTTTACCGGAGTCTCCTTGCCACGAACAATTTTGCTGGTGGCGCTGTCCGCGATCGTACTCATTACCGCTACAGCCTACCGGACCGGCCGGCCGTCGTCCGAAGTGGCTCCGCCTACCTCCTCGATCGACAGCATCGGGAGCCCAGCCGCGCCTGGAAGCGCGGAGCCAAACCTCGCCGTCGCACCGGACGGCAAGGTTTACATGAGCTGGCTCGAGCCAGCTGGGTCTGGCCACGCGCTGCGCTTGGCGATTTTCGACGGCACAGGATGGTCACCGGCACGCACGATCCGCGCGGGTAACGACTTCTTCGTAAACTGGGCCGACTTTCCGTCAATTGAAGTGCTGGACAGAGGGCGGCTGGCGGCACATTGGCTGCAGCGCAACGGGCCCGGGAAATACGCCTACGGCGTGCGCATCTCGCAGTCGGCCGACGGCGGCACGACGTGGAGTACGCCGGTCACTCCACACCGCGACAGCTCACAGACCGAGCACGGATTCGTGGCGATGTGGCCGGAAAATGGCAACCTGGGTGCGGTTTGGCTCGACGGAAGAAAGTTCAACAAGGAAGGGCACAACGCCTCGAACGAGATGATGCTCGTGTCGACGACGCTCGATGCGAGCAGCAAGCTGGGGGCAGAGGTGCTGCTTGACGAGCGCACCTGCGACTGCTGCCAGAATTCGGTGGCGCTGACCGCCGAAGGGCCGATAGTCGCATACCGGAACCGGTCAGCTGATGAGATACGCGACATCCACGTCACGCGGCGCGTTGCTGGGAAATGGTCTACTGGTGTTCCGGTTCATACCGATAACTGGAAGATTGCCGCCTGTCCCGTGAACGGCCCGTCGGTTTCGGCTTCGGGACGGCGCGTCGCGCTTGCGTGGTTTACGGCGGCCAGCGACAGCGCCCGGGTGAAAGTGGCATTCTCCGAGGATGCCGGCGCCAGCTTCGGTGCCCCGATTCGCGTTGACGGCGGCATTCCGGCGGGTCGCGTCGACGTTGCTCTCCTGGGGGACGGAAGTGCGCTCGTCACCTGGATCGAGCGCATCGGCGGAGATACGGCTGCGGTACGTGTGCGCCGGGTCCGAGGCGATGGCAAAGCCGGACCCGCTTTGACCGTCGCCAAATCATCCGCTGCGCGCGCGAGTGGCTTCCCCCAAATGGCGGTTACCGCGTCTCACATCGTCTTCGCATGGACAGTTCCCGGACGGCCATCGTTCATCCGCGTGGCGCGGGCACCTGCGAACGGGTTCTGATGCTGAGGGTGCTCTCGCTCTGGCGATTGGGGATTGGGGTGGGTACTGGCATTGTTGCTCTTGCGTGCGCGCGTCGCGACACCGCATCCGGCGGAGCCGATCAACCGGAAAAGGTGGAAGTCGGAGCACCGGCTCCGTCATATGAGACTATGTCTCTCGACGGGGACACCGTATCGCTCGCGGCGCAGCGCGGCAAGGTTGTCCTCCTGAATGTCTGGGCGACGTGGTGTCATCCCTGTCGCGATGAGATCCCCGAGCTACGGGCGATACACGCGAGGTATTCGGCGCGAGGGCTCGAGCTCATTGGCGTGAGCGTGGACGCGGACGGCTCCGACGACGCGATTCGTGCTTTCATGAAGGATTTCGAGATGACGTACCCCATCTGGCGCGATGGTGACGAACGGGTGTCCGCGCAGTTTCTGGTCATAGGGGTTCCCGCCACCTTCCTGATCGATAGGGAAGGAGTGCTGCGGTGGCGAAAGACGGGGCCGATTCAACCCAGCGACCCGTCGCTCTCCGCGGCGATAGAAAACGCCCTTGGCCCCGAGTGATGCAAGGAGTCTCGCTGGGCATCGGCATCAGTTTCACGGCAGGACTCCTCAGCTTCCTCTCGCCCTGCGTGCTCCCGCTGATTCCCAGCTACGTCAGCTTCATCACCGGCCTGAGTCTCGAGGATATTCAGCGATCGCGGCGAGTAACACTGGTCCATTCGCTGCTATTTATCGCCGGCTTCACGATCGTGTTTCTGGTCCTCGGAGCGACGGCAACCGTTCTCGGGCGCGTGCTCCTTCGCCATCGAGATCTGGTGGGACAGGTCGGCGGCGTTCTGGTTATCGTGTTCGGCCTGTATCTGCTCGGAGTGCTCCACATCAGCGCGTTTGCGCGAGAGCGCAGAGTGTACGTTGCGAACAAGCCTTTTGGTTACCTTGGCACGGTGCTTGTGGGGATGGCATTCGCCGCGGGGTGGACCCCGTGCATCGGTCCCATCCTCGGCGGCGTACTCACCTATACGGCAAGCGCGGCTGATCTCAACCGTGGTCTAGTCCTTCTGTTTGCATACTCCCTCGGCCTCGCAGTGCCGTTCCTGCTTGCGGCGCTGATGATCGACCGGTTCATGGCGGTCTTCCAGCGGTACCGCGAGGCATTGATCTGGATGTCCCGCGCGTCCGGAGTGCTGTTGATTGCCGTAGGGCTGCTCATGATCACCGGAAGCATGACAGTGCTATCCGCCTGGTTGCAACGCTTCACACCGGAAATGTTGCGAAGCCGGCTGTGATGAATGGGGTGCGTGCGACATCCTGTTGCTCGGCATGCGGCACGCGACCGACTCGGTCAGTTCCGGTCGCAATCAACAGGAGCGGACTGTCTTTAAAGTGGTGGCATCAGCGCGCTGAAGCGGCGTAGTATGTTCTGGGTTTGATTTGATACGAATCAGCAGAATCGGCGTACTTACTGCCGACGTGGCCGTGACGCGGATTTCCCGCGCTCCATAATCGACGGGAGGAGTCAAGACATGCCAGTCAGGAATCCGGGAGCCAGAGTTTTCGCTATCGCGCTGTTGCTCAGCGCGTGCGAAGGAGATGATGGAAGGACAGGACCAGCGGGTCCTACGGGACCCGCTGGTGCAACAGGGCCCCAGGGGCCTACAGGACCAGCTGGTGGTACCGGTTCTGCATTTGCGGGACGTACTGTCTACGGGGTCGACGCTACCAACAATCTGATCGCGTTTGGAGCGCTCACGCCAGGCACGCGCATCAGTCAGGTCGCGATCACGGGTTTGGCTGCTGGTGAAACCATTATCGGCATTGATTTCCGTCCCGCGAACGACAGCCTGTATGCGGTAAGCAGCGCGAGCCGGCTCTACACCATCAACGTTACGACTGGCGTTGTCACTCCAGTGAACGGCGGTGCGCTTACCGCGGCTCTTAGTGGTACAGCTTTCGGGGTGGGATTCAATCCGCAGGCAGACCGGCTGCGCATTCATACGAACACTGAGCAGAATCTTCGCGTTAACCAGACAGTTACACCTCCGGCAGTGATAGTGGACACCGTCCTCGCTTATGTAGCTGGAGATCCCAACTTCGGCGCCAATCCAAACATCGTGGGGACTGCGTACACGCTTAGCGTACGTCCGGCGCCCGTGAGTACGGAGCTTTACGCGATCGATGCGACATTGGACGTTCTTGTCAGAATTGAACGGCCCAACGGGGGTACCCTGGCGACGGTGGGACCGCTGACTTTGAACACAACGGACGACGTTGGGTTTGACATCGCCGGCGATACCGACGTCGCATACGCGAGTCTCACAGGGAGTGCGACGCCTTCCGGTCCATCCCGCCTATATACGATCAACCTTCGAAGCGGACTGGCGACTCTCGCTGGCCAGATTGGGCATCCGACGCCGCTCACCAGCATTGCCGTAAATCCCGGGGCGCCTCCAATCCCGCTTCGTATCGGCCGGTTTTCAGTATCGCAGTAAGGTTTGGCAGGTGTGCGGAGAGCACAAAACGGGAGCAGTACGAGAAAGGTGCCTGCATCTATACTGACTGCGGGGCATGGGAAAAGGGTCAGTGGCCAAGCTCCATTGACCCTTTAACTGTGCATCCACTGCGGCAGGACGGTGAGGCGCGAGGGAGCTGATTTCCCGACACTCCGCCACTGTGGTTGGATGAACTATCGCACTGCGCTGCGAAAAACACGCGTTGACGGAAGAGCTCACAGGGGCGCATCATCCTCACATGACCCGAGTCGAAGAAATGATCGCCGTTGCGGTGTCACCTCAGCAGGCAATGCGACTACTCGTAACCGCAGCCAGTTTCAGCGGCTGGGTATCTCCGGATATCACTGTGACCCCGCTTACCGCCGCCCCCAGGCTTTCGCCCGGAGATCGCTTTCGGCTCAGCTTGTTGGGCGGGCTTACATTCGAATATCTACTCGAAGCGGAAACCGACCGTGAGGTGGTCTTCGCCTTTACTGGCCCGTGGTCTGGAGAGGAACGTTGGAGCTTCATTGCGGACGGCTCCGATACGGTTATTCGGCGCCGATACGAGGTTCGCAGCGCTGGAGCGCTCGCTCTCCTTGCGTGGGAAACGGTAGGGCGCGCGCTAGTGCTCGCGCATTTCAAGCTGGAGCTATCGCGATTTCGTGCGCTGGTGCAGCGGGAGCCGGGAATCCGTGCCGAGATTGATCACCGGCAGTCCTCGCCGGAAGCCGCTGAGACTCGGCGTTATCCGATAGATGAGGGCTGACGAGCGCGCGCAGTTCGACCCGGATGAACAGCGGGCTATTCGCGAAATGTGCGCTCGCGGCTCGCAACCATTCTGCCCGCGCTGTACCGTGCCGATGACGGGCCGTCCAATAGGGGGTGGGTCCTTCGGACTGGGCTATGCGCGTCGTCGGGAGTGGCTTATCTGCCCCAACTGCCGCCGCAGTGCGCTGTTTGATGTGAGGCGGGGAACGCGAAACTAGGGAGTATTCGGGACGCGGGATGCGCCGAGCTCCATGTAAGGCGGCAACATGGAATTACGGCGGCGGCGTGGGCATCGAAGTGCGACGCTAACCAGAGCCGAATGCGGCAAGGCACTACTGGCTACTAGGTTTCTCACCGTGCACCGCGCCCGTACATGAGGGAAGGGCACCTCCCTCCGTTGGGCATCAAACCATTATCCAGCATCCAAACTTGACCGACCGACTCTTCGAGAGCTTCGCGCAACTCTTCCAGCTTGTGCCGCTCCTGTTAGGCGCGCTGGTCCTTCTGCTCGCAGGCTATCTTGTCGCCAAGCTGTTGGAGAAAGGCACGGACAAGGTATTGGTGCGGTTGGGCGTAAATCACTGGCTCGAGCGGGGAGGCGTGCTGGATGCCGTCGAACGTTCGGGCTGGCGCGCTCGACCATCACGCGTGATAGCGAATCTCGTGTTCTGGTTCGTCATGTTCGCCGTGCTGCTTGTCGCATCCAACGCGCTGGGGCTTGAATCGCTCGCGGACCTGTTCCAGCAGCTCGTGAATTACGTGCCAAGTGTAGTGGCGGCGATCGTGATCGTGCTGGTGGGAATCGTACTGGGTCAGTTCGTCGACGGCCTAATCATGGCATCCGCCGGTGGGCTGCACGGAGGTCCTACACTCGCTCGCGTGGGCAGGGGTGGAGTCGTAGTGCTGGCGATCTTCATGGCGCTGCAGGAGCTTGGAATCGCGCCAGATATCGTGACGACGGCGTTTGCGATCCTCTTCGGCGCCGTGGCGCTCGGCATGGCGCTCGCATTCGGGCTCGGGAACCGTGATCTGGCCGGCGAGATCACTCGGGAGTGGTACGACCGCCTGCGCGCGCAACGCCAGGCGATCGAGCGTGACACGGCTGAGCGAGAAGCTGCAGAGGCGGAAGATGGGGTGCGGGGTGATACGTGATACGTGTTCAGTGGCAATTGTCCGCAATCCGCGGAATAAACTCATACCAGGATTCTTCGTGAGAGTTGTCTACCTTCGCGTTGCTACGGTCCTGACTGTCACGTTTGTCCTCGCATCCTGTGTCTCGAGATCCGCGCCGCCGGCAGGGCCTGTCGGTTCGGTTGCCCAGCCCGGGGGGAATGCCGGATCGGCGAACGCGGAGGAGGAACGCTACTACAAGCGCGCGCTACGCCTTCGTGAGCGTATTCTGGATCGCGCCACCTGGATGGAATCCGACTCGCTCGCATGCGATCCGGGCGCGCTTCGTATCTTCAGCATTGACAGCGCGTCGGCCGCGCGCGACTCCGTCAGGTACCATGTCGATGCGCTAGAGCGCCTCCTCATCGTACGCGGGATCGACAATTCGCTCGACACGCCTGGCGCGCACGATCTCTTCCGGACGGTTCTGGCATGGGAAGCAGATGCCGTGCGCCCGTTTTGGGATGTGAAGAACGATGCACCGTCGCGGAAGGCGATTGCGGCAGGACTTTCCGGCAAGTTCATGAATCCCGAAACCAGGAAATGCGAGAGCGTGGCACCGTTCGACACTCTGTACGCGGTTCTTCCTCTTCTGACTGGTTTTACCATTCCTCAGTATCCGAACGTGGTGTTCATCGCTGCTTACGGCGAAGATGGCCTCAACCGAATGCGGGATGCCTTTTTCGCAAAGACGAGCGATAGCCCCGCTTCCGTCCTCAACTACGTGCGGGTGCGAGCGGCTGTTGTGTGGCGTGACTTCGCGGTGATAGCGGTCAATCGCCCTGTAGAATCGCGCGGTGCGATATCGATCCCGCAGAGCGCTGGTGGCGCTGCGTACATTTTTCGCTTCATAAAACGGGAGTGGCGGCTGCTGACAATTACGAGGACGTGGGGGTGAAACGGGATCTGCCGCGTCCAAAGCCTCACGCCGATCGCAGCGCCGGATCTACATCTTGCAGGTCGTCGTACTGCTCCTCTCGCAGGGCGCGCATGACGGTTCGTCCCGCCGCGAAGGCGCCCAGTATCACATATAGATAGAACGTGTAGAAACGCCACCATACCAGCGTCGCCCCGAAGACTGGTGCTGGAATCGAATCGCCGAGGAAATGCTTGAATGTTACCTCGATCAATCCGCCGCCACCCGGGACGGGAGCCACCACTGCACCGTATAGCAGCGCGAGAGGCCATAACACGAGTGGTGCTAGCGGAACGACGACGCCAAGCGCGTAGACGATCAGCGGGAGGATCAGCGACCGCAGCATTATGTGCGCAACGGAGGCGAGCCAGGCCAAGCCTAGAAATCCGAATCGTGCACCGCGGATCTCTATCACGCTCGATCGGGTACGTTTCAACGCCCGTTGAACGGTTCGCCAGCGCCGTCCAGTCAGGCCCAAAGTCACCGCCCATTTCGGGGGAGGACCGCTAGTATCCCCTCTCGACAGAACCACACCAAGCGCACCGATTCCGAGGACGACCGCCGCGTACACTCCGACGACTCCCAGCAGGCCGCCGAGCGCTGTTCCAGCTTCCTTGCGAAAGTAGATGGCCAGCCCCACAGCAACGACCGCGAGCGACGACATCTCAAGCAAGAGCTCCAGAAAGAGCAGGAGGAGATTTCGTGCCGGCGGCACGCCAGCCTCCGACAGCACCAGAAAGCGCGCGGGCTCGGCTCCCGAGCGGCCGGGTGTAATCGCAGCTCCGAAATCACCCCCCAAACAGACGCGTAGTGCGGTGTTGATCGATAACGGAATGCGAAGAGACAGGGCGCTCAACTTGAACTTCATGGCGCGCGCCAGTACTTCGAGCGCGACGATCACCGCCGCCGCAGCGTGCGCCCAGAGCGGCAGAATCGCTGGGTTCCGCTGCTGCGGCCACGTCGTGTAGACAATGTAAACTGAGGCGCCGATCGTTACCGCGAAGGATACGATGGCGAGGAGCCAGCGCTTGGAGCTCACTAAGGCAAGTGCAAGGTGTTAGGTGCCGGGTGCCGCGTGCTAACGACACCTACGGTGGTACGCCCGGTAGGGATTCGGTCGGACGGAGGAGCAGCGACGCTTGGAGCAGAGATATGGAAGGTAATTATGCTCGGGGACTTCTCGAAAGGTACGTGAGTTGAGGCTTGCTGCGTTTCCTGCGAGGCGTACCTTCCCGCATCCCAATCACCTGACCTCAATCACTGGTGGACTGAGTCCGAAACGATGATTGCATTCGACCGCCGCTGCATCCTCGCCATGTACGTTACTCGTCGCGCCCGTAACGCTGGTATGAACACTCCTCGCGCCTTCCGAAGCCGAAGCGTACCAGCGGTATCGGTGCCAAGCACATTTCAGACTTATTACACTGGATCGTACTTCGGATTGCTCCGCCTCATTCTGGCGCTGGCCGCCTGCGCGGTTTTCGCACCCGGAAAAGCCGAAGCGCAGAACCCAGCAAAAGAGCGCGGCGCGCGATCTGTGCGCACACAGCCGGCTCGTCGAGCGACGGAAATTCTTTGGGATCGTTGGGGGATTCCGCACATCTATGCGGCGAGCACCGAAAATGCCTTCCGGGCCTTTGGCTGGGCACAGGCGCACAGCCACGGCGATCTCGTGCTGCGGTTGTACGGAGAGGCGCGCGGGCGCGCGTCCGAGTATTGGGGTGAGGGGGATTCCAGTGGTCCTGAGTCGAATATCAAATCCGACCGTTTCGTACGCATGATGGGGATACCTGCCCGCGGACGCGAATGGCAGAAAAATCAATCGCCCGCGTTCCAGCGCCGGGTTGAAGCCTTCGCGGCCGGTTTCAACGCTTACGCGAGTGCGCACCCTGATGCAATTGGCGACAGCGTCAGGATAGTTCTCCCGGTGACCGCTGCGGATGTGATGGCCCATGGCCAGCGAGTCATCCACTTCGAGTTCATGCTGCGGCCGGACGCGAATGAGAGTGTGATGAATCGCTGGCATTCAGCGGGGTCAAACGCATGGGCGATAGCTCCGTTCCGATCCGCCAGCGGAAACACCATGCTGGTAGCCAATCCGCATCTTTCATGGTCCGGATTCGATACGTTTTACGAAGCACAAATCTCCGCGCCCGGCGTTGAGGCATACGGCGCCGCACTCGTTGGCTTCCCATTGATCTCCATCGCTTTCAACGACAGGATCGGATGGACGCACACCGTCAATACGCACGACGGACGCGATCTGTACGAGCTGACGCTTGTGGATGGTGGTTACAAATGGGATGCTGGCGTGCGCGCGTTCAGCGTTTACCTGGATACCATCAGGGTAAAACAGAGGGACGGTACAATGCGGCTGGAGCCCCTGTCGTTCAAACGATCCATCCACGGCCCGGTGATCTCTGAAAAGCCGGGCAAGGCAATAGCCTTGAGAGTCGCGGCGCTCGACCGCCCCAACTTGCTCGAGCAGACCTGGGATATGATGCGCAGCAGGAATATGGTCGAGTACGAGCGGGCGCTGTCGCGATTGCAGATCCCGATGTTCAACGCCATATACGCGGACCGGGAGGGACACATCCTCTACGTGTTCAACGGCACTACACCAGTTCGCGCGCGCGGCGACTGGGCGTTCTGGTCAGGAGTCGTTCCGGGCGACACCTCCGCGCTGCTTTGGACTCGGCAGCACACGTATGCGTCGCTTCCTCGAGTGGTAGATCCGCCGAGCGGTTGGGTTCAGAATGCCAACGATCCTCCCTGGTACGCAACCTTCCCTCTGTCATCCAGGTTCCACGGGGACTCCTTTCCGGCATACATGGCGCCTCGTGGCATGGCTCTTCGGCCGCAGCGGTCCGCGGAGATGCTGAGTGAGGCACCCGCAAAGCTCAGTTTCGACGATGTAGTGAGGATGAAGCACGACACGCATGTTGAGATGGCGGACCGCGTGCTTGACGAGCTTGTAGCCGCCGCGAGCGAGCGTGGCACGCAGCGGGCGAGGCGAGCGGCAGCCACGCTGGCTGAGTGGGACCGCAAAACTGACGTTGGCAGTCGCGGTGCTCCGCTCTTTCTCGAATGGGCTCGCGAGATGAGACGCCGAAGTGTCACGATCTACGCGACACCATGGAGGGCGGCAGAACCTTTGACTACTCCCAGAGGTCTCGCAGATGGAGTGCAGGCGGTGGCCGCGCTGGATTCGGCCGCGGCGAAAATCGAGCGTGACTTCACGTCGCTGAATGTGCCGTTCGGTGAGGTATACCGGCTTCGGAGCGATGCACTTGACCTGCCAGGCAACGGATTCTCCGACCCGTTCGGAGTCTTTCGCGCGACGGTCTATGCACCGGATGGTAAACGTTTCCGCGCGGTAGGCGGTGATTCGTGGTACGCCGTAGTCGAGTTCGGAACGCCGGGGCGAGCGCGTGCACTGCTTGCCTACGGCAACTCTTCGCAGAAAGGCTCACCGCATCGAACAGACCAGCTTGCGCTTTTCAGCAGAAAGGAACTGCGGGAGGTTTGGCGTACGAGGAAGGAGGTGGAGAGGAGTTTGGAGAAGAGGGAGGTGGTCCCTGAGCGGTGATATGGGAGCCGGGAGCCATGGGCCGTCATACGTGATACGCAAGCACCGAGAAGACATTGTCCCAAGTTGTTTTCGCTGCAGTGAGTGCGACCGAGCCGAGTCCAGCTATAATGCGGCTCGGCTTCATTGAGTTTGACACTGGCGTATGAATTCTTTCACCTTGACCTCATCCAGACGTCCGTTCGTGCGAACGCCGCTGCACACGTCGAGGCCGTAGGGACCGACTTCCTCGATTGCTTCGGCGACATTATCTGGCCGGAGCCCGCCCGCGAGAAAGATGGGAATGTCTAGCAGCTCCCGAATCTGGCGGCTGATGCGCCAGTCGTGGCGGCGGCCAGTGCCGCCAAGCTCCTTGATTGCGAGAGCGGGATTGCCGGAGTCGAGCAGGATGGCACTTACGTTTGGTGCGACGGCGGCGGCCTCCTCGATTGCTTGCTCTCCCCTGACGTGAATGACCTGCACAATTCCTATTCCGGGGAGCAAGCGCCTAAGGGTGTCATGGCTGCCATGCGGAAGCCGATCACAAAGCTGAAGGGTGTTGACGCCGGCAGCTCGCTGCTGTGCGACTATCTCGCTGATGGTTTCGCGACACGTTAGCAGAAAGGACGCTACACCAGGAGGAATCGACTGCGCGATCTCCGCGATCAAGTCATCGGCAATGACGCCGGGCCCGCTCGGCATGCTGGAAACGAGTCCGACAGCCGAAGCGCCAGCGCGAATTGCGATGCTAGCTTCTGCGAGGCTCGAGATACAGCAGATCTTTACCCTTGGGATGCGTGTTGGAAGCATGAAGGATTCAAGCGTGGGGAGTGGGGAACGGGGAGTGGCAAAAAGTCCGGCAGGAGGCGTGATAGAGATAGAGGGAAAGAAATGTGCGCACGGTTGGCGGGGCTCCCCGCTATCGAATCTGACGCTGAAAGATACCTTTTCACCATCGGTATCACTCGTGCCGCATCTACCGCGCGCAGACATGCCTCGGCGCGGTTTCGCGCCAATCCACCCAGGTCATCAACACTGGACCCGATGTCAAAGATCGTTTCTATCGCTATCCTCCTTACCTCGGTTTTGACAAGTAGTTCTGCTGCCCAGGAGACGCGCCCGACAGGGAAGCGCTTGCTCAGTGCCGAGCGCGGCACCGCGGTCCGTTTCGACAGTGCACAAATCGCCTGGCAGTCCGGCGATTATCTCGAAGCGCTATCCCGGCTGGAGTCTCTGCTTCAGTCGCCGGATGGGGACGAAGTGCTCGAGCCGATCGCACTTTTGACAGGAGAGCTGTACCGCGTCACTGAAGTCGCCCGGGACGGCAGCACGCTCCAGTGGAGTGGGGACGGACGCGTAGCGGCGTACGGCTCCGGGACGGGCGCCGGACGCAGCATACACGCCATCGCGATTACAAATGGTAGAGTTCGAGAGCTCGCCAGCTTTCCAGGTTTCGGAGTCGCGTTGGCTCCCTCTGGAGGTGAAGCCGCATATTTTCTGGTTGAGGAGTCTCCCGCGCTCAAGGCGGCGCGGGCGGAGCAGGATGGGGCTCTTGCCGCTCAGGACATCGCCAGCTTTCGGCGCCGGCGGACAGAAGTGCTGCGTCTGGAATCGGAGTTGACGCGGATTCGTGTGCGTGATCTGCGTTCCGGCCGTGATCGTAGCGTCATTTCCTCACTCGTCCCAAAAACTCTCGTCTACGGCGGTGACGGCTCGCTGTACCTTGCTGCCGCTCCCAGGGGGAGTCAGACGGTCAGCGACATCTACCGACTCGCGGTGGGCAAGGCTCCCGTGCCCGTAACCAATGGTCCCGGATTGAAGACGAACCCGGTCGCGATTCCCGGTGGCCAGCGTCTGATGTACGCGCTTGGAGCAACGCAGTTCGTCATGCGCGATCTCGCGACTGGCGAAAGCTGGCAGTTCGAAGGTACGTCGCCATCGGTGTCCCGGGATGGCTCCGCGGTGACCTTCGTTGGAAAGGAGCCAGCCGCGAACACCGTCTCCGTAGTTCGACACGGATCACAGCCGGTGGTCGTCAAGCGCGCGGAGCGGCCGCTGGCAAACCCCGTGCTGTCACCGGACGGGCGCCGCGTGGCGTACCAGATGATGCCGCGCGAGGACTGGGAGTTGTACGTAACGGATAGCGATGGTACCGCTGAGACACGCCTCACTCACGAGATCCAGCACGACGTCTTTCCCCGCTGGCTGTCTAACGATCGCATTCTCGGCGTTGTGGGGGAATCGCGTCACCGCCGATCCTACTTATACAATGCGAGTACTGGCAGGAGGACCCGCTTTTTCCACAACAACACCGTAAGGACCGTGGCGCCTGAGTACGAGTGGGCTCCCAATCCCGATGGCGCGGCAGTGCTCATTGTATCCGAGCGTGATGGGGATACAGTATCTCCCGAGCGCGGCGTATATTTGCTGAATTTAGCTCAGAAAGTTACTAAAGCCGAGTTGCTGGAGCGTGTGCGTGGGGCCGCGCGCGCCGAAAGTGCGTTGCGCAAACGCGGACAGACGATGTTCAATCCCATTGCCGAACTAGTGCGGGAGTCGGTGGCGGATGTCTCGATAACACGCATCTACGGCTACGAGGCAGACCTGCACCGATTCGGCTCCAAGTACATCACCAGGCCCGGCAATGCACTGGCTATCGAGTATCTCGTCAGTACGCTCCGGTCGTTTGGATACGACCCCGAGCTACAG
>JBPCJT010000028.1:0-8392 GCA_051005015.1 Gemmatimonadaceae bacterium | reverse complement strand
CTGCGAACCAGCCCGTGTTGCTCCCCGTCCCGGTATACGCCAAAGCCGGGGCGAGGAAATGTTCGCTCTTCCGACGTGAATCCAGCGAGTTTTCTTTTAACACCCTCCGCTTTCTGGCGCGCGAGAGCTTCTCCGCCAACGAACGCGCCTTTCCCGAGCTTTACCAGCCAGCCGAGGTTTGCTTCCAGCGGCGTGACAGTGTCATCGATGTCGTTGCCGTAGAGTGCCATGCCCATCTCGAGGCGGAGAGTGTCCCGGGCGCCGAGCCCCGCGGGGGTGACCTCACCGGCCGCGAGAAGGGCGTCCCATATGTCTGTTGCGTACCGGGGGTCGAAATACAACTCGAACCCGTCTTCCCCCGTGTATCCGGTGCGCGAAATCACGGATGGCATGCCCGCCACGCTGCCCTCGGCGAAGTGATAGTAGCCGATGACACCCAGATCCGTGTCTGTCAGCGTCTGGAGGATTGCGGCTGCGCGCGGGCCCTGCAGCGCCAGGAGCGCGATGGCATCGCTGATGTCCTCGATCGTGCAATCGAAACGTTCCTTGTGCCGCAGGATGTGCTCAAGATCCTTGATGCGGTTGGAGGCGTTGACAACCATCATGACGCGATCGGGAAATCTGTAGACGAGGCAATCATCCTCGATGGTGCCACGCTCGTTGAGGATTGTCGAGTAGTGGACCTGCCCCTCCGCGAGGGCGTTGACGTCATTCGATGTCACGTAGTTGACGAAGTCAATTGCGCCCGCCCCGCGCAGCACGAGCTCGCCCATGTGACTGACGTCGAACAGGCCGCATCTCTCGCGCACAGCCTTGTGCTCCGCGGTGATGCCCGCTGGATACTGCACCGGCATCTCATAGCCGGCAAAGGGTACCATTTTGGCCCCGAGCGCGATGTGTGCGTCGTGGAACGGCGTGCGCAGAAGATTGTGAGAGGTTGCGGACTGAGACATCGCGGATCTGCTCCAGCGGAGAATTATTGCGGCAAATATGCGCGCGGTTTCCCTCGGGGGACTAGTCTCCCATCAACACAGCCATGATTGCCTTTTGGATGTGCAGCCGGTTCTCGGCCTCGTCCCACACGCGGCTCTGCGGACCGTCAATCACTTCGGCGGCAACCTCTTCCCCGCGATGCGCCGGCAGACAGTGGAGAAAGATCGCGTCGCGCGCCGCACGCTGCATCAGCGCGTTATCGACCGTGTAGCCGGCGAAGGCCTTTTCTCTGATCTTCTGCTCCTCCTCCTGTCCCATCGAAGCCCAAACATCGGTGTTTATGACGTGCGCTCCTTCGGCCGCTTCACGCGGTTCGCGTGTCATGGTCACCAGGGTGGCACTCTGCGCGCGAGCGAGGATGATGGGATCGGGGTCGTAGCCTTCCGGACAGGCGATAGCCAGCTCGAAGCCCAGCCGGTAGGCCGCGTTGAGCCAGGAATTCGCCATGTTGTTGCCGTCGCCGATCCAGGCGATTTTTTTACCTTCCCAGCCGCCAATGTGCTGACGAACGGTTTGCAGGTCGGCGAGGATCTGGCAGGGGTGGAGAAGGTCGGTAAGGCCGTTGATAACAGGAACATCAGCGTGCCTGGCGAGCTCTTCGATTTCCGCCTGCGCGAACGTGCGGATCATGATTCCATCCACGTAGCGCGACAGAACGCGCGCCGTGTCGGCGATTGGCTCCCCGCGGCCGAGCTGAATGTCACGCGGCGAAAGAAAGAGCGCGTGTCCGCCGAGCTGCCACATGCCTACTTCGAAGGAAACCCGGGTTCGAGTGGAAGGCTTCATGAAAATCATTGCGAGCGACTTTCCAGCCAGGGGCTTCTGGTTGTAGCTCCCAGTGCGCATCGACTCGGCGAGATCGAAGAGGCTGAGTAGCTCATCGCGCGAGAAGTCGGGTATGGCGAGAAAGTCGCGGTGTTGGCGGACGGACATCGTGTGGGTGGGGATGGGGGACAGGGTATGAAAGTGATTTGCCGCGCGCGCAGTTTGCCCGCGGCAATTCCGCCTGGAGTCGGTGCTTGAACCAAACTTTGCCGCGCAGGGATCATGTGCAAGCAGGCCGGACCGTCGCAGAATCGCGGCTTCTGCTCTCAGACTACAAAATATACTTCCTCAAGTCCTCGTCCTCGGCGATGCTCTTGAGCCGGTCGATCACGACGGCCGCGTCGATGGCGATGGGAGCCTTCCCTCTATCCGGGAGGTCGTACATGACGTCCTCCAGCAGAGTCGACATGACCGTGTGAAGCCGGCGTGCGCCGATGTTCTCCATGCGGTCGTTAACCGCCGACGCCACGCGCGCGATCTCGGCGATTCCGTCCCTTGTGAACGAGAGCAGCGCCCCCTCCGCCTCGACGAGGGCGGTGTACTGCTTGGTGAGCGCGTTTTCCGGCTCCGTCATTATGCGGACGAAGTCGGCCTCGGTAAGCGGCTTGAGCTCGACGCGGATGGGGAAGCGCCCCTGCAGCTCGGGAATCAGATCGCTCGGCTTGGATACGTGAAATGCACCGGCGGCGATGAACAGGACGTGATCCGTCTTCACCATGCCGTATTTCGTCTGCACGTTGGAGCCTTCGACGATCGGTAACAGATCCCGCTGTACGCCTTCGCGTGACACGTCGGGGCCGCCCATCTTGGCCCGCTCGCCAGCGATCTTGTCTATTTCGTCGAGAAAGATGATGCCGAGCTTCTCAACCCGCTCCAGTGCGTCAGCGGTGACGTCTTCCATGTCCACCAGCTTCTCGAGCTCCTGTTCCAGAAGCAGGCGCCGAGCCTCGGAGACCTTCACCTGCCGCTTCTTCTTTCTCTTGGGCAGCATGTCCTGCAGCATCTCGGTGAAGTTCTCTATCCCCTCGGGCGCGCCCTGGGAGGCGAGGATGTCGAGCATGGGACCCTGGGCGCGCGTGACCTCGACCTCCACCTCGCGGTCCTCGAGCTGGCCGTCAATCAGCAGCTGCTTGAGCTTGTCGCGTGTGCGCCGATGGCGCTCCTGCGTAGCATCCAGGTCGTTCTCGCGCGAGACTTCGCCGCTGGATGAGACGACGAAGAGAGCTGGCTGTCCTCCCGATGCCCCACCACCACCCATCGCACTCGGCACAGGCGCGGGAGCGGCGGCGGGCTTTCCGTCCGAAGGAACGGGAAGGAGCAGATCGAGAATACGGTCGTCCACCTTCTCGTGCGCCAGGTCCTCTACTTCGGCCTCGCGCTCTCCGCGGACCATGTCGATCGCACTCTCCACGAGATCCCGCACCATGGACTCGACGTCACGGCCTACGTAACCGACCTCCGTGAATTTGGAGGCCTCGACCTTGATGAAAGGCGCGCCCGCGAGCTTGGCGAGCCGCCGCGCAATCTCGGTTTTGCCAACACCGGTGGGACCGATGAGAATGATATTGTTCGGCGCTATCTCCTCGCGAATGGAGTCGGGCGCCTGCTGGCGGCGCCAGCGGTTGCGCAGCGCGATCGCAACGGCCTTCTTCGCGTCGTTCTGTCCCACTATGTAGCGGTCGAGCTCCGCGACGATCTGGCGGGGAGTGAGATCGGCGAGGCGCGAGACGGCTTGCTGAATGCGTGTAGAGAGCATTATCGGTGATCAGTAAAAAAGGGAGCAGCGATATGGCCGCGCTAACGCGGTTGGCAGCCGGGTCGATGCGTCACATTAGTAACTTTTTGACAATTATTAATGTGCGGGCACGGGACAGACGGTGGTTTATCACGGATCACTATTCAACTCCAGCACCGTAATCTTCGTATTCGTATATACACAGATATCGCCCGCAATAGTCAGGGCTTCCCGGACGATCTGCGCGGACGTTAGAGACGAGTGGGCGACGAGGGCGCGCGCGGCTGCGAGCGCGTAAGAGCCACCAGAGCCGATAGCCAGAAGACCATCGTCGGGCTCTATGATGTCGCCCGTTCCGGATATCACGAATCCGTGATGCTTGTCGGCGACTACGAGCAACGCTTCCAGGCGGCGCAACACTCGGTCGCTGCGCCAGTCCTTCGCGAGCTCGACGGCGGCCTTGGGAAGGTTCTCCGGATAGCGCTCGAACTTTTCCTCGAACTTCTCGAAGAGCGTGAATGCGTCCGCGGCGGCGCCGGCGAATCCTGCGAGTACTTTCCCTCCGCGGAGGGTTCGCACCTTCTGAGCATTGGATTTCATCACTGTATCGCCAACGCTAACCTGGCCGTCGCCGCCGAGCGCAACCTTGCCGTCGCGCCGGACGCCGAGGATGGTGGTTGCCCGGATCTGTTCCAGCTTCATCATGCCGAAGTATAGCAAGAGCGGACGTTTGGCGGCGCCAGACTCTGGTGGTACGCGCCCTGGGAACAGGCCGGTGCCAGTTGCCCGGGATTGTGCCCGGAGCGTTAACGCAGCGGCATTTCGCGATCCCTTTCCGGGCCGGATCGGGGGTCCGCCGCGGATTCTCTCGCCAATGCCGGGGAGCGGCCGGCGAGCATGGCGGCGACGTACCGCCAGTTGAGGGCGAGTCCGAGGACGCATAGTACGAGGGCGGCGAGCATTGCGATCGTGGTATAGCGCCACGCGTCGCGACCGATCAGCGCGGCTGCTACGGCGAGAATGCCTATGCCGAGCATCGCCTCGCCCCAAAGATTGCGTTGGGCACGCGTACCACGGCGGCGCTCCGCTGGAGCGAATGACCCGTCCGGGATCATGGCATCCGCGAGCAACGTCAACCCAATCAGGCCAAAGAGCCCGCCGAGTATGAGTGGTAGGGTTTCAAGCCGCATTTCCTTTCTCCAGAGCACTTTGCGTTGCAGGGACGGCGCCGTGTCCCAGCGCCCAAACTATTAACTCATTTGCTGTTCTGGAAGCCCAATCCGCCCTTTCAAGCCCGCGGATGTGCGGCCCGGTAAACCTTCTTGAGCCTCTCTACGCTGGTGTGAGTATAAATCTGCGTCGTCGATATCGAAGCGTGACCTAATAGCTCCTGCACCGCGCGGAGGTCGGCGCCCGCATCGAGCAGATGTGTCGCGAAGGTGTGCCGCAGAGAGTGGACGGAGAGGCCCGCGTCCTCGTCGATCTCGTCAAGAAATAGCTTGACGGCGTTCTGCACTGCCCGGACGCCGATCCGTTTTCCCGTTCGGCCCAGAAAAAACGCGGTCCGGTCGGCTGCTGATCCGCGGAGCGTACGCAATAGTTCATCGCGCCTGGCCTCGTAGTTTCGGAGGGCGAGCTGCGCGTGGTCCCCAATGGGGATAATTCGCTCCTTCTTCCCCTTCCCCCGTACCTTGACCTGCTGCGAGATGAGGTCGAGGTCCTGCCGGTTGATACCGGCCAGCTCCGAGAGCCGCATTCCTGTAGAGTAGAAAAGCTCCAGAATGGCCGCATTGCGCACGTCAGTGAATTTTCCCGCCCACGCACGAACCTCGGCAATCTGGAAGAGCAGGTCTATCTGGGCACGGTCGAGATAGGCCGGCAGGTACTTATCCTGTTTCGGAGTAAGCACGCCGCGCGCTGGATTCGCCTCGACGATTTCGTTGCGGTGCAGGTAACGGTAGAAGCTTCGAACGGCGGAAAGGGCGCGAGCAGTCGAGCGTTTGCTCAGACCTTTGCGTGCCAGATGACCGAGGAAGCCGCGAATGGCGAGGCGGTCGAGCTCCGCCCAGGTCCACGACTGCACACCGTGGTAGAGGGACAGGAATTCGCTGAAAATCTGCAGATCGCGCCTGTACGCGAGAATGGTGTGAGGCGAGTAGTCGCGTTCCTTCTGGAGTTGGAGGAGGAAGGCGGCGACATCCGGCGGTATGGGCCGATCAGACTGGTGGGATGCTTCGCCTGGAATGGCGCTGGAATCGTTGCGCGACAAGGGGGTGTCAAGGCGATCCTGATTGCGGGGGGGGACCCCCGAAACCTTCTCAGCGAATTCATTCACACCAGCCGCGGAGTTTTCCTTCACGCTTCGGCGCTCGCACAAGCATGCACCGCGCTTCCAGCAAATTCCGCTCGCCATTCGTCCATGTGCGCCAATGCTCGCTGGGCTAGAAGCTCCCGCTTCCGCTTTTTGTCCTTGACGTGCTCCGAAAGGGCGTCGACAAGCCCGAAGTTGGCGTTCATGGGCTGGAAGTGCTTCGGATCGGCTTCGCGCAAATACCGATACAGTGCGCCCAGCATTGTGGTAGGCGGAGGTACAGCCGGAATCGCGCCAGCGAGAATGCGGGAGAGATTGATCCCCGCCAGCAATCCTGAAGCGGCGCTCTCCGTGTATCCCTCAACTCCCGTTATCTGGCCCGCGAAGAGAGTTTGTGGATTGTCTCTCGGTGAAAGATGCGGCGTGAGCGACGCCGGCGAGTTGAGGTAGGAATTTCGGTGAATCGAACCATAGCGAAGGAATTCCGCGTTCTCGAGCCCTGGGATCATGCGAAACACGCGCTGCTGCTCCGGAATGCGAAGGCGCGTCTGGAAGCCGACGAGGTTCCACATTTGTCCAGCGCGGTCCTCCATGCGCAACTGCGCGACGGCCCATGCCTGTCGTCCCGTTCTCGGATCGCGTAATCCCACAGGCTTCATCGGACCGAATCGGAGAGTGTCGCGACCACGCTGCGCCATGACTTCCACGGGCATGCAGCCTTCGAAAAACGGCGCCTGGTCGAAGTCGTGACCGTGAAACTGATCAGCCGACACGAGCGCATCGAGAAACGCTTCGTACTGCTCGCGGCTGAAGGGACAGTTGATATACGCCCCCTCGCCGGCTGCCTCTTCCATGGTTTCCTTGCCATAGCGTGAAGCACGGAAGACGATCGTCTCGTCCACCGAATCGCGCGCCACTATCGGCGCTATGGCATCGTAGAAGGCGAGCGATTCAACCCCCAGGCGTGCCCGAACGGATCCAGCAAGCGCATCGGAGGTAAGTGGGCCAGTGGCAATGATTCCGGGTGATGGAAGCGATGTCACCTCCTCGCGAACGAGGGTTATACGCGGATGCGATGTGATGCGGTCATGCACTCCACGCGAAAAATGATCGCGATCCACCGTCAGCGCGGAGCCGCCAGGCACTCGCGCCTCATCCGCGGCGCTCAGGATAACGGAACCGAGAGCGCGCATTTCGGCTTTCAGGAGTCCGTGGGCGTTGGAAAGGCCGGTGCTCTTGAAAGTATTGGAGCAAACCAGCTCAGCCAGGATGTCGGTCTTGTGTGCGGGAGTTGCGCGTACCCCGCGCATCTCGTGGAGCGTGACAATGTGCCCGCGCTCGGCGAGTTGCCATGCGGCTTCGCAACCGGCAAGGCCGCCACCGATGATGGGAATGGAAGGAAGACTGGCAGCCACGACCGAAAGGTAACGCACTGGAACGATGTGTCAGTCCTTATCCGACCAGCACGGCCTCCTCCTCTCTGGCCACTGCATCCCACTCATTCCCGCATTTGAGACACCGCCGGTACTCTCCCCGCGCTTTCGACTGCTTGATCTCGGCGGCTGCATTGCCGCAGTCCGGACACGTCTCCAGCACCGGCCTCCCCCAGATGACGAAGTCACACGCCGGATAATTCGAGCAACCATAGAAGGGCTTACCGCGTTTCTTGGAGCGGCGTTGCGTTATGTCACCGCCGTCCCTGGGACACTTCACCCCAGTCGGCATTGCACGTGTGCCGCGACACTTCGGGAACCGGCTACACCCCAGGAACTCACCGGTGCGGCTTTCCCTGATGACCATTGGCGCGCCGCACTCGTGGCAGATCTCATTGCTCGGACGCGCAGGCTTGCGGTCGACTCCCAGTTTTTTGGTGTACGTGCACTTCTTCCTGGGCTGATTCTCACACGCGATGTATGGACCGAAGAATCCACCTTTGACGAGCAACTTGCCGCCGCATTCCGGACAGCGCTCCCTGGTAATGACCGAAATATCGTGCACGGCACCGATGAGTCCCTCGACGTCGATGTTGCCGAGCCGCTTGGAGAACGGGCCATAGAAGTCCTTGAGCACCTGCCTCCAGGTGATATCCCCTTCCTCGATCTTGTCCAGCTCACCCTCCATCGCCGACGTAAATCCGACATCGAAGATGTCCGGGAACTGCTTGATCATCACTTTCTCGACTGTCTCACCGAGCGGAGTCGGCGTGAAGCGGCGCTGCTCCAGTTGGACGTAGTGCCTGTCCGCGAGCACGGAGATGATGGATGAGTATGTTGACGGCCGGCCAATGCCAAGCCGCTCAAGCTCCTTTACAAGACTGGCTTCGGAAAAACGAGGTGGCGGTTCGGTGAAGTGTTGAAGCGGCGTCACTGCCCTGCACGGTATGTCCTCGCCAATCTCGATCGAAGGAAGGGCTTGCTCGTCCTCAAGCGCCTTTCCTTCCCCCTCCTCGTGCGCTTCTCGATACAGGCCGAGAAAGCCCTGAAACTTGATTACGCTGCCGGTGGCGCGAAACAGGTATTCCCTGGGAG
>JBPCJT010000027.1:0-5349 GCA_051005015.1 Gemmatimonadaceae bacterium | reverse complement strand
ATCCACTGAGCAGCCAGGACGAAGCCGTCGAGATGTTCCCCGAAGAAAAGAAATGGAGCGATGCGAAAGGACAGCGGGGAACCAGCCCGGGCGACTCGCCGCTCGACGAGCTCTCGTTCATGTACTTCATTCGCACACTCCCACTTGCACCGGGTGCGGTTCACACGTTTGACCGGCACTTCGATGCCGCGCGAAATCCGGTTACCATCCGCATGATCCGGCGCGAGATGATCCCTACGCCGATGGGCGAGATCCGTGCTTTCCTCGTCGAGATGCGGGTGCGCGATCCCCGGCACTACAAAGGTGAGGGGTTGATCCGGATTCACCTCACCGACGACGCGTGCAGGCTTCCGGCGCGAATCGAGAGCACCATGCCGGTTGTCGGCACCGCGATTCTCGAGATCGCCTCTGCCAACACCAGGTGCGCGCTAAAGTAGCGGCTACCTGGTGAGCAGTCCCAGCTTCAGCGCGAAATCAACGTAATCCGAGCGGTGGGATAGCCCGAGCTTTTCGTTGATGCGCTGCTTGTAGGTATCCACCGTCTTCGGGCTGATGAACAATTTTTCTCCGATCTCGGGCGCGCTGAACCCGCGCGCCACATAGGTGAGCACGTTCTGCTCCCTCTCCGTGAGCTTCTCGAACTTGCTGCGCTCGTCGCCGTGCTCTGCCTCTCGCTGAATGTTCTGCGCGAGCGCCCGCGCTGCCGACGGCTGCATGTAAATGTCGCCATGAGCGACGGCGCGGACGGCGTCAATGAGCTCGCGATCCGCCGCGCTCTTTACCAGATATCCGCTTGCTCCGGCCTCGAGCAATGGGACGAGATAAGAATCTTCGGCGTGCATGGTGAGAATCAGAATTCTCACCCGCTTCCCTTTTGCGATTATCTCTCTGGTCGCAGCAGCGCCGTCCATTTCCCCCATTGAAAGATCCATGATGATTACATCCGGATCGAGCCGGTCGGCGAGCGCGACCGCTTCCTTTCCCGTAGCGCCTTCTCCGATAACCTGGATGTCCTTCGCGTTTCCGAGCACCGCCTTCAGGCCGGCTCGCACCACGGCGTGGTCGTCGACGAGGATCACTTTGATAACCGCATCCGTCATGCTGCCTCCAGATCAGTCCTGACCGTCGCAAGAACCCTTGTCCCGCCCGTGGAACCTGTCTCTATCTCCAGCTCACCGCCGGCAAGGGAAAGCCGCTCCCTGAGCGGCGCCAGGGAGAACCTCAGATTCGCCGCGCCCGCCGGAAGTGGAAAATCGGTGCCGTCGTCGCTAATGGAAAGCTTCACGGTTCCGTCGCGAACCTTGAGGGCAACGCTCGCGAAGCCAGCGCCTGCATGGCTCTCGACGTGCCGCAGCGCCTCTTGGGCAATGCGATAGAGGGTTCCCTTCATCGGTGCTGGAATGTATCCGCCATCGACATCGGCGGTCACCGTGACGTCGATGAGCGACCGCTGGCTTGTCGAGCGCGCGAGTCCCTCGAGCGCGGTCAGAAGCCCAAGGTCGTCGGCAACGCGGGGGTGGAGGGCACGGGAGACGTTCCTGGTTTCCTCCACAGCTGTTCTCAAAAGCTCCTGCACCTCCGCGAGACTGGTTGCCGTTGAAGTCTCGTGCAGGCTGGTCACCAGCGCCGCGACCTGAAAGCTCGCTGCGGCGAGGGTCTGTCCGAGCGAATCGTGAAGATCTCTTCCGATCTGCGCGCGCTCCCGTTCCTGCGCATAGACGACTTCGGCGCAGAGTTGCTGCATTCTCTGTCGGCCAGCAGCGAGGGTTGCGAGCATCTGGTTGAACGTATCGGCCAGATGCGCCAACGCCGAATCGGCGACCAGCGATGCCGGAACACGCTCGGACAATCGGCCGCTGCTCACGCTGACGGCTGCCCGCTCGAGCAAGGCGATCGGCCGGAGGGCAATGCGAACGAGATAGAAGTTCATTCCCAGGCCTAGCGCGAGGCCTGCAATGACAACAAGCACAAAGGCAGCGCGCGACGGGAGGGGCTGGAGAAAGGGCCCCCAGAACATGACCACCACGGCAGAAACGACGAGAAGATTCGCGCCGACGAGCTTCAGTTCGAGCGGGATGCCCAGCAGCCCGGTCAGCCAACGGGGGAAGCCGCTCGGTGCCCCAGGCTTACTCGTGTCGAAAAGATGTCGCCCCGGCGGCGAGGCGACGTCGCTCATTTCACGATAAGTGCAGTCACCATCCCAAACATGCCGTGCTCTGACTCCGCATGCGGAAGAATGTGACAGTGGAAGGCCCACGTGCCTGGATTGTTGCAGTTGACGATCACATCCCACCTTTCACCGGGAGCGATGTTGAGCGTGTCACACTTCCAGGGGGCAGGCTGAGCCCAGCCATCCTTCGCGATGACGGTCATGTGCATTCCGTGGAGATGCATCGGGTGAATCATCATCCCCTCGTTCATGAACCGGATGCGCGCCTTCTGGCCGAGCTTTGCAACAATGGGTTCTGTCGCGGGGAAGCTCTTGCCGTTGAGCGTATAGCCGTGCGACCCGTCGTTGAGAATCATCACGTGGTCGATATCGGCTTTCTCCACTGCCAGCGGGCTGCGGGGTTCGACGATAAAGGCACCAAGAAGCCCGAGGCCCACCTGTTTCGCCGCGTTGTGGTGAGAGTGATACATGTGGGAGCCGTCGTTCGTCACCGTGAACTCGTAGGTGAACGTCTCCCCCGGCTTTACCGGCGGCTGAGTGATGAACGGAACGCCATCCTGGTCGTTGGGGATCTCGAGTCCGTGGTAGTGAATTGCCGTTGACTCGGGAAGCTCATTCTTGAGCACCACCCTGACCCGGTCACCCTGGCGCACGCGGATCTGCGGACCCGGCACCTGGCCGTTATACGCCCACGCTTCCACCTTCTGCCCGGGCATTGTTTCCCACTGAATCTTGCTTGCCGTCAGGTCATATATCTTGAAGCCTTTCTCAATGCGCGGAGAGAGGAGCTGGTTTCCCTTTCCAGCCGTTTTTGCGGGAAACGCCTTCACACCCGCCTCGTGCATCTTGTCCATGGCATCGGCCGCCGCAGCGGGCCCCACGGCCGCCGGGTTCGGAGCCATCGTGCCTCCGCTGTGGTCGCTGGCATTGGGCGTTTGTCCCGATGAATCGGCGACCCCGCAGGCAGCCACGGCAGTTGAGGCAAGTGCGGTGAAAGCTGTATTGCGAATGAAATCACGGCGCGTGCCCTGCCTGCTGAGCAGGGCGCGGGGATTATTTATCTCGGAAGACGAGCTCAATGTCAGATCCTCTGGTGGTCGCGTTGACAATTGACGCAACATACCAATCGCGCTCTGCTTGCTCTGTCGTCGGATGGAGGATTCTTTTCAGGGGATTTTCACACTCGGCGTAAGGAAAACCCCTACGACATCATGCCTGGACAAATCACACCCTCAATCCTTGCCGAGATCGTTGGCATCGCGGCCGATGCCATTATCTGCATCGATTCGGCTCAGCGAATCACCTTCTTCAACACCGGCGCGGAGACAATTTTCGGCTGGTCTGCCGAGGAGATGATCGGGCAACGGATCGAGGCGCTGCTCCCCGAGCGGTATCGGGCCCGCCATGCAGAGCAGGTCAACGAATTCGGCCGCTCCGGCGTAACCGCTCGGCGGATGGGTGAGCGGCGTGAGATCGCCGGCGTGCGGAAGAATGGCGACGAGTTTCCGGCGGAAGCGGCGATATCCCAGGTCCACCAGGAGGGGAAGATCGTCTACGCTGTCGTACTCAGAGATGTGAGCGTCAGGAAACGGTATGAAGAGCGCCAGAGTTTTCTAGCCAGGGCCGGGGAGCGCCTTGCTTCCTCGTTCCGGTCTGAGGAAACCCTTGGCAACGTCGCCGCGCTCGCGGTTCCGGCGCTCGCCGAAGGCTGCATCATCGAAAACCTCGTTGGGGAAGTCTTTCATGCCGGAGCGGTAGCGCACCGCGAAGAGTCAGTGAGGGATGTGCTCGTGTGCGTTCAGGATGCCCCGCCGCGCCGGCCGCCGGACAGCCATCCCCTGGGGAGGATCCGCAAAGGTGAGCGAGCCGTGCTGCTCGAGGAAAATGCCACGGAGCGCCTGCTGGAAGTGAGCGGGGCGAAGGTTTACATCGATGCGGTCCAGGCGATGAGCCCGCGCGCCGCCCTTTTCCTGCCATTATTCGCGAGAGGACAACTCATCGGCGCACTCAGCCTCTTTCGCTCGACCACCTCCTTTGATAGCGACGACGTTGTCTTCGCCGAGGGCCTCGCGCGCCTCGCCGCGCTGGCCGTTGACAACGCGCGACTTCACGAGACCCTGATAACGAGTCTGCGTTCGAGGGAAGAGGTGCTCGGCATCGTATCGCACGACCTCCGCAACCCGCTCGCAGCGGTGAAGATGCTCACCCGCTCTGTTCTCCCCCCGAGCGACGCTTCTTCGCGGGACAATCTTTCGAGCGCGGCTCTCATTCTGCAGGCGGCCGAGCAGATGGAGGCGCTGATCAGGGACATGCTCGACGTGAGTAGTCTGGATTCGGGCAACTTGCGCGTCGCGCCCGAGGTACTGGACCCATCGGCTTTGATTTCTGAATCACTGAAAACTCTGCTGCCTTTGCTGGCAGAGAAGCAGATTGAAATCGTCACGCACCTCCCCTCAGACCTTCCATCTGTCTCAGCGGACCGCGAGCGGGTGCAACAGACGCTCTCCAACCTGATCGGCAATGCGGTCAAGTTCACTCCACCGGGCGGGCGGGTGGCGGTCACCGCCGTGGAGAGCAACGAATTTGTGACAATCTCCGTGGCTGACAGCGGCTCCGGCATTGCCAAGGAGCACCTTCCGCGCGTATTCGAGCGGTACTGGCAGTCGGCACGCACCCAGCGTCATGGGGCGGGACTTGGGCTCGCTATCGCCAAGGGAATAGTCGAAGCACATGGCGGACGGATCTGGATCGAGAGCGACCCCGGGATCGGCACGACGGTGTTCTTTACCCTGCCTGTCGCCACCGTGAGAGTGCGACAGCGATCAGTTACGACCTAGGGGTGGGCCGAGTGCGGTCGACGAGGCCACGCGCACCGGAGACTCCGCGCAGCCTTCTCAGGAAATCAACATGGTCGTCCGGCGACGCGGTTCCCTCCGCCCGCATCCAGCCATTTTCGATAACCACCCTAAGGCCATCGCGGTCCGCGAACCCGGCAAGCTCTTTCAGTACTGATCGCGCGAGATCCAACGGGTCCGGACGGGACTGATCTCCAGAATCCACCTCGATCTGGTTCACAAGCACCCGGGCGTGAGGAATCGCGAGGATCGCATGCTCCATCGCAGTCCGCTCACTATCCGAATCAGCGGATCCGCTAAGTGCTACCACTCCGTCCATGACAT
>JBPCJT010000026.1:0-12676 GCA_051005015.1 Gemmatimonadaceae bacterium | reverse complement strand
TCACTGTACCGACGATGTACCCGCTGACTCCGTCCGGGGCAAAGCTGCTCCGCGAGAACTGGAACGACGTTACGCTCCGGGTGAGGGTGTCGGTGATAGTCTGGGGAATACCCTGGGCAGAGCCGAGCACCTGCACTACGCCGGTAGACGCGTTCACGCGCAGGACGGTTGACGAGTCACCCAGAAGGAGCCCTTCCTGGGCAGTGATGAAGCCTGCTCCTCTAAGAACGGGGATGTTTGGCGGGAGAGCAATCGATACGAAGTTGCGCCCTCCGTCTGTTGACCTCACCGCAACGCCACGAAAAGGTGACACGCCAAAGTTGGTCAACGCGGCCAGTGCGTGCGTAGTGTCTGTCGAAAGGTCGAGACCAATCAGGATGAGGCCGCCAATGGGAGCGGTGGCCGTAGTCACGGTTCCAGTGGCACCGTCGTAGCGGAAGATATTTGTCGGACCGTTACCCCCAAACAAGCCGACGGGACGGCCTGGCGCTCCGCCAGTTCCCAGGCCGCGCCGGATGGATAGGGTGTTGACCTGGGAGCTGACCGTTCGGACGGTATCAAACCTCAAGCCGCCGTTGACCGAGCGGAAAAGAGCCCAACGCCGAATGCCAAGCACGTTGATTGCCGCCACCATGAACGCCGTATCGGGGGTTATCGCCCGAATCGCGAAAGCATCCGTAACGTCAATCGCCTTGAAGACAGCGGCAAACAAATCGCCGCCGTTGTTGGTGCGATAAACCGTGCCGCTCAGGCCTACGCTGAAACCAACATCATCGTCCACGAAGCTGACGCCGGTTACCGACTCATTCGTAGGCGAGTTGAGAAAGGCCCAGGTAAGATCGGAAACCGGTGGAAGCTGGGTGATGCGCTGAAATGTGATTGGCGTCTCGAGGGCACGGCCATTCGAATCGAGAATGTTCTGCACTCGCACGCCCAGCAGCGTCAAAAATGGGAGGGCCTGCGCAGGCGAGAAGATAATCGTGTCCCGCCCGTTGACCGGGTCGCGGCCCACGCGGAGGGAACCAGGAACCCGCAGCGTGTCGCACAGGTTTGTGACGACGACGTTGGCGGGATCGACTGCAGTTGCCGGATCGATAGCACGATTGAAGACAATCCGAATTGCTTCCTGGACGCCCAAGGTGTCCGGGACCAGAGTCAGATCTCCCACGAGATCATCGATCTGGGGACTGGTTGGATCATCGTCGCAGGCGGCGATGAGCATGGCCATCAGCACGGCGCACAGCGCGCGACCGCCAAAAGCCGCGAATATCCCTTTCACACGAAACCTCGCCAGTTTGAGAATTGTCATTGTGACAGCAATCGGTCCATCGCTAAGTGCAGCAAAGTCTCTAAACCTTAACTTCCAACCAAAAGGCACGGCACGAGCGGATCTGCGGCCGACTGGCAACCGGAGACTGCCGGACCAGTTGCCGAACCGCTCGTCTTGCAAACTTGCGCAACCGTGACATCTGGCTCTGTTACGTAATGGAGTTGCAATTGAGCACCGGCTTCGCATACTCATCTCGATTGGACATGAGGTCCTTGAATAGAAATAGAGGGCACTGACGGCAGGGGGTACGCTGGTAACTGCCGCCCAAGCTTCACTCTCAACTTCCAGGCTGGGTGCACGGAACGAACGGATCATTTTCCGACGCGCAACCAGAGACTGCCGGACCCGATGCCGAACCGGTCGTCTTGCAAGCCTGTGCAACCGCCACTTCCGGCTCGGTGGAGTAGTGCAGTTGCATGAGCACGGGCTTCACATACTCATCTCTGTTGGACATGCGCTCCCTAGTTAGAAGGTGGAATTGCTCAGGAAGACAGAATCGGCAGCGCCCGCGCGGCCGCCGCGAAGGGAGTGCGAACGTGCGCCGGAATCCCTTCCGTCACGGTACGCGGAATTCCCGTTGGATGCAGGCCTACACGGTGTGCCCGCAAGTGCGTGATCTTGCAATACTGCTGTACGTAACCTTCGGGTAGCCCGGTCGCCTCCTCGACGGTAGCCGGGCATCCGGCGCAGATAGTCCGAAACTTACAGGTGGCGCAGGGATGGCCATCGGCGAATTTTTTCGATACCTTGCCGCGGAGCATGCCCCAAACCTCGTCGAACGGTTGCTCGAAGAGATTTCCAACGAACTGGCGCGAAGTCAAACAGGTGCCAATCCCACCCTTCACATTGACGGACATGGCGATGCGCCCGCCACCGCACGTGTATACGCGCCCGTCAACAGTGGGCTTTCCGAATCCCTTGGCGAATTCCGCAAAGGCTTCGAGCCCGGGATCCATGCTTTCGTCCAACTCGAGAACCTCTTTAGGCGCAAGTTGGAGCTGCATGGGCTTTACGTCACCCTTCTCTTGTGGCGTGATGATCGGATCGTAGCGAAATTCGATCCCGCGCTGCTTCGCGTATTCCTTCATGCCCGGGAGCTCATCGACCGTAAGTGTCAGCGCTGGGCACTTGAGCTCGACACGAATACCGCGCTCGAGCAGCAGATCTACCGCGCGATCTACGCGCCGAAAAGCGTTCGGAATTCCTGTCACGCGCTGATACCGCTCATCGCTCAAGCCATACAGACTGAGGGATACTATTACTGGCGGCCATTCCGCGAGAAAATCCGCCCATCGCTCTCCGATCAGATAGCCGTTGCTGTTGAGGTACACCATGAAGCCGTGCCGCTTGGCGCTCAGGTAAATCTCCCTGAACTGGCGGTGGGAAAAAACCTCTCCACCCGTCAGAAGCAGCGAAAGAGTACCCGCGTCCGAAAGCTTTCTGAATAGCAATTCTGCTTGCGCAAGGGACATCACGTCCTCGCGCTCCGCGCAAGGCGCGATATAGCAGTGCTCGCACTTGAAGTTGCACGTGGCAATAATTTCCACGTATGCCCAGAGCGGAATGTGCTCGCTCATCGCTCGCGATCCCATGCGTTCACGCAAGGTGGTCATTGGCATGCTGGGCACTGCGCAACTCATTAACTAACTCTCCCGTGTTTCAAGAGCCCCAATTCCGCTCAACTGTTCAATAAAACCCGCAACATCCCTGGTCGCCTGATCCAGCGACACTTCAAAACGCCGCGTCATCTCCTCAGCGAGTTTTGCTGTCGTTGACCACTTGCCGAGTTGAGTCCAGAGAAACGCGGCCGTTGGTGTAAAAGCGAACATTGGAGCCACAGTATCTCGATGCAACGCAATCAGCAAATGCTCACCGGCAATATTGCGGTAGACATGCCGATCGCCGTGCCGATACTCTGTCTCGATAATACCAGTCACCAAAACCATTCCTCGCTTCTTGCAAATATAGAGCCATGGGCTCCATCTGGTAGGGATATCAGGAGATACGCACCCGAATAGTCGCCCCGGATTGCGTCAACACCATTTGTCAGGACTTGCACCTGGCAACCTCTTGCGCAAGCGCGTACGCCGCGACACTCGGACGAAAGCGTAATTCCGCGACCGTGACAAGTGCCATCAATCTCTCAAGAGTCGTGAAGCTGGCAGCCTGTTCGCCACGGTCTACCGTGGGTTGTATGAGGCGAACGAGCATTTCCTGAAACGCTCTTGCCCCCTCGAACGGCACAATAGCATCGCTGTCGGCCTGCACAAGAAGAAAAATGCCCTTTACAGGGGCGCAGGCAGGTGATCCCTTGGAATAAGTACCGTGCCAGGGGGTGCCCCACGCCGTGACCACTCCATTCCGGAGCGTCACGATCGTTCGGTCGTCGCTCAGGACTGCGGCTCCAGCCGACTCAGCTAGCGCCGTCATTGTCGACTTTCCTGCGCCCGAATGCCCCATGAAGACGAGAGCGTCGGAACCTTCCAAGAGAGCGCAAGCGTGAAGAATAATTCCCCCGGAGCGCCCCAGAAGCCGGGCCATCAGATACTCGTCGACGGGGTACCCAATCGGGATCGTCCGATCACTGCCCCGCACTGGCGCGTGGACCAGCTCGACACGGCCGATATCGGCATCGAGCGTCAACCGAATCATGGGAGCACGCGCCCCCGACGTGGTCGCGGTATAAAAGCAAACTTCCTCCGCGCCCCCCGGGAGCATACGCAACTCCCATATGCCGCCAGAGTCGAAATCCGGCGCCCCAGAAGAAGGCGTCGCGTCGCCGAACCGGCAAGCTATCTCACAGTCCGCGCGTGCGTGATTTCCCACCAGGAAAAGCGTGTGCGGCTCACGCACGACGAAGCGAACGTTCGGGTCGTCGGATAAAAATCGAAGAGAGTAGCCTCCAAACGACAGTGTAGCCACATTGACAAGTCGACTCTCACGCTTCTCTACCGTCTCTTCGAAAAGCTTCACGCCCATCGTCGCGCACTCCTTTCACGAGCCAGCTGGGCCTGTACGCGACGCGCAATGATTAGTCGTGCACCAGACCGCGCGAATCTCAGCAGAGCCCGTCCGCCGAAGCGAAGGGTTGGGCTGAGCGAGCTCACCCCCGCATTGTTTTTCAGGGCCACTGCCCGCGCGACAACGCATGACTGCGGCACGCCTCGGTCATTTGTCTCGCATCCGTCCCCGCGCGTCACGATCGTTCCGCCGGCAGCAGAAACGACGCGGTGCAGGAGCGGCAGGCCATTCACCGCCGCCAGTACGATGTGACCCCTGCGAACGCCCTTCGGCGCGCCAAGCAGAACACGATCGCCCGGCGCGATGGTCGGCAGCATGCTCTTGCCCGTAGTGACGATCCACATCTCACCTCCCTCCCTCACCACCTCGCCAACCACCTGGAGCATTGTGCTGCCGGCAACCTCCGTAACTCTCGCGCTGGCCCATGCGCGGCTTACGCCGTCGCGATTCCTGGAGGTTGCTCCCAAAACCCGGCGAGACTGCGGCAAAGTCGCTCTCCAGTAATGCAGGATGCGCCCTGGAATACGCGCCGCAATGCGAATGGAAGCCCCTTCCACCCACGGAGGCGCTATCCATGACCGGACCGCCTTGAGCGCCGTTCCGGCTGTCGGCGCAAGGCGAACGTGACGCCAAAACGGATGTGAGTCAGTACGACTGTCCCGCCTGATCCCTATTCGGCGTTGCGATCGCGATTCTCCCTCCGATGCTCGCCGGGCAGCGGCAGTCACGTCGCACGCCCAGGCAAGATATCGCCGCAACCCCGCTTTTTCGGCAGCGCGGCGCGCGCCGCCACGCTCCGGTTCGGTAAGCGAGTCCCACAGGGTAGCGAAATCCACGAACCACAGCAGTGGCGGAAAAGCATGAGACGCCAGGTGCATCGCCAGGTACCCGGGAACTCCGTTTCCGCTATGGCGCAAATGCGTCTGGCCATTCAGCACCACGGCTTCACTCTCCGGAAGAAGAACTGGAAGGTACGAGAACCTCCGGTGCAGGAGCGTGGAGTGAATCTCGAGATGGAAGTTTCCGTGCGAAGTTTGGCGCTCGAGCGCCTCATCCCATGGGAGCTCACCATCGTAGTGACGCCACCCGGTCTTCTCGGTGAGCAACGCCCGCGTGGCGAGCCGGTCCATGGCGGGGATGAACCAATCGATGTCCGTGCATGCCCTTACCGTCGCATCACCGTACAAGCGGTGGGCTAACAGCATACCTTTCAGAAGGATTGGTGTCACTCCTGCCTGCGAAAGTCTGGCAGACGAAGTGGCCGATTCGGCAAACTGCGCGTGGCCGCGTATGGAAATATCGCGAAATAGAAGCCGCCAGCGCTCCGCAAGTTCGGGCGGGGCATGACGGCGAATAGCTTCACCGCAGCGAGTCCATGCGAGCGCGGCACACCGCTCGCTCCGGGCAACTTCGAACAGCTTCGCCCAATCGTGTACGTCGTCGAGCCCCCGGTCCATGCCGAACGCCAGGCGTAACGCGATTGCCGAGACGGGCATCCGTCCAACGCGAAAGGGAGCGCTGGCGGGTGCCGGTGTCATTTCTGCTGCCCGTCGCAAAGCCGACGTCGATCCCCGGGCACTGAGTTCAAATGCTGATTGCATTGCCAACCACATTTCCGACTCAGTTTACGAGGACCGGCCCCGTCCTGCGGTGCCGAGACCGGTTAGACGCCTGACCCGATCGAGAACCCCCCTGCCGTTTCGATGGCCGTCCTGGCCATAGTAATAGTAATAGTAGTATCCATATTGACCGCCATAAACCCCGCTTCTGAAATCAACATCATTCAGCACGGAGCCCACCACGCGCCCGTGCACCGTGTGAAGCTGGCCAATCGCCCTGCGGACAGCCGTTCGCGCTGTCGATCCTATGCGAATGACGAGGATTGCACCGTCGACGAGCGTGGAAAGAACCGCTGCATCCGTTACCGCGAGGAGCGGCGGCGAGTCGAGCAGTACCACGTCGAAGCTTTCCTTTGCCTCACGCAGCACTTCACGCATGCGAGCCGATCCGAGCAGCTCCGATGGATTTGGAGGAAACGGACCGCTGCCGAGAACCGACAGGTTTGGAATAGCGGTTGCACTGACGCTTGATTCAAGATTCGCCTTCCCGACGAGAACATCGGTGAGACCGGGTTCACGCGGTACCTCGAACAGCTTGTCGAGCACTGCACGGCGGAGATCGGCATCGATCAGCAGCGTCCGCTGCCCCTGCTGAGCAAAAGTGATCGCCAGATTTGCCACTGTGGTGGACTTGCCATCGGCGGGACCCGGGCTCGTGAGCACGATGGTGCGAAGCGCCTCGTGCGCGCGAGCGAATGCCAGGTTCGTCCTCAACGATCGATAAGCTTCCGCAACGGGAGACCTTGGATCTATATGTGTGACCAGCCTGTGACCGTCGCGCGTGTCGGCACGGGCACCGCCTGTCTTGATGCCGGGAATCGTACCGAGTACTGAAAGGCCGATCTGGTCGCGGATCTCGTCGGGAGATTTCACCGAATCGTCCAGCTGCTCCACGGCCACGGCGCCCGCCAGGCCCAGTAGCAGTCCCAGGATCATCGCGGTCATGGCAGCGCGCCGGCGGTTAGGCGAGATCGGAGCGGCTGGACGCCCCGCTTCGTCGACTATTCGCACGCGGCTTCCGTCCACCGATTGGCTGATCAGCGCTCGCTGATGCTCCGAATTGAGCTCGTCGTATACTCGCTGCAGGGTTCGGACGTCGCCAAGAAGGTTCGCCTCGGATGCCTCCAGCGCCGGGTATTTCGTCAACTCGGCTCGCAGAGACGCAATGCGCGCCTCGAATGATTCTATGCGCGATTGGAGGTTTCGCAGGTAAAGTCCGCTGGCCTGCTGCAGATCGCTCTTGGTGGCCGCGATGAGGCTGTCGGTAGCCTCAACGTCCCGGTAACCGGTGCCGCGTCGTTCCTGCGTTATCAGCTCCGAGCGGCGCTTGACGAGATCAAACCATTGCGTGAAAAGACTGGCTATGTACGGGTTGCTCTCAATGGCTGCGGTGCCTCCAAGCTTGCGCAGATCTTCTGTGGTCGTGTCCGCGGCCGAGACCCTCCCGAGAAGCTGCTGGTAGATGCCGCGCTCGACGAGCACGGCATCACGCTCCCCCTCGAACCGGTTTATGGACTGGATCAGGGAAGTCTGCTCGGCCGTAACGTTGCCAAGCTGAGCACCCTCCTTAAAACGCTTGAGCTGCTGCTGTGCCGAGTCCAGACGCCGGCGCTGCTCGACCAGCCGTTCTTCGATAGTGAGCGTTTTCGCGCGAGCGACTTTCCGGCGGTCTTCACTGGAGAACTCGCGATATTCCCGCGCGACGGAGTTGGCTATCTGCTGCACGGTGAACGGATCGGGACCCGTGTAAGTGATCTCGATGATGTTGGTCTGGGGGCGTCCCTTCGTGAGGATACCGCCACGCACGGCGCCGGCAGCGCCACTCAATGGAATGACCGAGAGCACCGCTTCGGCTTTGCCGATTTCCGGCCGCACCGGTACGGAGAGCTGAATTCCGCCCCCCGCTACCGTCTCACCATACGCGGCTGAATCCAGCGTTTGGCCGTTCTGTGTAAGCCCGTAGCCGGAGTCTCCAAAGCGCAGCAGAAAGTCCGCGAACTTGAGCGAGGAGTCGACTATCGGCGTCGTTTCTCCGAAAACTCTGCTGCGCTGTGTTTTTTGGGGTTGGGTAATAACGAGTTGGAGTCCAAGCTCACGAGACACCCGCTCGGCGATCTCCTTGCTCTTGATGATCTCCTGCGCCGATTGCATGGGATCGATGCGCCAGCTGGTTGGCGTTGGAGCGCTCTGGGCGGCAACCGGACCGGATTCATCCTCGATCTGTATGACCGCTGATGCCTGGTACAGGCGAGTCTCGCGAGACGTGCGCCACATGGAAGTAGCGACGATAGCGGCAAAGACTCCCAGCACGAGCCACCAGCGGTGGCGAATCGCGGCAATCGCATTCCGAACGGCTAAGGCGCGGTCGGGCTCGCGGGAGCCCAAAGCCTCAGGCTGCAATTCGTCAGCGTATTCACTCATATAGTACAAAAACTAATGCACTCGGTCCGAAATGTCGCTAACACTAGCGACGCAGCGTCGCGACCAGCGTGATAAGCGACACAAGAGTGCCAATACCACTGAGAGCGAAACCGACAAGCTCGCGATTGATGCCTCTCTTCCGCGGCACGTAGAGCACATCGTTGGAAAACAGCGAGTACCGGCCAGCAACGCTTCCAGCCAACGCGCTTTCAAGGTCCACCCGAATGGACTTTCCGTCGCGAACTACCTGCGCCTTGCGAAGGTCCGCTCGCTCGGACGGCCCGCCCGCTCGTGTCAACACCTGAAGAAGCGTAGTCCCTGGCTCTACCGCGAACGGACCGGGTGCGCGCACCTCGCCAAGCACGGAAACGCGCAGTAACGGCTGCACGGCCAGTTCCGGTTCCCGGGAAATGCCCCGGGCCAACATCTGCTCCCGAAGCCGCTCCCTGGCGGCGAAGGGCGTCAGTCCCCCCACCAGGATGTCTCCCAACCCAGGAATTTGAACGTAGCCTCTGCTGTCGATGGGATACTCACCGCTGAGCTCCTTGTCGCGAAAGACAATGACTCGAAGCGCATCCCCCGGACGGAGCACACCGACATTCTGCTCGCGAACGGTGTCCATGCCCGCCACAGCACGATTCTGCCCTTCGAGCGATGCAGCGCATGCCAGAAGAAGTGACACGCCAAGCGCGCGCCTACGGATAGCGGAACTGATATGTGCCGACAAGGGATGCTCTAAAATAGGTTGCCGACTGAGCCGGCTGATTGTTCACGTTATCGACTTGAGCGACTTCCGCTCGAATCGTAATGGGAAGCACGCGATCGAGGAACTCTGCCGATATGTCGCCAAGCCACGCACTCTGAGCCGAAGGTCGGCTGCCGGCAACTGACGGAAAGGGGTCACCGGCATGGCCAAACGCACCCTCGGCGGGACGCATGTCTATGCGCTGAGCGCCGCGCCGCCAGCGTCCGACTCGCCCGCCAAAGCGAAGACGCCCGTTTCCCCACACTTCGCCAGAGGCTCGAAAGAGATCCGCATCCGGGCCAAGCTCGGAGCCGAGCGGATTGTCGTACTGCTGATATACCTCGGCATACGAGCGACGAAGGTAGGTGAAGCTCCCGATCCGTTTGTATTCCACTCCGATGCTCGCGGGCACCACCAGGGGGATGCCGATGCTCGCGGCGACCCGCCACGCGAGTTGGTCCGGAACATTCTTGCGATCCTTGCCGTCGATCTGGATGTCGTCGACCACCACTTCGGCGGCAGCGCTGGCGCGGCCACGAACAGCACGCACGGAACCGAACGCCGTGAGGTTATTCCCGTCAGCGGCACCACCAGCTCGGCTGGTATCATTCTCGGAAACAACGTAGAGCATTACAGGATTGAGGAACGCCAGATCGACGCCGGCGCCCCTGCGAGTCAGGAGCGCCGTTTCCCCAAGAGTGAACTCCAGGGATGCGGAAGGGCGAAAGGTAAGCGCGTGCGCTGCAAGAAAGCGATGTACGCGCTGAGGAGGAATACCCACTTCCAGTGCATCCCGCGTATCCAGGACGACATCGTTGAGTGAAGAAAAAAGCGCCCGGGCCTCGAATCGGCGCCATCGGGCAGCCGCACTCAGTCTATCGAAAGGTGGCCCGTGCGCGGAGAGCACCAGCGACTCGTTCGCCTCTGCAAGCCAGGCCTCATCCGATCTGCCCAGTGACACTACCAGAGGACCGATGTTTCCGTTGACGTACGAATCCGCGAAATCCACGACAGCTTCGCTCTGCCGAAATCCACGCCCCCTCACCCGCGGATCGTTGGTTCTGCTACTCTGTCCATACGCTTCTGCGACCGCTACGAGGCGTTCGCCGCCATTCCAGGTAACCCGGGCCCGGACAATCCCGACTGCAACCGGGTCACCAGCGGAATCCACGCGTATGTCGCGCCATAGCGGGCGGTACTCCATGTCGCGCCGCGCTGTCGTGCGCAAGGTCGCGGCGGCGCCGAAAGCGAATCGACTCCGCAGAGAATCGGATGTGACGGTGCCACCGGACTCCGCCGAAAACCGCTTACCAACGGCGTCGCGAATGGTTCCACTGCAGGAACTCTCCGCTTCCGCAAGAGTGACAGCAGTGCGAATCTGGGACGCCAGGTAAGGACGAAATGGCGAAATCAGCATCGCCCGGCAGCCTTGACGGAGAAGACCGTCAATCTGGCCATACACCGGATCGGAGAGTGGAATCGATACCAGATTATGCTGGGCGAGGAGCGGCCCCGCCGCCAACAGCGCGGCCACCGCGCCGGGCATAGCGTTCAGGCGCATCAACTCGCGGTACGGTTTCGCGCCCGAGACTCCGAAGTTCCAAGCCGCTCGCGAAGGCTGGCCAGAAGCGCCGCCTGTGGAGAGAATTCCGGCACCACTTCCTGCAGCCGACGAAGAATTACACGGTCTTCGCGCGACTCCACCGCATCCCAGAGGAGGGAAAGCCCGCGGTCGATCGCTTGAGGCAACTCCGTTTTGACGACCCGGATTTTTTCGTACCTGGTGGGTATCGTCTCCTCGAAATCCGATGTCAGCTGCTCGTGGAGCTTTTCACCGGGCCTCAGCCCCGTGAAGACGATTGGAATGTCCAGGTCGGGCTCGCGCCCGGAGAGACGTATGAGATTGCGCGCGAGATCGACGATTTTCATTGGTTCGCCCATCTCGAGCATGACTATCTTGTCGCGGGCCTCCTCCAGTACAGAAGCCTGCAGCACCAGCTGAACCGCTTCCGGAATCGTCATGAAGTACCGCGTCGTGTCAGGGTGCGTCACCGTGACCGGCCCACCGTCCGCGATCTGCTCCTGGAAAAGCGGCACCACGGATCCGTTACTGCCCAGCACGTTGCCAAAGCGAACAGCCACAAAATGGCTGTGGGCCTTCAGGTTCAGCGACAGTACGATCTTTTCCGCGAGCCGCTTGGTGGCGCCCATGACATTACTCGGCACCACAGCTTTGTCCGTCGATATCAGCACGAATTTGGCGCCATGCTCAGCCGCCGCACTCGCAACGTTGAACGTGCCGAACACGTTGTTGTGTACCGCGTGTGCAATATGACTTTCCATCATCGGCACATGCTTGAAGGCAGCTGCGTGGTACACGATTTCGGGCCTTACGTCGCCAAACAAGCTTGCCACATCCTCACGATCCCGGACGTCTGTCACTACCGGGCGAACATCCAGGCTTGCGTGCTTGCGCTTAAGCTCCTGCTCGATGAGGTACAGCGCATTTTCGCCACGTTCCAGGAGCACTATCGAAGCCGGCCCGTAGGCGGCAATCTGTCGAGCCAACTCCGAACCAATCGAGCCACCCGCGCCTGTAATGAGGATTCTGCGGCCCGCGATGTCCGCTCGGATCTGGGTCGCATCGAATTGTACCGGTTCCCGACCGAGCAAGTCCTCGATCCGCACCGGACGTACCTCGCTCATGTGCACCTGGCCATCCGTCAGAGCCGCTATGGCCGGGATAATCTTGAACGGCAGCCGAGACTCGAGGCAGCGGTTCACGATAGCCTGCATCTGGTCACGTTTGGCGGACGGAATGGCTATGATGAGCTCGTCAGCCGGGTGATCCACAAGAACCTCAATGAGTCGCGAAGTCGTTCCCAGCACCGCGACGCCATGGATTCTGAAGCCGACCTTCCGCTGGTCATCGTCCACAAATCCTATCGGCGCGTAGCGGAGGCGCGGGTTGTTGTGCATCTCGCGAAGCAACAGTTCTCCGGCATCGCCCGCACCGATTATCAGGACTCTCCGCACCCCCGGAGATGATTGCGGCCGCCGCCGCTCGCGAATGGCGCGCAAGGCGAAGCGAACGCCGCCGATCAACCCTACGGTGAGAAGAGGATCGAGCACCAGCACTGAGCGCGGCACACCGGGCTCAAACCGAACGAACAACAGGATGGCGACGAAGACGATAGAGCTGGCGGCGACCGCTTTAAGCAAATCGTACAAATCGCGCATCCCGACGTAGCGCCACCAGCCCTGGTACAATCTGAAATAGGCGAACGCCAGCAGCCGGAGTGTTACGAGGGCCGGCAAGGTCCAGACATATGTCCTGAGGAAGCCAGCCGGAATTACCCACTCGAAGCGCAGAAGAAACGCGAGCGTGTATCCGGCGGCGACCAGAACGCAATGCAGCGCGATAAGTATGATCGCGCGATAACGGAAGAGCAGCGTAATCAATTGTAGAGCAAGTGCAGTATTATCAACTGTAGAGCGGTATTGGTTTACCAAAAAAAGTTAACGCTTTGGATTGGCAAG
>JBPCJT010000025.1:0-4045 GCA_051005015.1 Gemmatimonadaceae bacterium | reverse complement strand
GGTGAGGATAACGACGTCCTGGAGCCCGCGGCCCGCGAGTGCGGAATAGTGGGCCCGCTACCAGCTGACACGGTCTTCGTGCGCGCCCTGCGTGGTGAGTTCGATGCCGTCATCGCGCCATACCATGACGTTGGAATGACCGCCATAAAGGTGGCTTCATTCGGTAGCGCGGTGAACGTAACCCTCGGACTTCCATTTCCGCGCACGTCGCCGGATCATGGCACCGCGCTGGACATAGCGGGGCGTGGCATCGCGGATCCCGCAAGCATGATAGCGGCCATTCTGGAATGCGCCCGCATCGCAGCACGCATTTCCGCCCACCTCACGCCAATGCATATCTAGAATGCTGAACCGTATGGTTACGCTGGGTACGGTGGTGGTCCTGTCGTGCGCGACTGCTACTGCGCAGGTCGCAGCGCCTCGGGCCCGTTCCCAGACATTGCGGCAACTCCCAATGTCCGCAGTGGCAGATGCGCAAGCGCTGCGCGCAATAATGGACGAGGGAATGCAGAGATCCCACGCTCCTGCAGACTTGCAGTATCTGACTGACGTGATCGGGCCGCGTCTCACGGGCAGCGTTGCGATGCGTCGCGCGAACGACTGGACCGCGCGCAAGTTCCGCGAGTATGGAATGGACAGCGCCTGGCTCGAGCCCTGGAAGTTCGGCCAGAGCTGGGAACGGGGGCCCATGACGCTGACGCTCCTAGCTCCGCACAAGCGCCAGCTTTATGGCGAGTCCTGGGCCTGGTCGCCTGGAACCAGGGGCCCGGTGGTGGGAGACGTAGTCTACGTCGACGCGAGTACCAGCGCAGATCTCAAACGGCGCTTCGGCGGCAAGCTGAGAGGAAAATGGGTGCTCATTGGTGCACCGATCCCCATCTGGAACTCCGATGGTCCCCCGATGACTCAGCGTGCCTCAATCGCCCGTGATTCGGCGCTGAAAGTGCTCTTCGCTCCGGCGGCCAACCGCGACGAGGACAACTACCGCCGGGTTCGGCGCGATCTACTTGCCGCGGAAGGGGCCGCCGGCATCATTCTGAGTGCCTCGAAGGAGTTCGCGCTCATGAGCATGAGCGGTTCGCCAGCATCCATTTCTCCACTACCACAGATCGTCGTACCGCAGGAGACCTACACGCATTTCCACCGCCTGCTGGCGTTGCGGGAGCCGGTACGAATCGAGGCGATGATCACGAATGTCATGGGCAGCGATTCGCTGATGCAGTGGAACACCGTCGCCGAGATTCGCGGTACCGAAAGGCCCGACGAAATCGTGCTGCTTGGAGCACATCTGGACTCATGGGATCTGGGCACCGGAACCACCGACAACGCAACCGGCTCCATCGCGGTGCTCGAGGCGGGGCGCATACTCAGGGCGGCCAAAGCAAGGCCGAAGCGAACCATTCGGTTTGTCCTGTTCAGCGGTGAGGAGCAGGGGTTGTACGGCTCGGCAAGGTACGCAGAGTCGCACAAGAGCGAGTTGGACAGATTTCAGGCGGTAGTAGTTCTCGACAATGGCACGGGGCGCATCAAGGGCATTGCACTCCAGGGCCACGAGGAGCTTGGTGACCTGTGGAAAGCGCTCTTCGCTTCAGTGGAAGAGCTTGGCCCGTTCGCCGTACGGAGCGGAAACAAGGGCGGTACCGACCACCTTTCATTTCTGAGATACGGTGTTCCGGCATTCAACTATGACCAGGAGACACGCGGCTATGGACACACACACCACTCTCAGGCCGACACCTACGATCACGCAGTTCTCGAGGACGTGAAGCAGGCAGCGACTGTAATGGCCGCTACAGCGTACCAACTCGCAAACCTGCCTGCGCTGTTGCCGAGGAAGGGGAAGAAGGAAGTGGCGAGATAAGTGTGTGGGGAGGAACTGCTGCCTCCCGGCTTCCATCCTCCACCCCTACTCCCTGGCCGGCTTGCCCTCGCCCGGTTTCTCACCGCCCTCGCCCGTCGACATGAGTTTCACAGCGAGCGTCGAGGCACGGTGTCCCTCCACTGCGCGCACCGTGAAGATGCCGCCGCCGGAGGTGATTCTGTCGCCGATTTTCGGTGCGCGACCCAGTGACCCGAAGACATACCCGCCAATCGTAGTACAGTCGGTGTCGGGTACCGCAAGGCCGTAGCGCTCGTTCAGCTCCGTGATGTTGGTGTCGCCGGGGGCGAGAAACTCTCCCGCTCGGGGTGCACCGAGCGGTTCCATAGGGTCGTCATATTCATCCAGGACCGCGCCGACGATTTCCTCCAGCAGATCTTCCATGGTGACCAGGCCGGCTGTGCCGCCGTACTCGTCCAGAACGATTGCCAGATGCTCCTTCAGTCGCTTGAAGTCGGCGAGCACATCTTCCACCTCGCGTGTGCCGGGGATAAAGTGCACGTCTCGCATCACGGTCTCCAGCGAGAAACCGTCTGGTCCTCGCCGCACATGTGGCAGGAGGTCTTTTGCCAGCACTACGCCAACAATATTGTCGATGGAACCCTCGTAGACTGGGTAGCGTGACATCCCCGAGTCGTCGATCTCCGCGAGTGCTTCGTCGAGCGTGGCCTCCTGTGGCAGCGCGACAATCTCGGTGCGAGGCGTCATGACGCCTCGAGCATTTTTCTCGGAGAACTCGAATACTCCCTCGAGAAGATCGGCATCCTTACGGCCGAGGGTGCCTCCTTCCTGGCTTCGCTCCACGAGAAGGCGCAACTCGTCCGAAGAGTGGACGCTCTCCTCCTGTGCCGGGGCATTTTCACGAACTCGGCGCGTCACCAACCGCACTGACTTTCCCAGCAGCCATGTGAAGGGCAGCGTAAGCCACGCAAAGGCCCACAACGGCGGGCCAAGAATCCGCGCGACGCGCTCCGGATGGCCCAGCGCCACCACCTTGGGCACGAGCTCGCCAAACAGGATGTGCAAATATGCGACTATGACCAGCGCCAGAATGGCTCCCACGAGGCGCCCCAGCGAGCTCACCACGAGTGAAGTGGTCGCGAAGAACCAGGCTGAAAGCAGCCAGCCGAGCCCAAGGCTCGAAAGTGTAATACCTACCTGGCTGGCGGACAGGAGTCGCGGGAGTGAGCTGATAGCCTTGAGAGCTCGGGCGGCCAGCTTGTCGCCCTTGCGTGCCATCGCTTCAAGGCGCGCCCGTCGGGCACGCACGAGCGCAAACTCCGCGCAGACAAAAAACGCGTTGAAAAGAACAAGCAGCGCGATGGCCAGGAGCCGCAAACTCACGAACGAAACTTATCGCACTGCTGCCCCTGATCGCCAGATCATCGCGCCATGCGAGTCACCAGGTTCCGTCAGGTAGAGCACATGCAAAGTCACCCGCATGCCGGACACGCACATCGCCACGCAGCGTTCGATACGCGCGACGGCGAACGACGTTTGCGCATTGCCCTGGTCCTCACGACGGTTTTTCTCGTCGCTGAGGTGGTGGGCGGCATTGTGTCCAATTCGCTGGCTCTGCTCGCGGACGCCGGCCACATGCTTACGGACGTGGCGGCGCTTGGGCTCTCGCTCTTCGTCGCCTGGTTCGGCAGGCGTCCGGAAACCCCCAAACGGACGTATGGCTACCTGCGGCTCGAGATTCTGGCGGCCTTCGTCAACGGCGCAACGCTGCTGCTGCTCTCGGCGTGGATTATCTGGGAAGCGTTTTCACGTCTTCGGGATCCCGAGCCGATCGCGACCGGCATCATGCTCATCGTCGCTTCCGGCGGACTCCTTATCAACGTCGCTTCAGCGCTGATTTTGCACCCGTCGCGCGGCACGAGCCTCAATGTGCGTGGCGCCTACCTGCACGTCCTGGGCGACCTTCTCGGATCGGTTGGCACTGTGGTGGCCGCGCTTCTCGTTCGCTACACGGGTTGGTATGCGGCCGATCCGATGGCATCCATATTCGTTACAGTGGTGGTCATGCGGAGCGCATGGGGGCTCGTGCGGGAGTCTGTCGACATTCTGCTCGAGTCCACTCCAGCGCACATTTCGGCCGGCGCGGTGCGCGCACAAATCGAGGCGATCCCGGGCATTGAATCGGTGCACGACCTGCACGTCTGG
>JBPCJT010000024.1:0-19368 GCA_051005015.1 Gemmatimonadaceae bacterium | reverse complement strand
CCCTTGACCGCCCCCACGCCGAACAACTCCGTGGGAGCGGCGTTCGGCAAGGACTCCCGCTTCGTGTATGCCTCCCCCAGGCAGGGCGCAGGCGGCTATAACCAGACCAACTTCGGCTGGCAGATATCCGTGTACGACCGGGAAACCGGCCAGACGTTCGCGCGGACTAACACCCTTGGTGGCGCGATGCGGCCAGTCGTCAGCCCGGACGGACGATACCTCGTCTACGCCACACGCGCTGACAGCGTAACCTCCCTCCGGCTGCGAGACATCCCCAGCGGCGAAGAGACGTGGCTCGCGCGCAACGTTCAGCGCGACGATCAGGAGTCACGCTTTACCCGCGACCTGATGCCGGGCTCGGCGTTCACTCCGGACTCGAAGGCGCTCATCACGTCGTACGGTGGAAAGTTGTGGCGTCTCGAAATTCCGTCCGGCCGTGCGAGCGCGATACCCTTCACGGCCGAGGTCGAGCAGGGGCTGGGCGCGCTCGTGAAGTCGGAGTACAAGCTCAACGACTCCACGCTGACCGTGCAGCAGATACGGGGCGCCCGCCCGTCGCCGGATGGGAAGCGTTTGGCCTTCACCGCGCTCGACAAGATCTGGGTGATGCAGCTCCCCAAGGGTACCCCCATGCGACTGACCAACTCCGACCGCATGACCGGCGAGCATTCTCCGGTCTGGTCTCCGGATGGGCAGTACGTGGCGTACGTGACGTGGGCCGAAAGCGGGGGAGACGTATACCGCGCGCGCTGCCAGTGGCCTACGTGCGGCGGCAGCTCGCCGCGACGGGCGAGCGGGAAGCCGGAGCGGCTTACCCGCCAGAGCGCGTTCTACGAGAAGCTCAACTATACTCCCGACGGCACACGCCTAGTGGTAGCTCGCGGGCCGCGGCAGCGCCGCGCAGAACATGACGAATTCGCCGGCGGCGACCCCGCCGCGGCCGGCGTCGAGCTTGTGTGGTTTCCCGCAGCGGGCGGCGATGCGAAGACCATCACGCCGCTGACATCGTACGGATATCCGCACTTCGCACGAGACAACGAGCGCTTCTACATCTACAACTTCCGCGATGGCCTGGTGTCGATGCGCTTCGACGGCACCGACCGGAAGCCGATTCTCAAAGTGACGGGCTACGTAGAGTCGCGCGCGCAGACTCCGTTTCCGACGCCCGCGGATGAGGTGCTCATCTCTCCCGATGGCGACCGCGCACTGGTCGAGACGGGCAATCATATCTACATCGTCTCCATTCCACAGATCGGCGGCCAGGCGCCGACGGTCTCTGTCGCGAATCCGGCGACCGCGGCCGTTCCCGTTCGGCGTCTCACGCGCATTGGCGGTGATTTCTCCGGGTGGATACGGGAGGGGAGTCGCGTCCATTACTCGATCGGGCATTCGTACTTCGCCTACGATCTGGCTCGCGCCGATTCCCTGGTTCGGGATTCCACCACCCGGGCTGACTCGCTGAGGGAGGCTGGAGGCGCGAAGGCTGGTACTGACACCGCACGCACGCGGGTGGCTGCACGTGACAGCGCGCAGACCGACACCGCAAAAGCTGGCAGAAAGCCCACAGAGAACGTCGCCCTGGTGGGGAAGGATTCCGCGAAGGTGGTACAGGCCGATACAGCGAAGAAAACCAAGCCCGCTTACGAGCCCGACCGCATTGACGTTCTGATAAGCGTGCAGCGCGACCGTCCAAAGGGGACAGTCGTGCTGCGTGGCGCGCGCATCATAACAATGAAAGGGGACGAAGTCATCGAAAATGGCGATGTCGTCGTCACCGACAATCGCCTAGCGGCTGTGGGTGCGCGCGGCTCGGTGAATATCCCCGCCGGCGCGCGCGAAATAGATATGGCGGGCAAGACGATCCTTCCCGGCTGGATAGATATTCACGCGCATATGTGGCCGCCCTTCGGAATCCATCGCACACAGGTGTGGGAGTACCTGGCGAACATGGCGTACGGCGTGACTACGACGCGCGATCCGCAAACAAACACGACTGACGTACTCTCCTATGGTGATCTTGTCGAGACTGGCGACATGATCGGCCCGCGCGTCTTCTCGACCGGGCCGGGCGTGTTCTGGAGCGACGACCTCAAGAGCCTGGAGGATGCGCGCGACGTGCTGCACCGCTACACCGACTTCTACAACATTCATACGATCAAGCAGTACATGGTGGGCGACCGAAAGGTGCGGCAATGGGTGATCATGGCATCCAGGGAGCTTGGGCTCACGCCAACCCTCGAAGGCGGACTCGATTTCAAGAAAAACCTCACCGAGGCGATGGACGGATATGCTGGGAGCGAGCATTCGTATCCCATTGCACCGCTGTACAGGGACGCCGCTCAACTTCTCGCCCAGAGCGGCATTACCTACACTCCTACGCTCCTCGTGCAATACGGTGGGCCATGGGCGGAGAACTATTGGTACCAGCGCCACGACATTCTCAAGGACGCGAAACTACGCAGGTTCATGCCTCAAGCGGAGCTCGTCCGGCGCGCCTATCGCCGCACCGGGTGGTGGCACGAGAGCCAGTATTCCTTCGCGCTCATCGCCGAGCAGGCGAAGAAGATCGTGGAAGCCGGCGGACGCGTCGGACTCGGCGGACACGGCCAGCTTCAGGGACTGGGCGTGCATTGGGAGCTGTGGTCCATCGCCAGTGGCGGGATGAAGCCTTTCGACGTGCTCCGCGTGGGAACGATCTTCGGAGCCGAAGCGATCGGCCTGGCCAGGGAAATCGGCACGCTGGAAGGCGGCAAGCTTGCCGACCTGCAGGTGCTGGACGCCAACCCGCTTGCCGATATCAAGAATACCAACACCGTGCGCTACGTGATGAAGAACGGACGGCTGTACGATGCCGGAACCATGGCTGAAATGTGGCCCCGCCAACGGGAGCTCGCGCGCCCATGGTGGTGGGACCCCGAGACAACTGTGGGAAACGGAGGCACCAGGTAGTACCCCCGTTCTCCCCGGGCACCGCGCAGTATTAACCGGGCACCGGGCACCGCACTCGGTGCGATTCGACCTCAACCAGGAGCACCCAGATGACTCGCTGCGACACCTGTGGCAACGATTACGACAAAACGTTTACCGTGACGATGCAGGGTAAAACAAATACATTCGACTCCTTCGAGTGCGCCATCCACATGCTCGCCCCGTCGTGCTCCCACTGCGGGTGCAAGATCGTGGGACATGGCGTGGAAAAAACCGGTACTTTCTACTGCTGCGTTCATTGCGCCGAGAAGGCAGGGGTGCGCGGGCTGGAGGATCGCGTCTGAGCGCCCGAGTGCTTTCCTTTGCCGTCTTGCTCGCCAGTCTGCTCGCCTGCTCCGGCCAAAGCTCTCCCTCAAAAGGGATGAACCAGCCACTTCCGGCGAATCTCCGCTTTCTAGCGCTCGGCGACTCCTACACCATCGGCGAGGGTGTCCAGCCGGAAGAGCGCTGGCCGGCGCAGCTCGCCGTTCTCGCGCGGGGGGAGGGCATACCACTCGCCGATCCCGGCATCATAGCACGAACCGGCTGGACCACGGACGAGCTCTCCGCCGCGATCGATTCCGCCGGACCGCAGGGCCCCTTCGCGCTTGTCACACTCCTCATCGGAGTCAACAATCAGTATCGCGGCCGCGACGCCGAAGAGTATCGCGCGCATTTTCGCGCACTGCTCGCTCGTGCGGCTGGCTTTGCCGCCGGTAATGCGACGCACGTCGTCGTCCTCTCCATTCCGGATTGGGGTAAAACCCCGTTTGCGCAGAGCCGCGACCGGGTCGGCATCTCGGCGGCGATCGAGCGATTCAACGCTATTGCCCGGGAAGAGACGGCTGGTGCAGGCGCGCGCTTCGTGGATATCACCCCGTCGTCCATGCGAGCCGGGTCGGATCGTTCGCTCCTTGCCGCGGATGGATTGCATCCTTCCGGGAAGATGTATTCCGAGTGGGCCCGGCTGGCGCTGCCGGAGATTGTTGCGGCGCTGGACGGCGCGGTCGGCGGCGAACGTGACTAGTGCACTACGGTCGAGCTTTCTCCTCCGCCGTTTCTCACGAGAGAACGCGGCTGAAGCAACGAACGAGAAGCCAGGCTAACCGCGAAATTACTCAGGGCTTTTCGTCGTCTACCAGTTTTTTGACATTCTTTTTTTTCAACCAATCGGCATCTTCTGGAGTAACATCGAGAATGATGTCGACCTTGGACGATTCCAGTTGCTTGCGATACAACTCGAGTTCTTCATCGGTCACGGGGCCGAGCCTCCGCTATTATGACGCCAAATATTACTAAATGGCAAGTCTGGGCTGGCCAGGTCTCTTGCCATAGACGAATATAGCTCGTTGCAAACGCTGGCAGTACATTTTGGCGATGGCCAACGGGAACTGCAATGTTGAGTGATTTTGTTGACGAGAACCGGCGTTATCGCCGCATCGGCGAGCGCGCCCTTGAGCAGCTGACAGACTCCGCGCTTAATCGCATTTCCGCGCCGGATGGCAATTCTGCCGCGATGATCGTTCGTCATCTCACCGGCAATCTCGTTTCTCGCTTCACTGATTTCCTCACCACGGATGGCGAAAAGCCGTGGCGTGACCGCGAGGCGGAGTTCGAGGAGCGGGCATACTCGAGATCGGAGGTCAGCGCGGTGTGGTCGAGTGGCTGGGAGGTGCTGGAAGGCGCTCTGATGTTGTTGCGGGAGGACGAGCTCGCGCGATCCGTGACGATCCGCGGTCAGCCGTTGACGGTCCATGCCGCGCTGTGCCGGTCGCTCGCGCACGTTGCTTATCACGTGGGGCAGCTGGTCCTCCTGGGTCGCCAGGGAGCGGAGGCGCCGTGGCAGTGGATCAGCATTCCGAGGGGTGCCAGCGAGGCTTACAACCTGGCTCCAAACCTGGAGAAGAATCCACGTTGATGCGTGGCTTCCAGTGGTACCGCCTAATGACGGCCGCATGAAGAACCATTCTGTGTATGAGGACCGGGTAGCTGCCGATCTGGAGCGTACAGTGCAGCAGGCCGCCTCCTCGCTGCTGACGATTCGGGAGAGCGATGCGACACTCCAGCCCGCTCCGGGCAAATGGTCGCCCAAGGAAATAATCGGGCACCTGATCGATTCGGCCGCGAACAACCATCTGCGCTTCGTGCGCGCGCAGATGCAGGAGGACCTCAGCTTTCCGGGATACGAACAGCAGGAGTGGGTGCGCTTGCAGCAGTACCAGGCTGTTCCCTGGCCGGCGCTGGTGGCGCTCTGGAAGAGCTACAATCTCCACATCGCGCATGTAATGGCTACCGCGTCTCCGAGCGAGCGTGCGCGCCCGCGCACACGCCACAACCTGGATGAGATCGCGTTTCGCACAGTTAGCCGATCGGAGCCGGGTACACTGGAGTACCTGATGCGTGACTACGTCGCGCATCTCGAGCATCACCTGCGGCAGATAGCTGACGCGAGAGTGGGAGCCAGGTCGCCCGTCCCGGCGATGCTCCTCGACCTGGGCGTTTGCACTCTCCGCGACTGGCGCATGGAGGACGCCGCATCGCTGGCTCGGCACGCGAACAACCGGAAGGTGTGGCGCAATTTGCGCGACCGCTTCCCGCACCCATACACCGAAGAGGACGCCCGCCAGTTCATCAACACTTCGATGCTGGCATTACCGCGAACAAATTTCGCCATTGAGGTCGGGGGGGAAGCCGTTGGATCGATCGGGCTGATTCTGCACGACGACATCGAACGCGTCGGTGCCGAGCTAGGGTACTGGCTCGGTGAGAGCTGCTGGGGAAAAGGCATCGTGACGGCTGCGGTGGGCGCAGTAACGCGGTATGCTTTTGAGGCCTTTGACCTCCACCGCATCTACGCGATTGCATTCGCGTGGAACCCGGGATCTGCTCGAGTGCTGGAGAAAGCAGGTTTCAAGCTGGAGGGCACGATGCTCAAAAGTGCGATCAAGGACGGCGAGGTCGTGGATCAATTTTTGTACTCGATGACGCGCGTATAACGCTCCGCGCTACAGGGGCAGGTTCATGTGGCGGGCACGCCGGAATGCTCGGCCTCAATTTTCCGCTAGTCTGTGCGCTACAGGTTCTTCATGCCCAGGCGCGTGGGCCGCAAAGGCGGGAGCAGGCGTTCGCCGAAACTTTGCCAACTCCGGCGCGTAGGGTGGGATCTATTGATCAGGAGTTTCCTCATGACTCGACGCTCCAAGCTCTGGCGGGTAGGCGCTTGGCTCTTCACGATCATCAACGTAGCTGGTGCGGGGATCGCGGCCGTTGGGGGTGAGGCGGTTCATACCGCCGTGCATGTCGGGCTGCTGCTTCTCGGGGCGTACCTGGTTTGGCGGCTCGCGCCCCGAGCCGTTTGGCAGGACCTGCCAAGTGTGCAGCCAGCCCAAGATCGCCTCGATCAGCTGCAGCAGTCAGTGGATGCCGTCGCACTTGAAGTCGAGCGCATCGGCGAGGCGCAGCGCTTTAGCGCCGAAATCCAGGCGGAACGAGCCGGGGCGCGACAGTAAAGCTACGTCGGCTACGGCCCTTGAGTGCGGAGATTCACCGAGCTCGGGCGGCAACATCCCAAAGGGGCTATGGACTGCGGGGGCTTCGCTCCCTCGGAGCTGAAAGCGGTCTGCCAGGTTGCCGCAGGGCCCGCATCCGACGAACTTTTTCTCACCCATCCCAATCCCCTTGCAGCGGAGCACCCATGAGTGAGCTATCGAGCGAAAAGGCTCGCCGTTGTTCACGCCGGTGGGAATGGCTTTCACTCGTGCCGGCGCTTGCCGTGGCCTGCCAGGCAAAGGCTCACCCGCCGCAGACTTCGCCCACCGCACCAGCTCCTTCGGCGCAGATCGCTCGTGGTGAAATCCGCCTGACATATGTCGGTAACGCCGGGTGGGAGATCACCGACGGACGCACGGTCATCCTCGTCGATCCTTTTATTACGCAGTTTGCGAGCTACCGCCTGCCAAGCGGCCCGCCGCCACGATCGCCGGACGACCTGCTAACTCCCGACACCGCCGGTATTGACCAACGGATTCAGCGAGCCGACTACATCCTGGTTACTCATGGACATGCCGACCATGCCCTCGACGCACCGTACATTGCACGGAAAACAGGCGCCGTAATCATCGGAAACGAGAGCGTAGCCAATCTGGCTCGGGCATCGGATGTGCCTGACTCGAGCCTCATCACCGTGCGTGGAGGGGAGGATTTCGAGTTCGGCAACTTCTCGCTGAAAGTCATTCCGAGCATCCACTCGGCCATGTTCGACAAGCGGTACTACACGATTCGCGGCAGCGGCCAGGTGCCGCGCGGGCTTAAAGCGCCGCTACGGCGGAGGGATTATCTGGAGGGTGGCACGTTTGCATACCTGCTGCGCTTAGCGGGGCATCAGGTTCTGATCATGGGGGGGATGAATTACATCGAGCGCGAGATGGATGGGCTGCGACCTGACATAGCGCTCATTGGTGCGATCAAGGGGGGCACGGTAGAGATTTACGACTATACGGGGCGCCTCATGCGCGCGCTCGGCCACCCCAGGGTTGTGCTTCCGACCCACCTTGACGCCTATGGTGATCCGGCCGCGCAGAGTGCCATGGCGGAAGCTGGGCGAAAGTTTGCTGATGAAATCCGTAACGCCTCACCCAAAACGCGCGTGATCCTTCCCGCCTGGTTCGATCCTGTTGTGATAGGTCCCGCTCGGTGACGATTCGATTCGATGACGGTCGGTGCTTGCGGCAGAACTTGGGCGTCATGGGCTACCTGATTCGCGTCGCGGCCACCGGTTCTGCAGCTCCACCTGCGCTGCGACCCGCCATTTGACCCGCTCCGCGGCGACAAGCGCTTCGAGTCACTGCTTATCTTGCCGGCTCCTCCGCCGGGACGAGGCTGTTAGCCCGTTCGGCGGACACTATTGACGGCGGACGCTCCTCGCCCGCTCTGATAAGAGTCCCCCGCGCTGGATCCCCTGCGCTCCGACCCGCGCTTTGCGCAACTCGCGGCGCGGGTAGACCGGGAGATGGGGATCAAGTAGTGCGCCATTTCCTCATGTTCAGCCCGTTATCTTTGGCAGTCGTGGATGGCACGGATACGTCGCTGCATGTCGATTTCGCCCAAATTCGTTCGTCGTCTGGATAAGACGAGGCTTCTGGCGCGGTCCGATTTCTCGGGAAACCTGCTGCCGAGCTCAACACAGAGGAGACTCACAATGCGTTTCGCTTCAAGAACAGTCACGATTCCCCTGAAAATGGCCGCGCTCTTCGCAGTAGCCGCGATCATCGCAGCCCCAATGGGTGCTCAGGCACAGGTCAAGCGCAAGGCGCAGGGCCCGTGGGGAGGCAAGACGAACAGTGTGGGCCGCTACGCTGACGTGAATGGCATCAAGCTCTACTACGAGACTCAGGGTACGGGCCGGCCGCTCATCCTGCTGCACGGCGGTCTCGGGGCGATCGAGATGTTCGGGCCCAATCTCCCGGCACTCGCCAAAGGCCGGCGCGTCATCGCCGTCGACCTGCAGGGACACGGCCGGACCGCGGACATCGATCGGCCGTTCAGCGTCGAGCTCATGGCCGACGATATCGCAGCCCTGATCAGGCATTTGAAGCTCGAACGCCCCGACATCATGGGATATTCGCTTGGCGGTGGTGTCGCGCTCCAGACGGCGATCCGGCACCCTGAGGTTGTTGGTAGGCTCGTGGTTGTCTCATCCGTCTTCAAGCGGAGTGGCTACTACCCCGACATCCTTGCTCAGCAGGGACAGGTAAGCGCGGCGGCAGCCGAGGGCATGAAGCAGACGCCGATGTACCAGCTGTACAGCAGTATCGCGCCGAGGCCTCAGGACTGGCCGCGGCTCCTGGACAAGATCGGTGAAGCGATGAAGCAGGATTTCGACTTCAGCAAGGAGATCACCGGGATCAAGGCAACCACGCTGATCGTCGCGGGGGATGCCGATATTTTCCCGCCCGCGCATGCAGTGGAGCTCTTCGGGCTACTCGGCGGCGGCCAGCGCGATCCGGGGTGGGATGGTTCGGGGCGTCCGAATTCACGGCTCGCCATCCTGCCGGGTCTGACGCACTACAACATCTTCAGTGCTCCCGCGCTGGCGGCGACCGTCATTCCGTTCCTCAACGAAAAGACTCCGGTACGACGGTGATCGGCGTAGCAGCGGTCCCTGCGCTGCGTGACGCCTCACCCCAAACGCGCGTAATCCCTACGACCTGGTTGAATCCTGGTGTGAGAGGTCCGTCTCGGTGACGATTCGATTCATGGCCTTCAATCACTCGTCATGATGAACAGCGGCGCGCCGTCGAACTCGTAGATCGGCCGCAAGCGCTCCACGTTGTAGTACTTCTTGACGTCGACGATCTTCTTCTCCGACGTCACACTCGCGATCGGAACGCTGTCGTAAAAGCCGCGGTGAACGCTTACGAGACGGCCGAATTGCTTCTTAAGGATCAGGTCGAGCGCGAGATTGCCGAACGCCATCGGTACGATCGAGTCGAGTGCATCGGGATCGCCCGACCGAACCAGATAACCGAGGCGCTGGTTGACGACGTCGATCCTGCGGCCGTTGTTGTACCTGGGTGAGTACTCCTTGAGCGCGGCAGCCACCTTGTCACCGATGCCGCCGAGCTTGCGGTGTCCGAACATGTCCGTCTCTTCGCTCTCGAAGCTCATTCCTTCGTGCGACTTGAGATTCGCTCCCTCCGATACGAGCACCACCGAGTACTTGCTGGGATTCCTCTTGTGGTCGTAGGCCATCAGCTCGGTGAGATGCTCGACGTCGGCAGTGTACTCCGGGATGAGGCAGCGGTCGGCTGCGCCGGCCATCGTTGGCAGGAGCGCCGTGAAGCCGGCGTATCTGCCGAAGACTTCTATGACGAGAAAGCGCTCGTGTGATCCGGCCGAGGTGCGCAGTCGGTGCGTGAGCTCGATCGTGCGCGTGACGCAGGTACTGAAGCCGATGCAGTAATCGGTGCCGTACACGTCGTTGTCCATCGTCTTGGGGATTGCGACGACGTGGACCCCCTCGTCATTGAGCCGTTTCCCGTAGCTGAGCGTGTCGTCCCCACCGATCGGAATCAGTATGTCGACTCCGATGTGCTCGAGATTCAAAAGCACGTCCTTCGTGACGTCGTTGATCGGCTCGTCGTAGCCGGTGAGGTGCACCGGCACGCGCGGGCGTGGGAGGTGGCTTGGCCGCGTTCGAGAGGTATGGAGGAAAGTGCCACCGGTGCGCCCGGCGCGATTCACGATGGCTTCCGAGAGCTCCTGCACGCTTTCGGAGTTGTCGGCGCCGTTTTCCCGGTTGTAGTCGACGAGTCCCGCCCAGCCGCGTCGGATGCCGACAACACGGTGCCCTTCGCGGAGCGCGCGGATCGTGATTGCCCGGATCGCGGGATTGAGACCGGGGACATCGCCGCCGCCGGTGAGAATGGCGATCGTTCGTTTGTTGTTGACCATTCGTTCAAAGCTAGCGCCGAGCGGCGACAACTTGCTCACATTTTCGGGCAGAATCGGGATACAGGGCGGCGACGGCAAGACCTTGCTGCCGCGAGGCCAGATTCGCCATTGTATACCTGGCGGTGGAGGGGAAACCCCACACGACATCGAAGCCCAAAAAAGGAAACAGGCAATGGCACAGGCGACGCTCAAGAATCAAAAGACGATCATCGCAAACGATAGAGCGATCATCAAGAACCAAAGGAGGATCCTGCGGAATCAGGACAGGCTAACGCTGATGCTGGGCAATCAGGCCAGGATCTTACGGAACCAGCAGGCGATTCTAAAGAACCAGAAGAAGATCCTGGCGAATCAGGCCAGGATTCTCGCGAAATAGCCTTGCGGCCGACAGAGTCTGGCGCCTAACACCGTGAACTGCCGAAGCATCGCGATCCCCCAGACGCCGCAGGAACGACATTGCGGAGCCTACCGCGAGTCGATGACGAGGCCCACGGCGCCTGCATAGAAGCGCCAATCCGCGACCTCCTCAGCGAGCGCGTGCCTTCCCGCAGCCGTGAGCTGGTAGTACCTCGCCATCCGATTGTTATCGGTGGTCCGCCAGTATGACGTAACCCAGCCGCGATTCTCAAATCGATGCAGGGCCGGGTACAGAGACCCCTGTCCGATCCGGAAGGCACCCCGCGACATCTGTTGAATGTGACTGCTGATTCCCCACCCATGCATGGATTCCAGCGCCAGCGCCTTGAGAATGAGCAGGTCCAGCGTGCCCTGCATGACATCCACGGGTTGCGTCAATTCCAGACTCTCCTGTCGGAGCAAAAGGGAAGTATTGGGCATTGCGCAATGCAAGTCCAGTCCCCAAGTTGACGTGTGCCTGGCAACAGGCAGCCCCGCCTTCCCTTCGCGGCCACGCTCCATCTGACGCGACCAGCTTCGCCGCGATGCGTGACGAGGCGGGGATGTCCAGAGTATGGCGGCATGCACTACCGCGGCGGCATCGAAGCCGGGAAGGCTCGCGGCAATCGAATTGCCACCTACACGCTGAACTTCGCGTAGAGCCACGGGCTCCCTGAGAAGTTCGTGTAGCCCAACCGAGGATCACCATGTCTGTCTCGACCCACGGAATACAGCACATCAGTACACGCCTGTCCGCGGGCTTTTACGATAGTCTCAACACGCGCTGGCACAAGGTCGTTCTGCAAAGCTTCATGGCAATCGTGCTGTTTCACTGGCTCGAGCACATCGTCCAGGCGTACCAGTTCTTCGCGATGCATTGGTCGCGGTCGATGTCGATGGGCCTCCTGGGGATGTACTATCCCTGGCTCATGAAGTCGGAAATGCTCCACTACGGCTTCGCTCTCGTGATGTTGATAGGCCTGTGGGTGGTCCGAAAGGGATTTACGGGCGCCTCGTACACCTGGTGGATGGTGTCCTTCTGGATACAGTTCTGGCACCATTTCGAGCACTTCATTCTGTTTTATCAGGCGCAGACGCAACTGTTCTGGTTTGGTGGCACCGTGCCGACCAGCGTCGGCCAGATCTGGATTCCGCGGATCGAGCTGCACCTCGTCTACAACGTACTGGTATTCATTCCAATGGTGGTCGCGATGTACTATCACGTGTATCCGCCGGCGCGGGACACGGTGAAGGCCATGTGCAGCTGCGCACGCCACCGCGCACGGCTCACAGCGGCAACGTAACGCGTCGACATTGGCGGCCACGTCGCCGTGGATTGCCAACCGCTTCGTTCCAACTCAATTTCTGTGCTGGGCGCAACTCAGAAAGGAGCCGGACAGTGAAAGCGAAGACGATACAAGGTCGCGAGATCGATTTGAAACAGGAGTTGCTCGACGGTTTGAAGCTGCGTCTGCGGGGGCCGCTGTTCGGGGCTGACGGAGCCGGCTATGACGAGTCCCGAACCGTCTGGAACAGCATGATCGACAGAAAGCCCGCCGCCGTCGCGCGCTGCCTCGGCACCGCCGACGTGATCGCGTGCGTGCAGTTTGCGCGCGAACATGAGCTTCTGCTCAGCATCAAGGGTGGAGGACACAATATCGCGGGGCTGGCCACGGCCGATGGTGCGCTGATGCTCGACATGTCGCTCATGCGTGGCGTGTGGGTCGACCCACACAAGAAAGTCGCCCGCGCGCAAGCTGGTTGCCTGCTCGGCGACGTGGACCGCGAAACGCAGGTGCACGGGCTCGCCACTGTGCTCGGCTTCGTATCGCTAACGGGCATCGCGGGACTCACCCTGGGCGGTGGGTTCGGCTCCCCGACGAGGCGTTGGGGCTGGACGTCGGATAACGTCGTCGGGATGGACGTCGTGACCGCCGACGCACAGGTGGTGCGGGCGAGCAGCGACGAGAACGCTGATCTCTTCTGGGGGCTGCAGGGTGGTGGAGGGAACTTCGGTGTCGTCACCGGAATCGATTACGTGCTCCATTCTGTCGGCCCGGAGGTCGTCGGTGGTGTCGTAGCGTGGCCTGCAAGTGAGGCGCCCAGGGTGCTCGAGCTGTACCGGACGCTCGCTGAGGAGGCCCCGCCGGAGCTCACGCTCATCGCGCTCATGCGGCCGGCACCCCCTGCGCCGTGGCTTCCGAAGGAGATGCACGGCAAGCCGATCGTGGCGCTGCTCGCCTGCTACAGCGGGAAACCGGCTGAGGGCGAGAAGGTAGTCGCGCCAATCAAGTCGTTCGGCAACCCTATTGGTGACGTACTTGTGCGTCGCCCGTACGCGCAGATGCAGACCCTGCTCGACGCTACGCAGCCGAAGGGCCGGCGCTACTACTGGAAGAGCGAATACCTCTCGCGCATCGAGCCGGACCTGTGCGAGAAGGTCATCGAGCATGCGGCAAAAATCCGATCGCCTCACTCTGCCGTCGTCCTGTTCCAGCTCGGCGGTGCTCTGAACCGACTCGACGAGGAGCGCGCACCAGTAGGCAATCGGGACGCGCGCTACGTACTCAATCTGGCGGGCTCGTGGGAGCAGGCCGGCGATGACACGGCGAACATTCAATGGGCACGCGAGGCGTGGAACGACATGAAGTCGTTCTCGACCGGCGGCACGTACGTCAATTTCCTGACTGAGGACGAGGGTCCCGAGCGCATCGAGGCAGCGCTCGGCAAGGGACTCCAGCGGCTGACAGAGGTGAAGGCGAGATGGGATCCGCGCAACATGTTCCGCACGAACCGGAACGTCAAACCGGCCTAACGGGTTCCCCGCAGGGAAGTGACACAGACATTGACGACCCGCCGGACCTTTCTTGGCGCCAGTGGCGCGGCTGCCGCCACACTGGCTGGCCTGCCCGTGGGCTGGAGCCCAGGCTGGACTGAGCGGCTCTCCGAGACGATCGCAGCCGCCCAGTTCGCCGAACCGGAGGAAGTCGCACGCGACGAGACATTCTGGCGCGGTGTAAGGCAGGCGTTCGCGCTAGAGCCTGGGTTGGTCAATCTCAATCACGGCTACAGCCCGAGTCCCGGTTCCGTTCTCGATGTCCTCGACCGCGCAGTGCGCCGGACCAACCGCGCGCCTCTGCACTTCGGGCACTGGCCCGAGGATGGTCCGGAGCCCGCACGCGAAGCCGTTCGGCGGCGTGCGGCCGCACTCCTCGGCTGTGAGCCCGAGGAACTCGCGCTCACCCGGAGCGCCACCGAGGCGCTCCAGATTGTCCAGCTCGGGCTTGTCCTGCGGCCCGCCGACGAGGTGTTGAGCACGAGTGAAGACTACTGGGCGATGTGGAACACGTGGCAGCAGCGTGTGCAGCGTGATGGGATCATCCATACGGAACTGCGCCTTGCAGGGCCGCATCCGGCTCCTGGCGAGGTGGTCGATCTCATTAAGGGCGCGATCAAGCCGAGGACGAGGGTGCTCCTGATCTCGCACGTCACGTGGCTCACTGGTCACCTGCTTCCCCTTGCCGATATCTGCCGGGCGGCGCGGGAGAAGGGGGTGCTCACAATCGTCGACGGGGCGCACGGACCAGGGCATGTGCCAGTAGACGTGCGCGCGATCGGCTGCGACTTCTACGGCGCGAGTGGTCACAAGTGGTTAATGGGGCCGCTGGGAACCGGGTTTCTCTACGCGCGGCGGGAGCTCATCAAGGACGTCTGGCCCTTAACGCCGGCGTGGGGACCGCGCGACGACATTCGGAAGTTTGAGTGGGTTGGGGGACAGTCCACGGCCCCGGTGCTCGCCCTGGCGCAGGCACTCACCTTCCACGAGCAGCTTGGAACCGCACGCAAGGCGGCGCGCTTCCGCTTCCTCCGGCGTCGTTGGGTGGATCGCCTCGCTGCCCACCCGCGCATCCGTCTGCTGACGACTGCCGACGCGGATCGCGCCTGCGGTGTTGGCGCGTTTGCCGTCGACGGAATCGAGCCCGTGGTCCTTGTGCGGCATCTTCGCGAGCGTCACCGCGTCCTTGTGCGCCCGTTCGGCGCCACCGACTACGACGGACCACCGGGTGTGCGGGTGGCGCCGAACGTGTTCAACGCGGCCGCGGAGGTCGACCAATTCGCGCAGGCGGTGGAGGAGGTGCTCCGGAGCGGCCTGCGCAGTGGATGAGGCGGATGCTCCAGTAGTAGATTGCTCGCTCGCTTTCCTGCGCTTTGGTGAGGCTAGTGGACCATTCAGTGCCTGGGCAGTCTTCCAAATCCTCCGGTGGTGACTCGCTGGGCGACCGGCGGGCGGGGCTGGCCGCCCTCGTGGCAGCAGCGGCGTGGCTAACCTGGGTGGTGCTCGACGCTTCCACCGGCGGCGCGCTGGACGGGCCGCGCTCGGGTCCGAACGCCGCGTGGGGCTGGCTGGGAACCGGATTGCTCGTCACCTGGACCGGCCTCGTCGTGCCGGCAGCGCTTGCCCTCTGCCGGGCCCTGCGGCGTTCGGCGCCCCGCGTGGTGCCGGCGGCAACCGCTGCCGGGATATTTTCACTCGGGCTCTGGGGGGTGGCTGCGCTCGCACGGTGGTGGCCGGCGGGGCTGGAGCCTGCGTTCCTCGCGCTCTCAGCCGTCTGGTGGCTCGGTATTGCGCGACCGCTCCGGGGGGCTCGCCCGCGGCTGGGTACGCTCACTCTGGCGCTCGGCGTCGCGGCGGCCTGCGATGCCATCGTGACCGCGGGCGAAGGGCGGCTGCCGGGTTGGACCTTCCCGGTGTTCGGCGGGGCGAAGCTGCCGCTGCAACTGGTCTGGACAATCACCGTTGGCGTCGCGCTCTGGCGTGGGACGCGGTTGCACGACGTCCGAAGGCTTCAGCCGGCAGCACTTGATGAGCATTCCGCAGCGCCGGCGAGTAAAGGCAACGTGCCGGTGCACAGTGATCAGTAAACAGTGAAGCCAGCCTGAGGGGAGGAAGGAGGGGCTGTGCAGCAAAGTGGCCAGCTCCGAAAGGCCAAATGCCGTTGTCAGCAGCTGAGCCGTCTATTTATTATTATTATAACAATAATACTAATGCCCCTGTAATTACCAAATAATCCCGCTACTTGCCAGCGCGTAAGTAATTGGGCAGCAAAATGCTGAACAGTGAGGTCTCGCTAACTGAAAGAGCGAACTCCTGAGAGCGCCCGCAGCGCCTAGTGCTTTTTTTCGCAGCATAGATGACTGAATGATTGCTGTTTCATCGAACCAAAGGGTCCTTCAGTCCAGGAGGTATGCCATGTCGACAGCCGTGCCCCCAGTGCCCGAAGCGGTCACGCGATTTCAGCCTCCTGAAGCCTGGAAGGGTGGGGTACCGCCTGAGAATTGGCTGGCCGAGCGGACCTACGAGGATAAGAAGCCTCTCCCGGCTCTGAAGTGTGCGTCCTGGGAGCTGGACCCGCAGCGCCAGGCTGTGCTCCTCGCCGTCTACGGAGAAATCTGCAGCGGCTGGCGAACACTTACGGATGTGCGGTTCAAGCTACTGGGCCTTCTCCCCATCGTCTCTGTGGCAGTTCTGATCACCCTGCTCTCGGCGAGCCATGGTGCCGATTCCCTGTTGCCGGCTGATAGGGCCGGAATCGGAATACTTGGGCTGCTCTTCACCGGGGCGGTCAGGCTATATGATTTACGCAACAACGACCTCTACAACGACCTCGTTGGACGCGGGCGGCAGATCGAGGCCGAACTGGGCGTTCACACGGGTCACTTTCGCGGTCGGCCGAATTCCCGCGGCGGGATACAGCACGATGTTGCCGTACGTGCCGTCTACACGCTTTCCAGTCTCGCATGGCTCCTTGCCGCACTGCAGCCCTGGATAGGCGGCCTGCGATAAAGCAATTCAGTGCACGGGAAGCGCCCTTGCCGGCATTCTCGGTGGCGTTGCGATCGTGCTTCTGGATCTCGCGCAGCTCCGAGCGAGCGTTTCGCGCGCAACGTGCAGGATCCGTTCTGCGCTTACCTTGACTAGTCGTTGCAACTGTCAAGGGAACTGGCTGCATTGACGTCATCAGCCCACATTTCGAGTCGGCGTAACCCTCGCGAGGGACGGCAAATGGTCCACCTGGTCGGCTTGATGCCCGTCATCGGGAGCTAGGTGGTGGCTGCTCAGAAAGTCAGTGAGGCTGAGCGGGCAGAAAACGGGTTCGGCGTGCACGCCGATCTTATCGAAACCAGCATCATCTCTTCCTTCGGCCAAGTTTGGTCGCAGGGGGTTATGTGAACGCACGATCGATCACGGGAGGCAGCATCAGCGAGCTCATTCCGAAAGCGGAGCAAGCCGGCTGGCAAGGCTACGTTGGATCGCCACGTCACGCCCGAGCAGATATCGGCGCAGCGGCCGTGTCGTCGGTAGCGAGCACGATGGCCGATCTCGCACTGAAGATTGTGGATGGCTTCGACCATCGGCAGATACCGCGTTTTGGCGACGTCACAAAAAACGACCCTGGCAACGCTGGCATCGACCGACGTGCCCTCGCTCACGAGCAGGATAATGAACGCAAGCAGGCCACGTGGCTCAAGAAGAAAGGACTTCAGTAGCTGGGCAAATTACACGCGAGGCGAACTGCCTCAACAGAGCACTAGATAACACTCATACTGTGTACTCCGGCGCTTGGAACCGCACCGCAGGTTGCATACTCGACACCACCAGCGCGACGATGCGATGGAATACATGATCGTTGAAACGTTTACGCATGGACCTGGGCCGGTCTACGCGCGATTTCACGAGCGTGGCCGACTCGCGCCCAATGGGCTCTACTATGTGAGCAGTGTCGTGAGCGCCGATGGCCGGCGATGTTATCAGTTGATGGAGTGTGATGAGCCCGGGCTGCTCGAGGAATGGATGGCCGCCTGGCGGGACCTTATTCAGTTCGAGGTCGTCCCCGTGATCGCCTCGAGCGCGGCAATCCGCCGCTTCGGGCCGATGCCTGGCACGATTGACAGTAAGGCGCGATTCGAAGGCGCAGAGCCGATCCTGAGCGTGAGGGATATGGCGGTCAGTGTCCGGTACTACGTCGAGGTACTCGGGTTCAAGAGCGCCGACTGGGGCACCGATGATTTCACCACAGTAACTCGCGACGCCGCAGGCATCTACCTTTGCCAGGGCAACCAGGGACGGTCCGGGACCTGGGCGTGGATCGGCGTCGAGGACGTCGGTCTTCTTTACGACGAGTACCAGGCCAGTGGCGCCAAAATTCGCCAAGAGCCGACGAACTATCCGTGGGCATACGAGATGAAGGTGGAAGACCCGGATGGCCACGTTCTTCGCTTTGGATCGCAACCAAGAGCGGATCTTCCACTGGCCCGGCAGCCGGGCTGATCTCGCAACCCGTGCCACCCAGGGATCGCAAGCAAATCGCCGGCGATGAAGCCATGCGCATGAGTCAGGCGGAACGAATCGCGCTGTTTCTGGAAAACGCCTGTCCCGATCACCACGTGCGTGGCGGTCCCGCTCTCGTCATGGCTCGGCATACCGCCATGCGCATCTTGCGGCGGCATCCTGAGGTCGCGCGCGACAGCATCTGCACGGCAATCGTGTGCGGCGATCTGGAGGAAGCCGAGCGCGTGCTGCGGGCACGGCCGCAGGCTGCTTCGGAGAAAAGTTCCGCGCCCGGCCGCGATCGCGCCGGTGCTGGGCACGCTGGCGATCTGTTCAGAGACATCGGACCAAAAGGGTGGGAGCCGCTCCTGTACCTCTGCTTCACGCGACTCCCGCTCGCGGCTGCGAACGACAACGCCGTCGCCCTAGCGCGCATGTTGCTCGACCACGGCGCGGATCCGAACGCTTATTTCATGGCTGGTGACAGCTGCTACACGCCGCTCGTTGGTGTCATCGGGGAGGGCGAAGAAGATCGGCCGCCCCATCCGCAGCGGGATGCACTCACTTGCTTGTTGCTGGAGCGAGGCGCCGAGCCGTACGATATGCAGGTCGTCTACAATATCGCCTTTCACGGCGTCGTCCTCTGGTTTCTCGAGCTCATCTACGGACAGGCGGTGAAGCTGGGTCGCCAGGCGGACTGGGACGATCCGAATTGGCAGATGCTCGACATGGGTGACTACGGCAACGGCGCGCGCTGGCATCTCAACATCGCGGTAAGGAAAAACGACGTCGCGCTCGCCGAGTGGCTCCTGGCGCACGGCGCGAGCCCGAACGCGGCTCCCCCGCGCGACCAGGGACTTTCACAGCGCACCCTGTATGAAGAAGCATTGCGTAACGGCTTCACCGCGGTGGCCGCCCTGCTCGCGCGGTACGGAGCGACGCCGAGCGTGGTAGTGCTCGAGGGTATCGAAGCATTTGCTGCGGCCTGTCTGCAGCTCGATCGCCACAAAGTGAAGGCGCTAATCGTACAGCACCCGGAATACCTGCGCTCACCGGAGGCAATGTTCGCGGCGGCCAAGCGCGACCGCGCGGACGTGGTGGCGTTACTGCTCGACCTCGGAATGTCTCCCGATGTGGAAGATGGCCAAAGGCAACGTCCGCTGCACATTGCGGCATATGCAGGATCGCTCGGCGTGGCCCAACTTCCCATCGAGCGCGGCGCG